>NZ_WTFF01000106.1 GCF_019400985.1 Streptomyces bambusae
ACAGGCCCGGGACCGGCACAGGCCCGGGACCGGCACAGGCCCGGGACCGGCACAGGCCCGGGACCGGCACAGGCCCGGGACCGGCACAGGCCCGGGACCGGCACAGGCCCGGGACCGGCACAGGCCCGGGACCGGCACAGGCCCCGGGGCCGGAGACGAGGCGGAGGTCGGCCGCTGGACCCGGAGCGGGCGCAGGCCCGGAGCGGGTAGCGGCGCGGGCCCGGGCCTACGGCTCCGGGGCCGGCCCGGAATCAGGCAGGCGCAAGCCGCGGCCCGATGGCGGCGCAGACCGGGACGCGATGGGCGTACGGGCGCGAGCCCGCTTCCGGAAGCCCCGGGGCCCCGGAAGCGGAGCCTCATGGTCCGGGAGGTGCCGGGTCCGGGCGCCGGGGCGCCGGGTTCCGGGAGGCGCCGGGTTCCGGGGGCCGTGGCGCCGGGTCCGGGGACCCCGGTGACCCCGGCGGCCCCGGCGGCCCCGGCGGCCCCGGTGGCCCCGGTGGCCCCGGGAGGGGGCTGGGCACCACGTCGCGGTACGACTATTGCGCTCTTCCCCGAAGCGCGGACCCCCGCGCCCTACGCTCTGAGGACGTTGCGTGATCTTGGGCCGTGGTTGCGGCCAGGGCCCGGGACCCGCCCGAGCCACCGCAGGAGCGCGATGCCCGACAGCCCCGCCCCCGGACCCGGCGCCGCGCACCACGGCTCGGCCGCCGACCCGACCACGCTGCTGCTCGCCAGCGCCCGGCTCACGGACGGGCGGACGGTCGACGTCCGACTCGGCGGGGGCCGCATCCAGGCCGTCGGCACGGCGGGCAGCCTGCCCTCCCCGGCCCCGTCCCGTGTCGACCTGAGCGGCTACCTCCTGCTCCCCGCCCCCGCCGAACCGCACGCCCACGGCGACACCGCCCTCACCGCCGACGCCGACGGCCCGGTGCCGTACACGGTCGACGAGGTCCAGCGCCGGGCCACCGAGGCCGCACTGCTCCAGCTCGGCCACGGAGCGACCGCCGTCCGCTCGCACGTCCGCATCGGCGACGTCCACGGCCTGCGCCCGCTGGAGGCGGTCCTCCAGGCCCGCCGCTCCCTGCGCGGCCTCACCGACCTCACCGCCGTGGCCGTGCCCCGGCTGCTCACCGGGGTGGCCGGCGCCGACGGTCTCGCGATGCTCCGCGACGCGGTCAAGATGGGCGCGGCCGTGGTCGGCGGCTGCCCCGACCTCGACCCCGACCCGACCGGTTTCCTGGAGGCCGTACTCGAACTGGCCGCCGAACACGGCTGCCCCGTCGACCTGCACACCGACGGCGACGACCCGGCCCGGCTGGCCCGGCTCGCGGCGATGGCCGGCGGGCTGCGCCCCGGGGTGTCCATCGGGCCCTGCGCCGGCCTGTCCCGGCTCCCCCTCGACGCCGCCGCCCGCGCCGCCGACCAGCTCGCCGCGGCCGGCGTACGGGTGACCTGTCTGCCCCAGGGCAACTGCGCGGCTCTGGAACGGCGCAGTCCGCGTTCGGCCCCGGTCCGGCTGCTGCGCGCGGCCGGGGTCCGGGTCGCCGCGGGCAGCGGCGCCCTGCGCGACGCCGCCAACCCGGTCGGCCGCGGCGACCCGCTGGAGGCCGGCTACCTGCTCGCCTCGCAGGGCGGACTGCGCCCGGCCGAGGCGTACGAGGCGATCAGTGCCGCGTCCCGGGAGGCGATGGGCCTGCCGGAGGTCCGGGTCGAGGCAGGCTTCCCGGCCGAGCTGCTCGCCGTACGCGGCGACCGGATCGCCGCCGTGCTCTCCTTGGCCTACAGCCGGATCGTCATCCACCGCGGCCGGGTGGTGGCCCGTACCAGCGCGGTGCGGGAGTACTGCGACTCGGCCGTCGCGGTGGCCCTGGACCTCCCCCGGCAGGGCCGTATGGAGCCAGGCCCCTGAGCGCTTGCGGGCAGGCGGGCGCCGGGCGTCGTACGGTCGGACCATGCGCATCGTCATCGCGGGTGGACACGGTCAGATCGCACTGCGGCTGGAGCGGCTGCTCAGCGCGCGCGGCTACGAGGTCGCGGGCATCATCCGGAACCTGGCACAGGGCGACGACCTGCGGGAGGCAGGCGCCGAACCGGTGCTGTGCGACCTGGAGTCGGCCTCCGTCGAGCAGGTCGCCGCGATTCTCCAGGGCGCGGAGGCCGCCGTCTTCGCGGCGGGCGCCGGACCGGGCAGCGGCGCGGCGCGCAAGCACACCGTGGACCTGGGCGCGGCGGTGCTGTTCGCCGATGCGGCCGAACGGGCGCGGGTGAGCCGCTTCGTGATGATCTCTTCGATGGGCGCCGACGCCCGGCATCCGGGTGACGAGGTGTTCGACGCCTATCTGCGCGCCAAGGGCGAGGCGGACGACCACGTACGCACCCGGCTGGGCCTGGAGTGGACGATCCTGCGCCCCGGCGCGCTGACCGACGACCCGGGTACCGGCCTGGTCCACCTGGCCGCCCGGACGGGCCGCGGGGCAGTGCCGCGCGACGACGTGGCGGCGGTCGTGGCCGAGCTGGTGGAGACCCCGGCGACGGCGGGGCTGACGCTGGAACTCGTCTCCGGCTCCACGCCGTTCCCGGTGGCGGTCAAGGACGTGGCGGGCAACTGACGCCCGGCACAAGCCACTCGGCGCGCCGCTCGACCCCCGCCCCGCCCTTCAGAAGTCGACCTTCACCTGGTCGTCGGAACGCCCTACGGAGTCCTGGTCGTAGTCGGTCTGGTACGCCCGCCGGATCCGCTCGATGTGCACGCTGCGGTTCTCGGCCTCCTTCTCGGGGTAGAGCAGCACGAGTTCGTACGAGTGCTCGCGCACGATGTCGCCGTCCGCCTCGCGCCACTGCCCGCGCCCCTCCTGGAGGGTGAGCCCCTCCGGGAACGCGGGTGTCACCGCGCGGTCGAGGAACTCCGTGAACTCCTTCTCCCCGATCTCGCCGCCGTGCGCGCGCTGGGTGCCGAAGTACAGCCTGGTCTCGTGGTAGGGCTGCCCGACGTCTCCCTGCAACGCCCCGACCAGTGCCGGAATCCCCGCCCCGAGCAGCATGAGCAGAACCCCGCCGCCGACCTTGCCCCGCGCCTCAGTTGTCCACTTCACGCGTGGTCAAACGACACTGCAGCCCGGTGGATGCGCAGATCGCCTACTTCTTCCCCTTCCGGCCGCGCTTGGCCTGCTTCGTCTGCTTGACCTGCCCCATGAGCAACCGCTGCGCCGCGAAGGGCTTGCGCATGGCGATGTACACCTCGGCCAGGAGTCTGGCCGTGCCCAGGGTGTCCGGGTGGCCGCTGCCGATGATGCGCCGCTGCCTGTCGAGGGCGTCCTTGAGGAGCTCCACCGCTTCGTCGTACCGCTGCAGTGAGCCGAGGGCGGCGCCTGCGACCGCCTGCCCGACCACCGTCGCGGGATGGTCGTCCCCGAGCACCCGCCGCGCCCGCGCCAAGGTGTCCTGGGCCAGCTCGTGAGCCTCGGCGACCTCGCGCAGTTCACGCAGTGCGAGGGAGACCTGCGAGGCCGCCTGCAGGGTGCGCGGATGATCACCGCCGAACACCCGCCGCCTGCGGTCCAGCACGTCCCGAGCGGCCTCGTACGCCTCCTGGCGCCTCCCCAGGCCACGCAGGGCCAGAGCCACGGCCTCGGCCGATCCGATGGTGTCGGGATGGTCGTCGCCGAGGGTGCGAGCCAGCCGCAGCTGTGATTCCTCGGCCATCCGAAAGGCTTTTCCGAACTCGCCCAGTTGCATCAGGATGGTCGGGAGCATCGCACCGAGTTTCAGCGTGGTCGGATGGTCGTCACCCAGGACCTGCCGCCCCCGGACGAGCGCGTCCTGGGCCATCCGCTCGGCTTCCCTGACCTCGCCCAGTCCGAACAGGGCGGCGGCGGCATTGCTGGCCGACTGCAAGGTGTCCGGATGGTCCTCCCCCAGCACTCTCCGGCGCCGGGCGAACGCCTCCTCGGCAAGGTCCTGGGCATCGCGGTGGCGGCCCAGCCTGCTCATCGTGGCCCCGAGGTCGTTGAGTGATTGCAGCGTGTCCGGATGGTCCTCCCCAAGGACCCGTCGACGCAGCTCAAGGGTCTCCTTGATCAACGGCACGGCTCCGCCGGCGTCGATTCCTTCGGCCGTCGCGTGTCCGAGGTACTGCAGGCACGTCAGGGTGTCCGGGTCCTCCTTGCCCAGGCTCGCGATCCACACCTCGGACAGGGACGACGCCACGCTGTGCGCCGTTCTCGTCCGACCGCTGTGGAGGAGGAAGTGAACCGCCCCCAGCAGCGTCCGCCGAAGCTCCGGGCGCTCGGCGCACAGGTCGGGCTGGGCGGTGAGGTGGGCGGTCAGCGAGGCCCAGGCCGGCCAGTTCTCCGGTCGCTTCGGATCGCCGGGGTCGATGGCGGCCAGCACGGTGGCGACGTCGGCGCGGATCAGCCCGGCCTGTTCGGGCGCGGTCCGGTCCCGGAGCACCCCCTGGGTGAGGCGGTGGATCTGGAACGTCGCCCGGTCCAGGCGGACCAGCCCGTAGCGCCTGAGCGAGGCCAGCTCCGGCTGGGGCCACATGAGGTCGCCCTCGGCGTCGGCGAGCGACCGCAGGGCGGGGCGGACGCCTTCGAGCCATGCGAGGGGAATGGGCTCGGGCCCGAAGAAGGCGCCCAGCATCAGGACCGACACCGCCTCCGGATGCTCGTTGCCGAGTCGGCCCGCGGCGATCTCCACGGCGGCGGCGAGCGATGCGGCGTAGCCCTGCGGAGCCTTCTCGCTGAGGATCCGCTCGGTGTTGGTGGCGAGCAGCTCGCGGTAGTGCTCGGCGGTCATGCCGCTGCCCACGACCCCGGCCGCCTGGGCCAGGGCCAGGGGGAGGTCGCCGAGGTCCTGGGCGAGGAGGTCGGCCTGGTCGGTCGGGATGCCCGTCACGCGGGCCGTCAGGTACGCGAGGGAGTCCGCGCGGGTGAAGACCTCCAGCGGCGTCTGCGCGGCCACCCCGTGCCAGTCCGGGTTGCGCGAGGTGATCAGGACGTGGCCGGGGCCCTCCGGCAGCCAGGGGGCGATCTGGGCGGGCTGCTCTGCGTTGTCGAGGATCAGCAGCCAGCGGGGGCGCGTCCGTAAGGCGCTCAGCAGGGCCCGGGCGTTGGACTCGGAGCCGGCTTCGGGCTTGGCGATGCCGAGGCGGTCGGCGAGTTCGGTGTAGTGGACGGGGATCTGGTCGGCCTGCTCGGCGTCGATCCACCAGACGATGTCGTACTGGGCCTTGAACCGGTGCGCGTACTCCAGCGCGATCTGCGTCTTGCCGATGCCGCCCATGCCGTGCAGGGCCCGTACGACGGCCTGCCGGCCGCTGAGCAGGTCCTCGCGGAGCGCCACGATCTGCGCCTCGCGGCCGGCGAAGTCGGGGTTGCGGCGGTCGGCCTTCCACACCTCGGGCTCTCCGTCGACACGGGGCAGCCGGGGTGCCAGGTGCTCGGCGGCCCGGAAGTCCTCGCCCGTGGGGAAGTCATCGCCCGCCGGGGCGGTCTCGCCCGCCGCGGCGCCGGCGCCGCCCGGAGGGGCCTGCCGCCCGCCCGGGCCCGGGAACGGCGGCGGCCCGTCGGGCCGGCTGCCGCCGTTGACGGCCTCCTTCAGCGCCTCCAGGGCAGCCACCTCGCCCAGGCCGTGGAGGTTCTTGCGGAGCTTCGCGGCCAGCGTCGCCGGGATGTCGGCCATGACGAGGGGTTCGAGGGCGAGCGGGATGACCCGGCTGCGCAGGGCGACGGTGGCGTTGCGTTCCTCGCGGGTCCAGCGCTCGGGGTCGAAGTAGGCCCGGGAGAACAGTGCGACCACCGCGTCGGCCCCGGCGAGGGCGCGATCCATGTGGTCGACGAAGTCGTCGCCGGTGCGCCAGTCCCACACGTCGAGCACGACCCGGTGCCCGGCCCGCTCCAGGTGCCAGCCGACCCACTCGGCCCAGGGGCGGTCGATGCCCGCGTAGCTGATGAAGAAGCGCTGGTTGCCGTCGGCCATTCCCGTCCCCCCGGAATCACCCTGCGGTGCTCGTGCCGATGATGTGGTCACCGTCACCTCATGATCCCGCCTACCGCATGCCAGGGACGGCGGATTGCCGAAAGAAGGCCCCGCTGACCGTCGCCACGGTCGAAGGGGCCGCAGAAACGCTTCTCCGGTGAACAGGCGCCTCTACTTGGCGCACGGGTTCGAGTCGATCCACTCGATCGGGTTGCAGAACGTCAACTCTGCTCCTCGTGATTCACCCCCTCCTGCGCGCCGTCACGGCCGCCGCACTCGCCGTCCTGCCCCTCACCCTGAGCACCCCGGCCCATGCCGCCGACACGACCCTCCCCCTGGCCGACGCGGTGAAGGCCCTGCCCCTCGCCGCCGAGTCCCGCGACGGCTATCAACGCACCTCGTTCAGACACTGGAACTCCGGCAAGATCCCCACCGACGGCTGCAACACCAGGGCCGAGGTCCTCCTCGCCGAGGCCCGACAGGCCCCCGAGGTGCTGCCGGGGTGCAAACTGGCCGGCGGCCTCTGGTGGAGCTACTACGACGCGAAGTGGCTCAGCCCGGGCAGCGCTCTCGACGTCGACCACATGGTGCCGCTCGCCGAGGCGTGGGACTCCGGGGCCTCCCAGTGGACCCCCGAACGCCGCGAGGCCTACGCGAACGACCTCGACAGCGAGCGCTCCCTGGTCGCCGTCTCCGCCGCCTCGAACCGCAGCAAGGCCGACCAGGACCCGGCCGAGTGGCTGCCGCCGGCCGTGGACGCGACGTGCCGGTACGTCTCGGAGTGGACCGCCACCAAACTCCGCTGGGGCCTCGCCCTCGACCTCGCCGAACAGGAGGCCCTGGCCCAGCACGCGGAAGCCTGCCCGACCACCACGGTCACCTACGAACGCGCACCGTAGCCCGGCCGCCCGCAGGGCCCCTGAAGACCGAAGAAGCCCCTCTGCTGCGTTTCCGCAGATCAGAGGGGCTTTCTTCGCGTGGCGGCGCCAGGATTCGAACCTGGGTAGGCTAAGCCGACGGATTTACAGTCCGCTCCCATTGGCCACTCGGGCACACCGCCATGGGATGTCGCCGGCGAGTCCGTCTTTCGGCGGTTCTCCCTGGCAACGACGTAAACGATACCTGATGCTCGGGGGTGCTTCGCCACCGGATTGATCAGCGCTTCCGCCGGATGCGGTGGCTAGGCTTTGCGCAGTGGTCCGGGCAGGTGCCCGGCCGCTTTCCTCTGAGCAATCCCAGCCGACTTCAAGGAGCCACAGCACATGGCCGACTCCAGTTTCGACATCGTCTCGAAGGTCGAGCGGCAGGAGGTCGACAACGCCCTCAACCAGGCCGCCAAGGAGCTCTCGCAGCGCTACGACTTCAAGGGCACCGGAGCCTCCATCGCCTGGTCCGGCGACAAGATCCTGATGGAGGCCAACTCCGAGGAGCGGGTCAAGGCCGTCCTCGACGTGTTCGAGACCAAGCTGGTCAAGCGCCAGATCTCGCTCAAGGCGCTCGACGCGGGCGAGCCGCAGCTGTCCGGCAAGGAGTACAAGATCTTCGCGACGATCCAGGAGGGCATCTCCCAGGAGAACGCCAAGAAGGTCGCCAAGATCATCCGCGACGAGGGCCCCAAGGGCGTCAAGGCCCAGGTCCAGGGCGACGAGCTGCGCGTCAGCTCCAAGAGCCGCGACGACCTCCAGGCCGTCCAGCAGCTCCTCAAGGGCAAGGACCTGGACTTCGCGATCCAGTTCGTGAACTACCGCTAGCAGACCCATCTGAGCTGCGGAAACGCTAGCTTGCGGCCTGGGAGGGCACATCGAGGGCGCAACGCTGAAGACAGCGTCGATCGGCGCCGCTTGATGTGCCCTCCTCGCCGTGAGGAGGGCCGGGCCGACCCCATCGCGGGCTTCGACCGAGCCATCGGCTCGGAGCTCCTCCGCGCCGCCACGTCGACGGAGCGCCGAGGGCGTGGCGGCGTCCGGTATCCGGCAGCGCGCCGGCCTGCCGTCCCGTCAACGTGTCAGGGGGCTGTACCCGGATGTTCAAGCGGCTGCTGCGGCGGATCGACGGCACGTCGGTCGAGGTCGACACGCAGGTGCTGGACCTTCTCCGTGTGTCCGCGCTTCCGCTCCACGAGGCGATACTGAACGCCTTCGCGGAGGAGGGCTTCGTGTGCGGGTCCGCCGAACTGGTGGACCAGCGCCTCCCGGAGGTGGACCAGCTGTTCGACTTCCATCAGTCCTTCCTTCTCACCGCCCTCGCGCCCACCCGTGGGCTGGGCGATCTGGAGGTCACCGTCCTCACCAACGCGGTCGGCTGCGAGATCTTCGTCCGCTCTGCTGCACCCGAGCGGCGGTACTGGGACGACAGAGGTCCGGCGCGGCGCTTCATCGCGGCGCACCACGACGTGGAGCGGATCGACTGGCTCGCGGAAGTCCGCCGGTGGATCGATGAAGTGGCGCTGCTGGCACGCTGAACAGTCCGCCGGTCGGCGCACACCTCGCACGAATGCGGGTGGCCCGTCCACACAGTCGGAGAGAAAGACGTGGTCACAGGCCCGCATCGCCCTTTAGCCTGCGCAGATGATCGAGTCAGAGTCGACCGGTGTGGTCGTCGGCGTAAGGGATGCCGGCCCGCGGGCCGTCCGGTTGTGTTTCTCCGAACCCACTCGCCCGTTCCCGGAGATCGAGAACGATCTGATGCTCGACTTCTGCGTGCGAGCACGGGGTGAGTGGGTGAGCGTCGAGGTGTCCGTCCGCACGTGGGCGGGTGACGGCCTCGACTCCTTCCTCGACGAGTTGGCCGAAGACTTCCGCGGGTGGGAGGGAGCGCGCACCTGGCGGTCTCTGGAGCACGACCTGACGCTCTCGGCCACACACGACCCGAGAGGCTACGTCCATCTGACGTGGGGGCTTCATGACCGCCCGCCGTCCGAGGAATGGCACTTCGAGACCACTACAGTGCATGCAGCAGGCGAGGACATGCGCAACCTCGCCACCGAGATCCGCGCCTTCCTTGTGACCGACTCATGACAGCCACAGCAGGCGCCGGGGACCGCCTCGGCGATCGCCCGCGATGTGCCTTCGGCATGGGCGCCCAGGCCGTACGGGACGTGAGTCGGCCGGGCGCGTATCGCTGAGCTGTGCGCGGGCGTTCGGGCGGCGCCCGGTGGGTGTGAGCCGCGCGTGTGCGGCGCGTGCTTCTGCGAAGCCCCCTGTGGTCACTTGGCGTGCATGGGTGCTCCCACCAGGCTGGTGGCATCCATCACCGCGTGGCAGGGGGTTCTCGCATGCCTGGGGCCGGCACTCTCCGCGACGACTTCGGGGCGTCCGTGGTCGTCGCGCTGGTCGCGCTTCCGCTCTGTGTCGGGATCGCCGTCGCCTCCGGGGTGCCGGCGGAGCTGGGGATCGTCACCGGAGTGGTGGGCGGGCTCGTGGTCGGGTGCTTCCGGGGCAGCTCGCTCCAGGTCAGCGGGCCCGCCGCGGGGATGACCGTGCTCGTCTACGAGGCCGTGGGGGTCTACGGGCTGACCGCGCTCGGGGTACTGGTGCTGGCCGCCGGGATGCTGCAGCTGGGCATGGGGGCGCTGCGGCTGGGCCGGTGGTTCCGGGCGATTTCCGTCGCCGTCGTGCAGGGCATGCTGGCGGGGATCGGGCTGGTGCTGATCGCCGGCCAGATCTACGCGCTGGGCGACGTCACCGCGCCCGGCGGGATGCCGGCCAAGGTGAGCGGGCTGTCCGGGTTCGCCGGGCGGGCCGAGTGGGCCGCGGTGGCCCTGGGCGTGGGGACCGTGCTGGTCGTCGTCGGCTGGCAGCGGCTGCCGGCCCGGGTGCGGGTCGTGCCGGGGGCGCTGGTCGGGGTGGCCGCCGCGACCGCGGCCGCGGCGGCCCTGTCCCTGCCGGTGGAGCGGGTGCGGGTCTCCGGGGTGCTGGACGTGGTCGATCCGCTGAGCGGCACGGAGCTGGCGGTGCTGGCCTCCCCCGCGGCTGTCGGCACCGTGGTCGCCCTGGCGCTGATCGCCTCCGCCGAGACGCTGTTCAGCGCGGCCGCCGTGGACCGGATGCACGACGGCCCGCGCACCGACTACGACCGGGAGCTCGTGGCCCAGGGGGTGGGCAATGCCGTGTGCGGGCTGCTCGGGGCCTTGCCCATGACGGCCGTGGTCGTGCGCAGCGCCGCCAATGCGGAGGCCGGGGCCCGGACCCGGGCGGCCAGGGTGCTGCACGGTGCCTGGCTGCTGCTGTTCGCCGTGGCGGTGCCCCAGGCGTTGTCCGCCGTGCCGCTGGCCGCCCTGGCGGGGGTGCTGCTGCACGCCGGCTGGAAGCTGCTGCCCGGCAAGGCCGTGGTGACGCTGTGGCGTACGCACCGGGGCGAGGCGGTGGTGCTGGTGGTGACGGCCGGGGCGATCGTGGCCACGAACCTCTTCGAGGGGGTGCTGCTGGGGCTGGTGCTGGCGGTCGCCAAGGCCGCCTGGGAGACCTCCCACGTGCACGTGGAGCAGGTGTGGGAGGAGGACACGCTCTGCCTGCGGGTGGTGGGCAACGCCAGCTTCCTGCGGCTGCCCAAGCTGCTGGACGTGCTGGAGGCCCAGCCGGGCGACCGCAAGGTGCGGCTCGACCTGAGCGGGCTGCGCCATCTCGACCACGCGTGTCTGACCGCCCTCGACGGCTGGGCCCGGCAGCGGGAGTCGGGGAGCCGGCCGGTACCCGGCCGGGAGGAGGCCACGGAACCCGGCTAGTCTCCGCCCCGTGGAACGTGAATTGAGGCGCACTCTGGGTGTCTTCGACGCGGTCGTCGTCGGTCTCGGCGCGATGGTCGGCGCGGGGATCTTCGCCTCGCTCGCCCCTGCGGCCCGGGCGGCGGGCAGCAGCCTGCTGTGGGCCCTGGCCGTGGCGGCGGTGGTCGCCTACTGCAACGCGCACTCCTCGGCGCGGCTGGCCGCCCGGTATCCGGCGTCCGGGGGCACGTACGTGTACGGGCGCGAACGGCTCGGGCCCTTCTGGGGATATCTGGCCGGCTGGGGCTTCGTGGTCGGCAAGACCGCGTCCTGCGCGGCGATGGCGCTGACCGTCGGGGCGTACGTCTGGCCCGGCCGGGAGCACGTGGTGGCGGTCGCGGCGGTGGTGGCGCTGACCGCGGCGAACTACGGGGGTGTGCAGAAGTCCGCCCGGATCGCGCGGCTGATCGTGGCGGCGGTACTGGCGGTGCTCGCCGGGGTCGTGGTGGCATGCCTGACCTCTCCGGCGGCGGACTCCGGGCGGCTGACGGCGGGGGCTGCCGGAGGTGTGGCCGGGCTGCTCCAGGCGGCCGGGCTGTTGTTCTTCGCGTTCGCGGGCTATGCGCGGATCACCACCCTGGGCGAGGAGGTGCGCGATCCGCAGCGGACGATCCCGCGGGCCGTGCCGGTGGCCCTGGGGATCGCGCTGGTGGTGTACGCCGCGGTGGCCGTGGCGGCGCTGTCGGTGCTCGGTGCGGACGGGCTGGCCGCGTCGGTGGCGCCGCTGGCCGACGCGGTAGGGGAGGCGGGCCGGCCCGGACTGGCCCCGGTGGTCCGGGCGGGCGCGGCGCTGGCGGCACTGGGCTCGCTGCTGGCGCTGGTGCTCGGGGTGTCGCGGACGGCGCTGGCGATGGCCCGGGACGGCCATCTGCCCCGCACGCTGGCCGCCGTGCATCCCCGCCACCAGGTGCCGCAGCATGCGGAGCTCGCCGTGGGGGCGGTGGTGGCGGTGCTGGCCGCCACGGTGGACGTGCGGGGCGCGATCGGCTTCTCCTCGTTCGGAGTGCTGGTCTACTACGCGATCGCGAACGCCTCCGCGTGGACGCTCGATTCAGGTGTCAAGGGTCGGGCCGTGGCAGCGTCCGGGCTGGCCGGCTGTCTGGTGCTCGCCTGCACGCTGCCGGCCGCGTCGGCGGTGGCGGGTGCAGCGGTGCTTGCGCTGGGCGCGCTGGTGTACGCGGTGCGGCGCGGGCGCCTCAGGTCCGGGATCTGAGGTCGGGCCAGGGCGCAAGCTCCAGGTCGAACTCCTCCCCCGCGCCGGATTCTTCGCAGAACCAGGCCGTGCCGTCGAGCCAGCCGCGCAGCCAGTCGGCGAGGCCGGGCGCGTCGACGTACCAGGCGAGGTCGGGGTCTCCCGGGTTGGGGTCGAACAGCAGGACCTGGGCCGTGTCGGAGCGGCAGTCCACGCACATCAGCATCCCGCAGCCGAAGTCGGCCATGGGGAGCACGCCTTCGGGCCAGCGCCACGCGGAGGCCCGCATGTCCTCGTAGGTCCGTATGGCCTGCTCCAGCGTCAGCAGGCCGTACTCCGGGCCGAATCCGCCGTTGGCCACACGGGTGTAGAGCCCGGTCAGCAGTGGCGGTAGGGGGCTTGCGGCTATGCGCTCGACCCGGGCCACCTCCACGGCGCTCGCGACGGCCGGCAGAGGGCCCTCGGCCCCCTGCCGGGACGTGCGTACGTGCGCGGCCACGCGCTCCAGCAACTGCTCCTGCTCGGTCTCGTTCATGGCCCCATCGTGGACCCGCCCACCGACAGCGCGACAGCCCTGTGGATAACCCTAGCGGGTGGCGAACGGCGCGTCCGTGGGGACGATTTCGCGGCCCAGCGGCAGCAGCGAGATGGGGATCATCTTGAAGTTGGCGATGCCGAACGGGATGCCGATGATCGTGATGCACAGGGCGATGCCCGTGAAGATGTGTCCGAGGGCGAGCCACCAGCCCGCCAGGACCAGCCACAGGATGTTGCCGATGGCCGATCCGGCGCCGGCGTCGCGCCGCTCGACGGTGGTGTAGCCGAAGGGCCACAGCGCATAGAGCGCGATGCGGAAGGAGGCGACACCGAAGGGGATGCCGATGATCGTGATGCAGAGGATCAGGCCGGCCAGGCAATAGCCCAGGAACAGCCAGAACCCGCTGAGCACGAGCCATATGAGGTTCAGGATTGTCTTCACTGCCTGCGGCCTGCCATCTGTTCGAGCCGGGCGATCCGCTCGGCCATGGGTGGGTGGGTGGAAAACATCTTGGTCAGTCCGGCGCCCGGGCGGAAGGGGTTGGCGATCATCATGTGGCTGGCGGTCTCCAGGCGCGGCTCGGGCGGCAGCGGCAGTTGCCTGGTGCCGGCGTCCAGCTTGCGCAGCGCGCCGGCCAGCGCCAGCGGGTCGCCGGTGAGCTGGGCGCCGGAGGCGTCGGCCTCGTACTCGCGGGAGCGGCTGACGGCCAGCTGGATCACGGTCGCGGCCAGCGGCCCGAGGATCATGATCAGCAGCATGCCGAGCAGGCCGGGGCCCTCGTCGTCGTCGGACCGGCCGATGGGGATCAGCCAGGCGAAGTTCACCAGGAACATGATCACGGAGGCGAGCGCTCCGGCGACCGACGAGATGAGGATGTCGCGGTTGTAGACGTGGCTGAGCTCGTGGCCGATGACGCCGCGCAGCTCCCGCTCGTCGAGGATGCGCAGGATGCCCTCGGTGCAGCACACGGCCGCGCTGCGCGGGTTACGCCCGGTCGCGAAGGCGTTCGGCGCCTCGGTCGGGGAGATGTAGAGCCGGGGCATCGGCTGGCGTGCGGAGGTGGAGAGCTCCCGGACCATGCGGTAGAGCGCGGGCGCCTCGAACTCGCTGACGGGGCGGGCACGCATCGCGCGTAGAGCCAGCTTGTCGCTGTTCCAGTACGCGTACGCGTTGGTGCCGAGGGCGACCAGGACCGCGACGATCAGACCGGCCCGGCCGAAGAAGCTCCCGATGACGATGATGATGGCGGACAGCCCGCCGAGGAGTACGGCGGTCTTCAGCCCGTTGTGCCGGCGGTGCACGGTACGCCCTCCAGGTGGTGCGGCAGGGGGACCCGGCAAGGGGTTCTACGGTCCAGTGGACCCTCCCTTCCTGGTCAACGCCAGGCGGGAGCGCCGGGTTCCCGGGCACGGCCGGGGCGGGCGTTACGCCGTTCGGGGCGGTACGGGCGCCGGTGCGGCCGGCACGGGCGCCCGTACGCCGGTCACTGCGGGAAGAGGCTGGTCACTGCGGGAAGAGGCTGGTGGCGGCGTAGCGCAGGACGGCCTCGGGGGCGCCGGAGAGCACCACCGCCACGACGCCGGTGACGGCGATCGCGACCGAGATCGGGACCGGGATCCGGGCGGGCGCGGCCGTGGGCGTGACCGTGGCCGTGGCCGCCGGGGCGGTGGTGGCCGCAGCCGCCTCCTCCGCCGCCTTCGGCGCGCGGAAGAGCACCGCCGTCCACTGGAGGTAGTAGTAGAGCGCCACGACCACGTTGACCGCCATCACGACGGCCAGCCAGCCCAGCCCCGCGTCGACCGCGGACTGGAAGACCACGACCTTCGCGAAGAGTCCGATGATGCCGGGCGGCAGGCCGGCCAGGCACAGCAGGAAGAAGGCGAGGGCCAGGGCGGTCAGCGGGCGGCGCGCGTACAGCCCGCGGTAGTCGCTGATCCGGTTCGCCGGCGCGGTCCGGGCGACCAGGGCCGCCACCGCGAAGGCGCCGAGGTTCACGACGGCATACATCAGCGCGTACGCGACGGTCGAGCCGATCGCGTCGCGCTCGGAGTACGCGGCGGCGGCGATCGGCACCAGCAGGTAGCCGGCCTGGCCGACGGAGGACCAGGCCAGCAGCCGTACGGCGCTGTGCGCGCGGTCGGGTGCCTGGCGCAGCGCGGCGGCGTTGCCGATGGTCATGGTGAGCGCGGCGAGCACGGCGAGGGCCGGGCCCCAGATGTCGGAGTACGACGGGAAGGCGATCACCGTGACGAGGATCAGGCCGGTGAAGCCGACGGCCTTGCCGACGACCGAGAGGTAGCCGGCGATGGGCAGCGGGGCGCCGACGTAGGTGTCCGGGACCCAGAAGTGGAAGGGCACGGCGGCGGTCTTGAAGGCGAAGCCGATGAGGGTGAGGGCGACACCCGCCATGGCGAGGGTGTCGAGCTGCGCGGGCACCTCCTCCAGACGGTCGGCGACCTGGGTGAGGTGCAGGGTGCCGGTGGCCGCGTAGACGAAGCTGACGCCGAGCAGCGAGACGGCGGTCGCGGTGACCGAGGAGAGGAAGAACTTCAGCGCGGCCTCGGAGGAGAGCCGGTCGCCGCGGCGCAGGCCCACGAGGGCGAAGGCGGGCAGCGAGGCCACTTCCAGGGCGACGATGAGTGTCGCGAGGTCGCGGGAGGCGGGCAGCAGGGCGGCGCCGGCGGCCGAGGAGAGCAGCAGGAACCAGAACTCGCCGGCCGGCAGGCTGCCCTCGCGGGCGCCGGTGACCGACAGCAGAGCGGTGAGCAGGGCGCCGGCCAGGACCAGGAACTGGATGACGAGCGTGAACTGGTCGGCGGTGTAGCTGCAGGCCGTGGGCGCGTCGGCGAGGCAGAAGGTGGAGCGGTCGCCGGAGCGCAGCGGCAGCAGCAGCGCGAGGGAGGCGGCCAGGCCCGCGATGGAGATCCAGCCCAGGACCGGCTTGCCGCGCCGGTCCAGGAACAGGTCGGCGATCAGCACGACGACGGCGACGACCGCGGGCAGGGTGGCGGGGGCGATCGCGAGCCAGTCGACGGTCTGGACCAGGCTGGCGCCCGGGCCTGCGGCGGTGGTGAGCAGCGCCGTCATGCGTTGCCTCCTGCGAGGAGCTTCTGGACGGCCGGGTCGGTGAGGCCGAGGAGGATCGCGGGCCACAGGCCGGCGAGGACGGTCAGGGCGACGAGGGGGGTCCAGGCGGCGAACTCGTAGCCGTGGACGTCCGCGAGGACCGCGGGGGCGGCGTCGGGACGGGCGTGCGGATCGCCCATGCACACCCTGCGTACGACAATCAGAAGATATGCGGCGGTGAGCAGGGTGCCGAAGGCGCCGATCGCCATGAAGGTGAGGAACGCGGGCCGGGACAGGCCCTCGGCCGGCTCGAACGCGCCGAACAGCGCCAGCATCTCGCCCCAGAAGCCGGCGAGTCCCGGCAGCCCGAGGGAGGCGACGGCGGCGAAGGCGAGCAGCGCGCCCATGCGCGGCGCGCGGCCGTACAGGGCGGCGCCGGTGGCCCCGGCGAGGGTGTCCAGGTCGCTGGTGCCCCAGCGGTCCTTGAGCGCGCCGACCATGAAGAACAGCAGGCCGGTGATCAGGCCGTGGGCGATGTTGGCGAAGAGCGCGCCGTTGACGCCGGTGGGGGTCATGGTCGCGATGCCGAGCAGGACGAAGCCCATGTGGCCGACGGAGGAGTACGCGATGAGCCGCTTGAGGTCGCCCTTGGCGCCCTTGCGGGTCAGCGCGAGGCAGGCGAGGGAGCCGTAGACGATGCCGACGGCGGCGAACGCGGCGAGGTAGGGCGCGAGGGTCTGCATGCCGTCGGGGGTGACCGGGAGCAGGATGCGGACGAACCCGTACGTGCCCATCTTCAGCAGCACGCCCGCGAGCAGGACGGAGCCGACGGTGGGCGCGGCGGTGTGGGCGTCCGGCAGCCAGCTGTGCAGCGGCCACATCGGGGTCTTCACGGCCAGGCCGAGGCCGATGGCGGCGGCGGCCACGAGCTGGGTGGTGTACGTGAGTTCGCGGCCGTTGTCAGTGGCCAGTGCCACCATGTCGAACGTACCGCTGTTGATCCCGATCAGCAGCAGGCCGAGCAGCATGACCACGGAACCGAGCAGCGTGAAGAGGATGAACCTCCAGGCGGCGGCCTGCCGCTGGTCACCGCCCCAGCGGGCGATGAGGAAGTACATCGGGATGAGCACCATCTCGAACGCCAGGAAGAACAGCAGGAGGTCGAGGACGGCGAAGGTCGCGAGGGTGCCGGACTCCAGGACCAGGAGCAGCGAGACGAAGGCCTTCGGGGAGGGGCCTGCCGGGAGCTTGAAGTAGGAGTAGAGCGCGCACAGGAAGAACAGCAGCGCGGTCATCAGGAGGAGGGGGAGCGAGATGCCGTCGACACCGAGGTGGATCCGGACGTTCAGCGCCTGGATCCAGCTGATGTCCGTCGTCGCCTGGAAGCGGGCGGGGGTGTCGTGGTCGAAGCCCAGGGTGAGGGCGACGGCCGCGGCGAGGACGGCGCCGGTCACGGTCACGCCGTGGCGCAGCACGGCCTGCTCGGGGCTGCGGCCCTTGAGCCCGGGCGGGGGCGGCAGCAGGGCCGCGAGCGCGCCGAGGAGCGGTCCGGCCACGATGAACGCCAGAAGGAACTGCATCACGGATGGGCTGATATCGATCACGGCTGACTCACGGCTCACGATCCGGCGTTGACGTTGGCGAGGACGGCGGTGGCGATCGCCAGGACCACGGCACCGGCGAACAGGGTGCTCAGGTAGCTCTGCACGTTGCCGGTCTGGGCCCGGCGGACGAGGGCGCCGAGCAGCCGGGGTGCGCCGCCCGCACCGCGTACGTAGGTCTCGACGACCTCGCGGTCCAGGAAGTGGACGAGGCCGGCGGCGGCGCGCACGGGGCGTACGAACAGGGCGGCGTAGACGGCGTCCAGGTGGAAGCCGGCGGCGGCGTGCCGGTACAGCGGACCGAGGAGGGCCTTGCCGGGGTCGGGGACCGCGCCGGCCACGACGGCCGGGTGGTCGTGGGTGACCTCGTCCACCTCGGGCGCCTGGGCGGCCGATTCGACGGCGGCGTGCTCGGCCTCGGCGGTGGCGGCGGCGGTCGGCAGGCCGGCCGGGACCCGGGCGGCCCGGGCGGCGGCGCGCTGCCACAGGGCGTAGGTGAGCGCCACGCCGATGACGGCCGCGCCCGTGCCGAGCACGGCGGTGGCTACCGTCGGGGAGAGCTCGTGTCCGTCGAGCCAGTCGGGCAGCGGGCCGGCGGCCAGGCCGAAGCCGATCGACGGCACGGCGAGCAGCCACAGCACGCCGGTCATGGCGAGCGGTTCCTTGCCGTGGTCGGGGGCGGCGGCGCCCCGGCCGCGGAAGGCCATCAGCCACAGCCGGGTGGCGTAGGCGGCGGTGAGCAGGGCGGTCAGCACACCGGCGACGAGCACCAGCCAGCCGGCCGCGCTCGGGGCGCTGTCGGAGTGGCCGGTGGCGGCCTGCTCGGCGGCCACGAGGACGGCTTCCTTGGAGAAGAAGCCGGCGAAGGGCGGGATCGCGGCGAGCGCGAGCAGCGCGATCGTCATGGTCCAGAAGGCGTCCGGGATGCGCTTGGCCAGTCCGTCCATGCGGGCCATCGCGGACAGGGAGTTCGTGCCGGCGGCGTGGATGATCACGCCGGCGCCGAGGAAGAGCAGCGCCTTGAAGGCGCCGTGGGACAGGAGGTGGAAGAAGGCGGCCCCGCGGTCGCCGACGGCCAGGGCGCCGGTCATGTAGCCGAGCTGGCCGACGGTCGAGTAGGCGAGGACGCGCTTGATGTCGTCCTGGGCGAGGGCGGCCAGGCCGGAGCCGACCATCGTCACCGCCGCCATGACCGCCAGCACGACGAGCGCGGCGCGCGACGCCGTGAAGACGGGGAGGAGACGGGCGATGAAGTAGACACCGGCGGCGACCATCGTCGCGGCGTGGATCAGCGCGGACACCGGGGTCGGGCCGGCCATGGCGTCCGGGAGCCAGGTGTGCAGCGGGAACTGCGCGGACTTGCCCGCGACGCCGGCCAGCAGGAGCAGTGCGATCAGCGTCGGGTGGTCGAGTCCGCCCGCGGCGACGGCGCCGAGGATCTTGGTGATCCGGAAGGAGCCGGCGTCGACGGCGAGCGCGAACAGGCCGATCAGGAACGGCACGTCGCCGAGCTTGGTGACGAGGAAGGCCTTGAGGGAGGCGGAGCGGGCCGCCTCGGTCTCCCAGTAGTGGCCGACCAGGAAGTACGAGCAGATGCCCATGATCTCCCAGCCGACCAGCAGCACCATCAGGTCGCCGGAGTAGACGACGAGCAGCATGGCGGAGGTGAACAGTGAGACCAGAGCGGCGTACGACGGGTAGCGCGGGTCCTCGCGCAGGTAGGCCGTGGAGTAGACCTGGACGCAGGTGGCCACGACGCCGACCAGGACGGCCGTCAGCACGGCGAAGCCGTCCAGGTACAGGGCCAGGTCGATGGGCACCGAGCCGGTCGGGGTCAGTTCGGTGGCCACGTCGATCGGCCGGCCGCCGCCTTGGCTTACGGCGACCAGGACGGCCAGGACCGCGGCGGCCAGCGTGGGCAGCACGGCCAGCGGCCGGACGAATCCGGGGGCCGTGCGGCCCAGCAGCAGGCCCGCCACCGCACCGGCGAAGGGCAGCAGCGGGACGAGGACGGCGAGGGTCGTGGTGGTCACGCGGCGACCTCCGGCCGGGGGGCGGTCGGTTCGGCCGGGGCCGAGTCGGACGTGGGCGCGGGCTCGCGCCCCTCGACGGTGTCGCGCAGCCGGTCCACGTCGGAGGTGCCCCGGTTGCGGTACACCATCAGCACGATGGCCAGGCCGATGCCGATCTCGGCGGCGGCGATGGCGATGGTGAAGAGGGTGAGTGCCTGGCCGGCGTGCACGGTGTCGCGCAGCCAGACGTCGAAGGCCACCAGGTTGAGGTTGACGGCGTTGAGCATCAGCTCGACCGACATCAGCACCAGGATGGCGTTGCGGCGGGCCAGTACTCCGTACAGGCCCGTGCAGAAGAGCAGCGCCGCGAGGACGGCGGGGTAGGCGAGGTGCATCAGCGCTTCCCCTCCTGGCGGGCGGTGCCGGTGTCGCCGTTCTTGCGGGACAGCACGATGGCTCCGATCAGCGCGGCCAGCAGCAGGACGGAGAGCGCCTCGAAGGGCAGTACCCAGTGCCGGAAGAGGATCTCGCCGGACACGGCGGTGGAGCCCTGGACGGGTCCGTCGAGGTCGATCCAGGTGGTCCGGAAGGCGTCCACGACGACCCAGACCAGGGCGCCGGCGGCGGCCACGGCGACGCCGAGGGCGACCCACCGGTTGCCCGAGTCGGCGTCGGGCGACGGGCCGATGGGCGCCTTGGTCAGCATCAGTCCGAAGAGGAGGAGGACGACCACGGAACCGAGGTAGATCAGGACCTGCACCCACGCGATGAACTCGGCGGTGAGCAGGAGGTACTCGACGGCGATGCCGCCGAGCGCCACGACCAGCCAGAGGGCGGCGTGCACCAGCTGCTTGGTCGTGACGGTCACGACGGCCGCGCCGAGGGTGGCGAGGCCGACGAGCAAGAAGGCGATCTCGACGCCGCTCGGCGACAGGAAGCCGGGGCTCGCGCCGGAGCCTGCCGCGGCGGCCGCGGCCAGGGTGGTGCCGATCATCGGGCGGTTCCTCCCGCCGGGGATTCCGGGGTGCCGGGCGTACCGGGCGTGCCGGGCGTTCCGGGCGTTCCGGGCCCGGTGGTCGGGGCGTCCTGGGCTGCGGCTGCGGCGGCCTGGGCTGCTGCCGCGGCGGCCGCGGCTTCGGCCTTCTCGACGGCCTTGCGGGCCGCCGCGACCTCCTTGGGTTCCTCGGCGGCCGGGTCGAGGGCGGGCGGGGCCGGCACGGTCCACATCCACTCGCGCAGCTTGTCGCGCTCGTGGGTGAGGTCGCGGATGTCGGTCTCGGCGTACTCGAACTCCGGCGACCAGAAGAGGGCGTCGAAGGGGCACACCTCGATGCAGATGCCGCAGTACATGCAGAGGGAGAAGTCGATGGCGAAGCGGTCGAGGACGTTGCGGCTGCGCTCACGGCCGCCGGGGGTGACGGCCGGGATCGTCTCCTTGTGGGAGTCGATGTAGATGCACCAGTCGGGGCACTCGCGGGCGCAGAGCATGCAGACCGTGCAGTTCTCCTCGAACAGCCCGATGACCCCGCGGGTGCGGGGCGGGAGCTCGGGCTGCGCGTCGGGGTACTGGGCGGTGTGCGACCGCTTCGTCATCGTGCGCAGGGTGACGGCGAGGCCCTTGGCGAGGCCGGAGCCGGGGATGGGAGGCATTACTGGATCGCCACCTTCACGATGCCGGTGAGCGCGATCTGGGCGAGCGCGAGCGGGATGAGTACGGTCCAGGCCAGCTTCTGGAGCTGGTCCTCGCGCAGCCGCGGGTAGCTGACCCGCAGCCAGATCACGACGAAGGCGAGGACCGCGGTCTTGAGCAGGGTCCAGCCCCAGCCGCCGCCGAAGGGGCCGTGCCAGCCGCCCAGGAAGAGGACGGTGGTCAGGGCGCACAGGACGACGATGCCGGCGTACTCGGCGAGGAGGAAGAGGGCGAAGCGCAGGCCGGTGTACTCGGTGTAGGCGCCGAAGATGATCTCGGAGTCGGCGACGGGCATGTCGAAGGGGGGCCGCTGGAGCTCGGCGAGGCCGGCGGTGAAGAACACCAGGGCGCCGGTGATCTGCCAGGGCAGCCACCACCACTCGAAGGCGCCGACGATGCCGGGGAGGGAGACCGTTCCGGCGGCCATGGCGACGGAGGCCGCCGCGAGCAGCATCGGGAGCTCGTACGCGAGCAGCTGGGCGGCGGTCCGCAGGCCGCCGAGCAGGGAGAACTTGTTGGCCGAGGCCCAGCCGGCCATCACGCTGCCGAGGACGCCGACGCCCATGACGGCCAGTACGAAGAAGAGGCCGGCGTCGATGACCTGCCCGACCGCGCCCTCGCTCGGGCCGACGGGGATGGCGACGAGGACGAGGAGGTACGGCAGGAGCGCGACGGCGGGGGCGAGCTGGAAGATGCGGCGGTCGGCGCCTGCCGGGACCACGTCCTCCTTCTGCGCGAACTTGACGCCGTCGGCGACGAGCTGGGCCCAGCCGTGGAAGCCGCCGGCGTACATGGGGCCGAGGCGGCCCTGCATGTGGGCCATCACCTTGTGCTCGGTCTGCCCGATGACGAGCGGCAGCACGAGGAAGACGGCGAAGACGACGATGAGTCGCAGGGCGACGTCGAGGACGTCGTTCACGCGTCGCCTCCGGGGTCAGGGGTGGATTCCGGTTCGGGCGGGGTCATGGGCTGAGCGTTCCGCTCCGGCTCGGGCGTGGGCCGGGGCTCGGTCTGCGGCCCCGGCATGGGCTGAGCCTGCGGCTCGGGCTCGGGCTCGGGCGTGCGCCCGGGCCGGGGCTTCCGCTCGGGCGCGGGCTGGGGCTTCGGCCCGGGCGCGGGCTCGGCGTTCCGCTCCGGCGCGGGGTGTGCCCCCGGCTCGGGCGACGCCTCGGCCTTCGGCCGGTGGGCGGATTCGGCCTCCGGCCCGGGCATGGGCTGAGCCTGCGGCTCGGGCGCGGATTCGGCCTCCGGCCCGGGCGCGGGCTGAGCCTGCAGCGCGGGCTCAGGGTGCGCCTTCGGCTCGGGCGCGGGCTCGGCCTGCGGCCCCGGCGCGGGCCGAGTCTGCGACTCGGGCTCGGGCGTGTGCCCCGGCCCAGGAGTGGGCTCGGCCTTCGCCTCGGGCGCGGATTCGGCCTCCGGACCGGGCATGGGCTGAGCCTGCGGCTCGGGCTCGGGGTGCGCCTTCGGCTCGGGCGCGGGCGTCGGCTCGGCCTTCGACCCCGGCGCGGATTCGGCCTCCGGTCCGGGCGTGGGCCCCGGCTCGGGCTCAGTGGCCGCGGGCTGGGGGGCGGGCTCCGGAGTCGGGGCGTCGGCGGGCTTCGCCTGCGGGGTGCCGGTCGCGGGGGTCGGCTCGTCGAAGGCCGGCTTGGGGTTGTGCCAGGGCGGGGCCGGGCCGGGCGGGGGCGTGGGCGGGGCGGGGGGCCGGGACGGGGCGCTGGTCGT
>NZ_WTFF01000107.1 GCF_019400985.1 Streptomyces bambusae
ATGCAATACTGTCGCAGTCTAAGGTGTTGTTGTAGCAACGCACGCACTCAGCCCAGAACTCGGCCACGCAAAGACCCCCGAGACGCGACGAGGTTATAAGAGAGACCGCCCCTGGCCCCCCCCCCCCCCCCCAACCCCCCCGAGGCCGAGCCTCGCCCCCGCCCCGGCCCCAGGCTCCGGCCCGCCGCCAGGCCCAGGCGCCCGCCCGCCCCTCCTGGCCCTCCCCACCCCGATGATCCGATCGTGTGACTTGAGTCACAGAGGGCAAGATTTGTTGACCCTGTGTACCTGCGGCACAGCTCACTGTGATTCAGTGGACAGGACACCGCAACGAACCGCCGATGACACACCTGGAGTTGCTGTCGAGGTCTCGGGGAGAGCGAGCAATGGAGACCGAGTCGGAGCCGTACGTCCGTCTTGCGACCCTGCGGCAGCTGCACCAGGTGGTGGCCGAGCTCAACACGGCCCGGAGCCTGGCGGACACGCTGCAGACCGTCGTGGACGGCATCGTCGTGGGCCTCGGCTATGAGCTCGCCGCCGTCAACCTCGTCCGTCCCGACGGCGATCTCGTCGTCGCCGCCTTCGCCGGGGACCCCGCCGCCGAGGCCCTGATCACCGGCCGGGTCGGCTCCCGCGCCTCCTGGGACCGCCGCCTGACCATGGGCGAGTCCTGGGGCGGCCTGCGTTTCATCCCGCACACCGAGGGCTGGGTCCTGCTGGAGGACGACGTGCCCCAGTGGCACACCGACGGCCCCGACCCCCGCTTCGAGGACGAGTGGCACCCCGAGGACCGGCTCTACGCCCCCATGTACGCGTCCGGCGGGGAACTCCTGGGTGTCATCTCGGTGGACAGACCCCGAAACGGCCGCCGCCCGGGCGCGTGGGGCCGCGAGGCGCTCCAGATGTACGCCTTCCAGGCGGCGATCGCGATCAGCAACGCGCGGCTGCGCGCGAACATGCAGCGGGCCCTGGTGCGCCTGGAGCGCGAGCAGCAGGCGCTGCGCGCCAGTGAGGAGTCGTTCCGCCAGGCCTTCGAGTACGCGCCCAGCGGCATGGCCATCGCCGAGATGGGCGGTGACCAGCACGGCCGGTTGCTGCGCACCAACGACGCCCTGTGCCGGCTGCTGGGCCGGCCCGCGTCCGTGCTGCGCCGCTACTCCTTCTCCGACCTGGTCCACCCCGAGGACATCGGCACCCTGCTGCGCACCTCCGCCGAGGGCGGCCGCGCCGAGCTGCGGCTGGGGCGGCGCGACGGGACGTACGTATGGGTCTCACTGCGCAACTCCGTCGTCGCGGACGCCGCCGACGGCCCGCGCTTCCTGCTCACCCACGTCGAGGACATCGAGGAGCGCAAGCGGCACGAGCTCCAGCTCGCCCACCGGGCCAGCCACGACTCGCTGACCGGTCTGCCCAACAGCGCCGAGCTGCGCGCCCGGCTCGGCGCCCGGCTGTGCCGCAGGCCGCAGTCGGTGCGGGCGACGGCCGTGGAGGCGCTGGACGCGGCCTTCGAGGGGCGGCCGGGGGAGGCGGAGCACGAGTTCCCGTACGACGGCTACGCGCGCGACGGGTTCCCGCACGACGGCTTCCCGGACACCGCCGGCGCCCCGGGCGCCCCCGGCCCGGCCGCGCCGGCTCCGGCGGGCGCCGCGAACGGCTACGGGGCCGGGCACGGGCACGGGGCCGGACACGGACACGGGCACGGGCCGGGGGCGTACGAGCACCACGTGCACACGGTGGCCCCCGCGTCGGACGTGGACGACGGCACCAAGGGCCTCGCGGTCCTCTTCTGCGACCTCGACGGCTTCAAGTCCATCAACGACCGGTTCGGGCACCACACCGGCGACGCCGTCCTGATCGAGGTCGCCCGGCGGCTGACGACGTGCGTCAGGGACGGTGACACCGTCGCCCGGCTGGGTGGTGACGAGTTCGTCGTGCTGGCCGACGGACTGGGCGCGGCCGACGCCGCCGATCTCGCCGTACGGCTGCGGGGCGCGATCATCCCGCCGATCCGGGTGGACGGGCGGGCGGTGCGGGTGGGGGCGAGTTTCGGCATCGGCTGGGCCTCCTGCGGCATGTCGGCGGACGAGGTGCTGCGCTCCGCCGACCAGCGGATGTACATCGAGAAAAGGTCGCGTTCCAAGGCGCACCGGCGGGCGGGCTGACCACTCCGGGCGGGCGGTGGAGCGCCTGGAGTGCGGCTGTTCGAGGTAGGCTCCCGGGGGTCGAAAGGAGTGACCTGCGATGACGACGCCCGCGAACAACGGCCCGAACGGTGGGGCGAACAAGCCCGAGGACGATGACCCGTTCGGCTACCTCTACGCGGACGGCCAGGCCAACGGTGCCACCCCGCCCCCGCCGGGCGGCGGTTACGGCTACCCCGGTCCGACGGTCGGAGGTCACCCCGGCGCACAGCCCGGCGTTCCCCGGACCTCCTACAACCAGGTGCGTACGGTCGGTGAGCGGACGTACGGCGGCCAGCGCGGCCACGTGCCCGCCCAGCCGCAGCAGCCGGCGTACCAGACGCCCGAGACGCTCCAGGCGGGCGGCTACGGCGTCCCCGCGCAGGCGCAGTCCGCGCCGGCCCAGGCGATGGCGGCGCCCTCCCGGCACGGAGGCGGCGGCGGGGGCTCCAACCGCCGCGGCATGCTGATCGCCGCCGTCGCGGTGGTCGGCGCGGTCGCGATCGGCATCGGCGCGGCCATGGCCTTCGGCGACAAGAACAAGGGCAAGGGCGAGGCGCAGGGCGAGGACCCGAGCGGCGGCCAGAACCCGTCGGCCTCGGCCCCGGCGACCCCCGGTCCGCAGCCGAGCACCTCCGCGTCGGCGTCGGAGGCCCCGCTGGCGAAGGCGGATGCGAGCGGCACCGGCTTCAGCCTGGCCGGCGGCGCCGTGCCGCAGAGCACGATCCCGGGCGCGAAGGGCGCGGGCGGCCTGTACGTGGGCGGTCTCAACACGCCCGGGGCGTCGGTGACATGGACGCTGGACGTGCCGAAGACCGCTGCGTACAAGCTGTGGATGACGTACGGGGTCCCCGGCAAGGACGCCAACATGACGATGACCGTCAACGGCGAGAAGCAGACCCGCCCGGTCAACATGAAGAACTTCTCGGGCGCGGCGGCCGGCGACTGGGCCAAGGGCTGGACCTACACCTGGCAGCGCGTGGACCTCAAGCAGGGCGCCAACCAGATCAAGCTGTCGTGCGAGGCGGGCAACTCCTGCGAGGTCAACCTCGACCAGCTGCGGCTGGAGCCCTACACGGGCTGAGCGGCCTTCGCCTCTCAGGGCCAGTCCCGGCCAGGGCCTGTCCCGCCTAGGGCCGCTCCTGGCCCTGGGGCTGAGTGACCTTCACCGACCCCCGTACCTCCTCGTAGGTGCGGGGGTCGAACTCTCCCGCCGTCGGGGCGTGGACCGTGGCCGCCGACAGGGCGACCGCGCGGGCCAGCCGGCCGGGCCAGTCCAGGCCTTCGACGAGGGCCGACAGCAGGCCCGCGACCGCGGAGTCACCGGCGCCGGTCGGGTTGCCGGACAGGGTGCGCGGCGGGGCGGCCTGCCAGGTGCCCTCGGTGGTGGTGGCGAGCAGCCCGTCGGGGCCGAGCGAGGTGACCACGGCGTGGGCGCCGCGGCGGCGCGCGTCACGGGTGGCCGGGAGCGGGTCGCGGGAGCCGGTCAGCTCGGCGAGCTCCGCGGCGTTCGGCTTGATCATCTCGGGTCGGGCGGCGACTCCGCGGCGCAGGGCCTCGCCGCTGGTGTCCAGCAGGACCGGGACCCCGGCCGCGCGGGCGGTGCGGACGAGGACGGCGTAGGCGCCGACGGGTACGCCGGGCGGGAGGCTGCCGCAGAGGGCGACGGCGGCGGCCCCGCGGACGAGCCGGTTGTAGGTGTTGAGGAACTCCGCCCACTCCGGGGCGGTGATCAGCGGTCCGGGCTCGTTGAACTGAGTGGTGTCGCCGGTCGCGGCGTCCACCACGGCCAGCGTGCGCCGGGTGCTGCCGGCGCACGGCACCAGGGCGTCGGTGACGGCCGGGGCCCGCGAGGCCAGCAGGGTGCGCAGCACCGCGCCCACGGGGCCGCCGGCGAAGCCGGTCGCGACGACCTCGTGGCCGAGCGCGGACAGGACGCGGGCCACGTTCAGGCCCTTGCCGCCCGGCCGCTGCGCCACCTCGGTGACCCGGTGGGAGTCGTGCGGGCGCAGCCGTGGCACGCGGTACGTGACATCGAGCGCGGTGTTGAGCGTGACGGTCAGGATCATGGCACCCCCCGGGGACTTTCGGTGCCGGGATCATGCCAAAGACGGGGCGGCCGGCCCAGTCCCCGGTCCGGCCACCACGTGCCCCTTACCCACTCAGCGCAGCGGGTTGACGACCCATTCGCCGCGCCGCATGACGCCCTTGAGCTCGAACTCGGCGTCCAGGACGACCAGGTCGGCGTACTTGCCGGGCTCCAGCGAACCCACTTCGTCGTACAGTCCGATGAGCTTGGCGGGATTGGCCGAGATGGCCTGCACGACCGATTCCACCGGCAGCCGGTCGATGGTGACGGACCGTTTGAAGGCGGTGTCCAGGGTGAGGGTCGAGCCGGCGATCGAGCCGCCCTCCACCAGCCGGGCCACGCCCTGCTTGACCTCGACCTCCAGCGGGCCGAGGTGGTAGGTGCCGTCGCCGAAGCCGGCCGCGTCCATGGCGTCGGTGATCAGCGCGACCCGGCCGGCGCCCGCGTGGTGGAAGGCCAGTTCCAGCATGGCCGGGTGCAGGTGCACGCCGTCGTTGATCAGCTCGACGGTGACCCGCTCGTCCTCCAGCAGCGCGGCGATCGGGCCGGGCGCGCGGTGCTCCATGCCGGGCATCGCGTTGTAGAGGTGGGTGGCCACGGTCGCGCCCGCGTCGATGGCCAGGCGGGTCTGCTCGTACGTGGAGTCGGTGTGCCCGATCGCGGCGATGACTCCGTGCTCGGCCAGCAGCCGTACGGAGTCCAGCCCGCCCGGCAGTTCGGTGGCGAGGGTGAACATCCGGGCCGCGCCGTGGGCGGCGTCGACCAGCTTGCGCACCTCGGCCGGGTCGGGGTCGCGCAGCAGGTCCTCCTTGTGCGCCCCCTTGCGGCAGGGGTTGATGAACGGGCCCTCGAAGTGGATGCCGGCGATCTCGCCGGCCTGCGTCAGTTCGGCCAGCAGCGCGGCGCGCCGGGCGAGTTCGTCCAGGCCGCCGGTGACGGTGGAAGCGACGAGGGTGGTGGTGCCGTGCTCGCGGTGGGTGCGCACGCCCCGCAGGACCTCCTCGGGGGTGCCGGAGGTGAAGGAGGCCCCGCCGCCGCCGTGGTTGTGGATGTCCACGAAGCCGGGGACGATCCAGTGCCCGGACAGGTCGTGCACCTGCGCGTCGTCGGGGGCGCTGCCCGCGATGCGGGCGCCCTCGACGATGACCCGTCCGCCGGTGACCGTTCCGGTCGGCAGCACCACCTTGGCGCCGGAGAGGACGGTGCTGTGAGCGCGTCCGGACATCAGGCAGGTACCTCCGTGGCGAGTAGGTCCCAGGCGAGCAGCCCTGCGCCCAGGCAGCCGGCGGTGTCCCCGAGGGCCGCCGGCACGATGTGGGGGAGCCGCTGGAACGTCACGCGCTCCTTGACGGCCGCCCGTAGGGGTATGAACAGGGTTTCCCCCGCCTCGGCGAGCCCGCCTCCGATGATCAGCGTGCGCGGGTCCAGCAGGGTGAGCGCCGTGACCAGGCCGTCCGCCAGTGCCCCCACGGCCTCCAGCCACACCGTGCGGGCCCGCTCGTCGCCGGCGGCGACGGCCTCGGCGCAGTCGGCCGCGTCGGCGTCCGGGTCGCCGCAGGCGGCCGCCCAGGCGCGGGAGACGGCGGAGGCGGAGGCCAGGGTCTCCAGGCAGCCGCGCTGGCCGCAGCCGCAGTCGGGGCCGCCGGGGCGCACCACGATGTGGCCGATCTCGCCCGCGCAGCCGTGCGCGCCGGCCTCGATGCGGCCGGCGATGCCGATGGCCCCGGCGATGCCGGTGCCGAGCGGCACGAACAGGAACCGGTCGGCGTGCCGGCCGGCGCCGATGCGGCCCTCGGCGAGTCCGCCCGTGCGTACGTCGTGCCCGAGGGCCACCGGGACGCCGCCCAGGCGCCGGCCGAGCAGCTCGCGCAGCGGTACGTCGCGCCAGCCGAGGTTCGCCGCGTACACGGCGATGCCGGCCTCGGCGTCGACGATGCCGGGGACGGCCAGGCCGGCGGCGCAGGCGGGCCGCCCGTAGCGGTCGGCGCCCAGGTCGCGCAGCTCGGCGGCGAAGTCGAGGATCGACTCGACGACGGCCTCGGGGCCCCGGTCGCGGCCGGTGGCGCGGCGCGCCTCGTGCAGCAGGGAGCCGTCCTCGGCGACGAGGGCGGCCTTCATCCCGGTGCCGCCCACATCGAGGGCGATGACGTGTTTCACGGGTTTCACAGGGGACAGTCTCGCGTGCTCGACCTGGAAAGGTCTAGTCCATTGCTGGGGCTTTGTTGAGTGGCCATACAAAACGTCAGTGGTGTAGACCTTACGTTGATCGTACGTACACACAGGGGTGGACAGAGAGCGTGATGGGCCGCAGTCGGAGCCGTAGCCGCAGTCGTCGCAGGAACCGGTCAGTGACGGGCGGGGCCGCCCTGTCGCTGTCCCTGCTCCTCACCGGCTGCGGCGCCGTGTCCGGCCTCACAGGGGACAACGAGGTGACCCTGCGGGTCGTGGCGGCCGACTACGGCGACAATCCGCAGAACTCGTCCCTGCGCCACTGGAAGAACCTCGCCGACGGCTTCCGCAAGGACCACCCGGGCGTCAAGGTCGAGGTCAGCGTCTACTCCTGGTCGGAGGTCGACAACAAGGTCGCCGCGATGGTCAAGGCTGGCAAGGCCCCCGACATCGCCCAGATCGGCGCCTACGCCGACTACGCGGCCGCCGGCAAGCTCTACACCACCGACGAGCTGCTCGCCGTCCAGACCGAGGCCGACTTCCTGGCGCCGCTCGCCGACGCGGGCAAGGTCAAGCGCGTGCAGTACGGGATGCCCTTCGTGGCCAGCACGCGGCTGCTCTTCTACAACGAGAAGCTGTTCGCGGACGCCGGGCTGACCTCGGGCGGCCGGCCGTGGCAGCCCAGGACGTGGGCGGACCTGGAGGCGGCCGCCAAGAAGCTCAAGGCCGCGAACGTGCCGACCCCCTTCGCGCTGCCGCTGGGCCGCGAGGAGGCCCAGGCCGAGACCATGATGTGGATGCTGGCGGGCGGCGGCGGCTACACCGACGGCGAGGAGGCGTACGCGATCGACTCGCCGGAGAACACCAAGACCTTCGAGTTCCTGCGGGACAAGCTCGTCGGGCAGGGCCTGACCGGGCCCGTCGCACCGGACCGGCTCGACCGGCAGACCGCCTTCGACGCCTTCACGCGGGGCGAGGTCGGCATGCTCAACGGCCACCCGACGCTGATGAAGCAGGCGGCCGCCAAGGGCGTGAAGTTCGGCATGGTGCCGCTGCCGACGGTGGACGGCACGGACAAGCCGAACATGGGCGTGGCCGACTGGATGATGGCCTTCAAGAACGGGCACCGCAAGGAGACCGGCCAGTTCCTCGACCACGTCTACGCGGCGCAGAACCAGACGGCCTTCACCAGCGCCTACGACCTGCTGCCGGTGACCACCAGCGGCTACCGCGCGATGAACGCCGGCACCGGGGGCAACAGTGCCCAGCTGAAGACCTTCCTCCAGGCGCTGCCGGGGTCGCGGCTGTACCCGGCGGGCAAGAAGTCCTGGCCGGGCGTGAGCGAGGACATCAAGGAGAACATCGGCAAGGCGGTCGCCCCGGGCGGCCAGCCGGCCAAGGTCCTGGAGCAGATCGCGACGTCGGCCCGCGCGAACGACCTGCACTGACGGCCGCCGCGGCTGCCACGGCGGGGCGGGGCGGGGTCTGCGGCCCGACTGCCCGGCCCTGCCGCTGCGGGCTCAGCGCCGGGCGCGCTGGGCCTCGCGGACGCGGCGCAGGCGGTTGACCGTGCCGGGGGCGTGGGCGAGTGCCCGCGGGTCGTCGATGAGGGCGTTGAGCAGCTGGTAGTACCGGACGGGGCTGAGTCCCAGCCCCTCCCGTATCGCCCGTTCCTTCGCCCCCGGGCCCGGCCAGGTCCGTGACTCGTACGCGAGCACGGCGGCCTCGGTCGCCGTCAGCTGCGCGTCGTCCGTCATACGGCCACATTAACGCCGGGCACCGACAGGGCCGGGGGAGCGGTCGGACCCCCCTGCGTCACGCCGGGGGCGGGAAGCTCCGGATGTCGAGCTCGTCGACGTCGGCGAGCACCCGGGCGACGGCCGGGAAATCTGCATCCCGGTGGAGGACGGTGAGCCGGTGGTGCACCGCCGTGGCGCACGCCAACAGGTCCAGAGGGCCCGCGCCGCGGTGCTGGCTCTTCTGCGTCAGCTTGTACTGCGCCGTGTCCACCCAGGACCATGCGTTCGCCGGGCAGCGGACAACGGCGAACAGGTTGTCCAGCATCTTGATCTGACCGGACTCGATCGCCGGAGCCCAGGCGGCGCGTGCGGCGGGTTCGTGCCCAGCTCCCACACGGCAGAGGTGTCGATCAGACAAGCACCGATCAGGCCGCCCCCCGCCAGGCTCGCTTCCTCGCCTCGTAAGCCTTGATCGCGTCGTCGAACTCGCCTTGCGCTGCCCGCCTCCCGAGTTCCTCCAGCGCCTGGAGTCGCTTGATCCGCTGCACGTAGTCGAGCAGCGCGCCGTTGATCGTGTCCTTCTTGGTTCGGGTTCCCATCAGACGCATGGCCTCGGCCAGCACGTCGTCGTCGAGATCCACGTTCGTCATGCTCACGGTGTCACCTCTGATCCCCGGGATGTGGATGATGTGGGCCCGGCATCCACATGTCCCACGCTAGGCGGAGGCGGCGCCGCGGGCAGGCGGTTCGAGGGAGCTCACCGGCCCGGCGGAAGCCTGGGCGGGGCGTGGGGCGTCCCGGTAGGGTCGTGGGCATGGGGAGCAGCCATCCGCACGACCTGCCGATGCCCGAAACCGCCGCCGGACGCGAGGGACTCCAAGCCCTCCTCCGCTCACCCAGCCGGTCCGTGGTCGCCCTCGACTTCGACGGCACCCTCGCCGACATCGTGCCCGACCCCGACCAGGCCCGTGCCCATCCCGACGCCGTACCGGCGCTGTCCGCGCTGGCGCCGCGCGTCGCCTCCGTGGCCGTCGTCACCGGCCGCCCCGCCGGGGTCGCCGTCCGCCTCGGCGGCTTCGCCGGCGTGCCCGGCCTGGAACACCTCGTCGTCCTCGGCCACTACGGAGCCGAGCGCTGGGACGCCGTCACCGGCATCGTCCACACCCCGGCCGAGCACCCCGGGGTGGCCGCCGTCCGCGCGGAGCTGCCCGGCTTCCTCGACGCGATCGGGGCCTGGCGGGGCACCTGGATCGAGGAGAAGGGCCGGGCCCTGGCCGTCCACACGCGGCGGGCGCAGGACCCGGCGGCCGCCTTCGCCGCCCTGCGCGAGCCGCTGACCGAACTGGCCCAGCGGCACGGGCTGATGGTCGAGCCCGGCCGCGCGGTACTGGAGCTGCGCCCGCCCGGCATGGACAAGGGCGTGGCACTCACCGAGTACCTGGCCGAGACCGGAGCCGAGGCGGTCCTCTACGCGGGCGACGACCTCGGCGACCTCGCCGCCTACGCGGCGGTGGAGAAGCTGCGCACGGACGGGATGCCGGGGCTGCTGGTGTGCAGCGGCTCGGCGGAGGTTCCTGAGCTGGCCGCCCGCGCGGATCTGGTCCTGCAAGGGCCGGCGGCGGTGGCGGGCTTCCTCACCAAGCTGGCGCAGGCCATGGCCCCCTGACACCTCGGCGGGGGCCGCTGCGCGGGGCCATTTCCCCACCCCGCCCCTTCCCGAAACCGGGGCTCCGCCCCGGACCCCGTTCCGTGCGCTTCGCGCCCGGTGCGCTCAAACGCCGCGCGGGCTGGAATGTGCCGCTGCGCGGCATATCCAGCCCCGCCTGGGGGCACCTCCCAGCGGTAGCTGGGGGAGTTTGAGGCGCGGGGGTACGGGGGCGGAGCCCCCGAAAGCGGCCCCGGCAGGGCTACGGCTTGGCCAGGTCAGCCAGCTGCGCCGCGAACCACCGCGCCGGCGGCAGCGCGGTGGCCGCCGCCGCCAGCCGCTTCGTCCGCTCCGCCCGCTCCGCACCCGGCATCGCCAGCGCCTCGTGCAGGGCCTTCGCCGTCTGCGTGACGTCGTACGGGTTCACGGCCAGCGCGTCGTCGCGCAGCTCCCCGTACGCCCCCGCGCCCGTCGACAGCACCACCGCGCACCCCGCCTCCGAGACCACCGGGATCTCCTTGGCCACCAGGTTCATGCCGTCCCGGACCGGGTTGACCAGGGCCACGTCCGCCAGCCGGTACGCGGCCAGGGAGCGGGCGAAGTCGTCCTTGACGTGCAGGTGGACCGGCCGCCAGTCGGGTGTGCCGAACTGCTCGTCGATCTCCTGCGCCAGCTGCGACACCGCCGCCGTGTAGTCGCGGTAGACCGCGAGGTCCTGGCGCGAGGGGTAGGCGAAGGCGAGGTGGACCACCCGGCCCCGCCACTGCGGGTACGAGGTCAGCAGCTCGCGGTACGCCAGCAGCCCGCGGACGATGTTCTTCGACAGCTCCGTGCGGTCCACGCGCACGATCGTGCGGCAGTCGCCGACCTCCGCGCGCAGCGCGGCCAGCCGCTCGTCCACCTCCGGACGGTGGGCCAGCGACCGCAGCTCGTCGCCGTCGACGCCCAGCGGGTACACCGACACCTCGGTCGTGCGCCGCTTCCACACCGAGTAGCGCCGGTGCTCCACCCGCGCGCCCGTCGGCTCCGCCTGCCCCCACGCGTCGTCCAGGTGGGTGCACTCCAGGAAGGCCGTGGCCCACGCCTCGGTGTGGAAGCCCAGCCGGTCCGCCCCGAGCATGCCCCACACCAGCGTCTCGCGGGCGTAGTCCGGCAGCATCCGCAGGTACTGCGGCGGCGCCCACGGGGTGTGGGTGAAGTGCGCGATCCGAAGGTCCGGCCGCAGCACCCGCAGCAGGCCCGGCACCAGGGCCAGGTGGTAGTCCTGGACCAGCACCGACGCGCCCTCGGCGGCCTCCTGCGCCAGCGCCTCCGCGAAGGTCCGGTTGTACGCCTCGTACGACTCCCAGCGGCGGCGGAACTCCGCGTCGAAGACGGGCTCGCGCGGGATGTCGTACAGCACGTGGTGGGTGAACCACAGGACCGAGTTCGCGATGCCGTTGTAGGCGTCGTCGTAGACCGCGGGATCGATGTCCAGCATCCGGACACCAGGCTCGGCGACCCCCCGGCGCACCGCCTCGCCGTCGGCCTCCGTGAGGGCCGCGCAGATCCACAGCGCCTCCGGCTGCTCCGCGAGGGCGGCGGACAGGCCGGAGACGAGGCCGCCCCCGCCGCGCCGGGCACTGAGGGTGCCGTCGTCGGCGAGGGCGTAGGACAGGGGGCCGCGGTTCGCTGCAACGAGCACCTGGGAAGCCATGCGGCCAACCTAGCCGGGGCCGGACCCGCTCAAACGTCTGTTCCGCCCAGCGCGGCGAGATGTCCGCCACCCGGTGGCGGGCGCTCCCCCGGCCACCTCCCCCAGGTACCCCCAGGGACGGCCTCATGCCACGCTGCGCAGCGCGTACTCCTTGACCTCGGCCATCGGCGGCCGTTCCTCGGTGTCGACCGGGTAGGTGCGCGGCACGAAGCCGTCCGGGCCGCGCTCGAACTGCGTCAGCTCCGGCCGTACGAGGTGCCCGCGCGAGAGCCGTAGCTGCGCCGTGCGGTAGATCGCGGCGGCCATCCGGCCCAGGGCCCGCTCGTCCTGGTGCCGGTGCAGCCGCACCCCGACGTCCACCTGGGCCAGCGCGTCGAGGCCCACCATGTGCAGGGCGTCGACGAGCAGGCCGAGCTCCACGCCGTAGCCGACGGGGAAGGGCAGCCGCTCCAGCAGGGAGCGGCGCACCGCGTACTCGCCGCCCAGCGGCTGGACGAAGCCGGCGAGCTGCGGCCAGTGCAGGTTCAGCAGCGGCCGGGCGACCAGCTCGGTGACCCGGCCGCCCTGGCCGGGCGGCGCGGCGGAGCCCGGCCCCGCGGTCCCCGGCCCCGTGGTCCCCGGCCCCGTGGTCCCCGGCCCCGTGGTCCCCGGGGCGTACGGGCGGTCGTACATCGCCTTGACGAACTGCACCTCCGGCTCGGTCAGCAGCGGGCCGACGATGCCGGAGACGAAGGTGGAGGAGAAGTCGCGCAGGTCCGCGTCCACGAAGCAGACGATGTCGCCGGTGGTGACCAGCAGCGAGCGCCACAGCACCTCGCCCTTGCCCGGCAGCGACGGGATCCGCGGCAGGACCGCGTCCCGGTGCACGACCCGGGCGCCGGCCGCGGCCGCCACCTCGGCGGTGCGGTCGCTCGAACCCGAGTCGAGGACCACCAGCTCGTCCACCAGAGGCAGCGGCAGTCCCTCGATCAGATCACGCCGGATCACCTCCACGATGGCGCCGACCGTCTCCTCCTCGTCGAGCGCGGGCAGGACCACGCTGACCGTGCTGCCCGACGCCCGTTTGCGGTCGAGCAGCTGGTCGAGCGGTCGGTCGGCGGCTGACCAGGAGCGCTCGGCCAGCCAGCGCTCCACCTCTTCCAGCACGAATCGGCTCCCATGACGTGATCCAGGTGGTCCATCTCGCGGATCGGACGACTGTCTCAACCCGCCCGGCCCTTCGGTTACAGTCTTGAGCAACGCGCAGGACGCCCGCATGTCGGGGTCGCCCCGCGCGCACAAACGCTCGGGAACGCGCCACGCGGCGCGCGGCCCGCGCCATACCGCTCATCCAGAGGGGCAGAGGGATACGGCCCGTTGAAGCCCCGGCAACCCTCCAGTCGGTTCTCGCTGTCGCGAGGTCCCCGGCTAGGGAAGGTGCCAAATCCGTCTCGCGGCGAAGTGCGCCGTGAGGAAGATGAGGAGAAAGGGCCTCGCCATCATGGCTGTACAGACTGTTGCCACCTCTGTCGATCTCGGTCCCGCGACCGGCCTCTCCTGTCGCGAGTGCGGTACCCGCTTCGAACTCGGCCCCGTCTTCGCCTGCGTCGAGTGTTTCGGGCCGCTGGAAGTGGCGTACGAGCTCCCGGCCGGCGACCCCGAGGCGCTGCGCGCGGCGATCGAGGCCGGCCCGGACAACATCTGGCGGTACGCGCCGCTGCTGCCCGTCCCGGCCGACGTGGCCGCCAAGCCCAGCCTGAACCCGGGCTTCACCAAGCTCGTGGACGCCCGCAACCTGGCCAAGGAGCTGGGCGTCACCGGCAAGCTCTACGTCAAGGACGACTCCGGCAACCCGACGCACTCCTTCAAGGACCGGGTCGTCGCGATCGCCGTCGAGGCGGCCCGCGCGTTCGGCTTCACCACCCTGTCCTGCTCCTCCACCGGCAACCTGGCCGGCGCCGTCGGCGCCGCGGCCGCCCGGGCGGGCTTCCGCTCCTGCGTGTTCATCCCGCACGACCTGGAGCAGGGCAAGGTCGTCATGGCCGGGGTGTACGGCGGCGACCTGGTCGGTATCGAGGGCAACTACGACGACGTCAACCGCTTCTGCTCCGAGCTCATCGGCGACCCGCTGGGCGAGGGCTGGGGCTTCGTCAACGTCAACCTGCGCCCCTACTACGGCGAGGGCTCCAAGACCCTGGCGTACGAGATCTGCGAGCAGCTCGGCTGGCAGCTGCCCGACCAGCTCGTCATCCCGATCGCGTCCGGCTCCCAGCTGACGAAGATCGACAAGGGCCTGCAGGAGCTGGTCAAGCTCGGCCTGGTCGAGGACAAGCCGTACAAGATCTTCGGCGCCCAGGCCGAGGGCTGCTCGCCCGTCTCCACGGCCTTCAAGGCCGGCCACGACGTGGTGCGCCCGCAGAAGCCGAACACCATCGCCAAGTCGCTCGCCATCGGCAACCCGGCCGACGGCCCGTACGTCCTGGACATCGCGCGCCGCACCGGCGGCTACGTCGAGGACGTCACCGACGAGCAGGTCGTCGAGGGCATCAAGCTGCTGGCGCAGACCGAGGGCATCTTCGCCGAGACCGCGGGCGGTGTGACCGTCGGCGTGACGCGCAAGCTCATTGAGAACGGCCTGCTGGACCCGGCCCTGACCACGGTGGTCCTCAACACCGGTGACGGCCTGAAGACCCTGGAGGCCGTGGCCGCCGACAGCGGCCAGACCGCCACCATCCGCCCCAGCCTGGACGCCTTCCGCGCCGCCGGCCTGGCCTGACCGATCCCCCTACGACTCAACGCCTACCGGAAAGGCAGGTACGCCATGAGCGTCAACGTCCGCATCCCCACCATCCTGCGCACCTACACGGGCGGCGAGGCCGAGGTGAAGGCCGAGGGTGCCACCCTGGCCGAGGTCATCACCTCGCTGGAGGGCAACCACCCGGGCATCGCCGCGCGCCTCCTGGACGACCAGGGCAAGCTGCGCCGTTTCGTGAACGTCTACGTCAACGACGACGACGTGCGCTTCGAGGGCGGCCTGGAGGCCGCCACGCCGGACGGCGCGGGCGTCTCGATCATTCCGGCGGTCGCCGGCGGCTGCTGACACGCGCCACCGCAGAATTGCCCCCTCCGCAAAAGCGGAGGGGGCAATTCTGCTTGGTTGGGCGCGGTAGAGTTGGGGAAGTCCCCGCCGCTGTTCTTGCCCGCCGCATATGAGCGGGTCGCGGCATGGTCGACATTGGGTCAATGTGCGCGTGCGGTATGGGGCATTGGCGTGATATGCCGGGTCCGAGTTGCCCAGGAATATGCCCACTTTTCGTGTTACTTCTCAGTATCTGAGTGTCCAGATTTCTCGTCGGAATGACCTGTTGCAGACAGCGTCGGTCCAGATACATTCAGCCGCGGTCGACGCGTTCCGGCGCAAGTTCTGACCCGGGACCGCGAAGTGCGGTCCCGCGCAAGGGCCAGTAATAGGGGAGTTAGGCATGGCTCAGGGCACCGTCAAGTGGTTCAACGCGGAGAAGGGCTACGGCTTCATCGCGGTCGACGGTGGTGCGGATGTGTTCGTCCACTACAGCGCCATCCAGATGGACGGGTACCGCACCCTTGAAGAGGGTCAGCGGGTCGAGTTCGAGATCTCGCAGGGCCAGAAGGGTCCGCAGGCCGACATGGTCAAGCTCGCACTCGGCTAGTCCTGGCGCGTTCGACCACCGGCACACAGACCGGACACACACGCACGAGGGGCCCGCATCCCGGAGGGAGATGCGGGCCCCTCGCGCGTGCCGCGACGCCCGCGCGCCCTGGGCGCCGTACGCGCTCGTGCGTGGCCGCTGCACGCGCTCGTGCGCGGCCGCTGCGCGCGCTCGTGCATGGCTACAGCACCAGCCCCGCTTCCTGAGAGCCGCTTGCACTCGGGGGTGCCGAGTGCTAATCATTGGCGTTAGCACTCTCCGGGTGAGAGTGATAAAGACGAGGACCGGGTCGGTGAGGCCCGCGGGCCCCGGCGGGAAGGAACCGCCGGGCCGGCAGGCCGTCCGTCGCGGGCGCCACGCGGTCCGAAGGCAATCCACCCCAGTCCGGGAGGACCACTTCACATGGCCAAGATCATCGCGTTCGACGAGGAGGCCCGGCGCGGTCTCGAGCGCGGCATGAACCAGCTCGCCGACGCCGTCAAGGTCACCCTTGGCCCCAAGGGTCGCAACGTCGTCCTCGAGAAGAAGTGGGGCGCCCCCACGATCACCAACGATGGTGTGTCCATCGCCAAGGAGATCGAGCTGGAGGACCCGTACGAGAAGATCGGCGCCGAGCTGGTCAAGGAAGTCGCCAAGAAGACGGACGACGTCGCCGGCGACGGTACGACCACCGCCACCGTCCTCGCCCAGGCGCTCGTCCGCGAGGGCCTGCGCAACGTGGCCGCGGGTGCCAACCCGATGGCCCTCAAGCGCGGTATCGAGAAGGCCGTCGAGGCCGTCTCCGGCGCGCTGCTGGAGCAGGCGAAGGATGTCGAGACCAAGGAGCAGATCGCTTCCACGGCCTCCATCTCCGCCGCCGACACCCAGATCGGCGAGCTCATCGCCGAGGCCATGGACAAGGTCGGCAAGGAAGGCGTCATCACCGTCGAGGAGTCCCAGACCTTCGGTCTGGAGCTGGAGCTCACCGAGGGTATGCGCTTCGACAAGGGCTACATCTCGGCGTACTTCGCGACCGACATGGAGCGCATGGAGGCGGCCCTGGATGACCCGTACATCCTGATCGTCAACTCCAAGATCTCCTCCGTGAAGGACCTCCTCCCGCTGCTGGAGAAGGTCATGCAGTCGGGCAAGCCGCTGCTGATCATCGCCGAGGACGTCGAGGGCGAGGCCCTGTCGACCCTGGTGGTCAACAAGATCCGCGGCACCTTCAAGTCCGTTGCCGTCAAGGCCCCGGGCTTCGGCGACCGCCGCAAGGCCATGCTCGGCGACATCGCCATCCTCACCGGCGGCACGGTCATCTCCGAGGAGGTCGGCCTCAAGCTGGAGAACGCGGGCCTGGACCTGCTCGGCCGCGCCCGCAAGGTCGTCATCACCAAGGACGAGACCACGATCGTCGACGGTGCCGGTGACAGCGACCAGGTTGCCGGTCGCGTCAACCAGATCCGCGCCGAGATCGAGAACTCCGACTCGGACTACGACCGCGAGAAGCTCCAGGAGCGCCTGGCGAAGCTGGCCGGCGGCGTGGCCGTCATCAAGGCCGGTGCCGCCACCGAGGTCGAGCTCAAGGAGCGCAAGCACCGCATCGAGGACGCCGTCCGCAACGCGAAGGCCGCCGTCGAGGAGGGCATCGTCGCCGGTGGTGGCGTGGCCCTGCTGCAGGCCTCCTCGGTCTTCGAGAAGCTGGACCTGAACGGCGACGAGGCCACCGGTGCCAACGCCGTCAAGCTGGCCCTGGAGGCCCCGCTGAAGCAGATCGCCGTCAACGGTGGTCTCGAGGGCGGCGTCGTCGTGGAGAAGGTCCGCAACCTCACCGTGGGCTGGGGCCTGAACGCCGCGACCGGCGAGTACGTCGACATGATCGCCGAGGGCATCATCGACCCGGCGAAGGTCACGCGCTCCGCGCTGCAGAACGCCGCCTCCATCGCGGCCCTGTTCCTGACCACCGAGGCCGTCATCGCCGACAAGCCGGAGAAGGCCGCGGCCGCTCCGGGCGGCATGCCGGGCGGTGACATGGACTTCTGATCGACCCCGGTCGATCGGTTCGTTCCTGACCGAGGGCGGTGCGCGCTTCCTGACGGAGGCGGGCACCGCCTTCGGGCGTTTGGAAGACTGGCGGGATGAGTGACGCTATGACTGAAGACGACGCAGACGTGTTCATCAAGATCTGCGGCCTCAGGACCGAGCGGGACGTCGAGGCGGCCGTGGCCGCCGGGGCCGACGCCGTCGGCTTCGTCTTCGCCCCCGGCAGCCCCCGGACCGTGGACGCGGCGACCGCGCGGCGGCTGGCCGCCCTGGTGCCGGCCGGCGTGCTGACCGTCGGGGTGTTCCGCGGGCAGTCGGTCGAGGAGGTGCGCCGCTTCGCCGAGGAGAGCGGCGTACGGGGCGTGCAGCTGCACGGGGAGGAAGGGCCGGAGCACTACGCGGCCCTGCGCGCCGAGGGCCGCACTCTGCTGCGCGCGACCGCCGAACGGGTCCGCCGCTGCGGCGAGTACGGTGAGGACCTCCTCCTCCTGGACGCCCCCGACCCCGGCTCGGGCAAGCCGTGGAACTGGGGCTCGGCGGACTTCACCGCCCCCGAGGGCCGCTGGCTGCTGGCCGGCGGCCTGAACCCGTCGAACGTCCACGAGGCCCTCAAGGCCACCGGCGCCTGGGGCGTGGACGTCTCCAGCGGAGTGGAGAGCGAGCGGGGCGTGAAGTCCCCCGCCCTGATCCACGCATTCGCGCAGGCGGCACGGGGCCGCTAGCCGCGCCGCCGCGAGCGGGGCCGCCGCGAGCGGGGCCGCGTCAGTCGGCGAAGTCCTTGAGCGCCTGCCCCGTGCGCCCGGCGGCGGATCGCCTGAATCGTCATTCCGGCTCCGTTCGATGCGGCGGACGCACACGCTAAGGGCATATGCGATGCCGCAGCGGCCGAACAGCGGTGGACTGACCCGATCGGGTGGCGGCGGTGCCGGTCCGGACCCGGTCGGGTCGGTGGCGGCTGCCATGCTGCGGACATGGGCATCTCGGTAACCACCCGGTGGGACAAGGACAGTGGGCTGTGGACCGCCGTCGGGGACGACGGGGAGCGGACGGAAACCAGAACCGCCGAATCGGCGGAGGAGGCGACCGCCCTGGTGCACGAGGCGTTCGGCCTGCCTGCGTGGCGGCCGCAGCCACCGCCACCGCCGGGCATGCAGCGCTTCACCCTGATCCATTGCCCCGCACCGGGTCGGCCCGGACACGACGATCCGCGCTACGCGGCGCTCACGGCACGACCGCCGGAGGGATGCACGGTCAAGGACGTGGGCGGGTACCTCGGGCTCCGCTGCGAGCGTCCGGGTGAGCGGCTGCTCGACGCGGTCGCCGACACCTGCCGGGAGATCCGCGAGGAACACGGCCTGCTGATGAACGACCTCGGCATCGAGAAGCTGTGGGAGTGGTCGAGCGACGGCACGGACGGCTGGGGCGCGGAGATCGTCGGCCAACTGCTGCTGATGGCGGCCGAGCGCGGCCCGCGGCTCGGCTACAGCGGCGACGACCTGGTGCGGTTCCTGCGGGTGGTGGTCGGGGGACGGTGACCGCGCTGTCCGTGCTGTCCGTCGTACGTTGTGCTCGGCGGCTCAGGGGGTCAGGGCCGGGGACTTCGGTGGGGTGGTGGTGGCGGTCGTGTCGCCGCCCGTGTCGAGTTCCCGCAGCATCTGCTGCGTGAAGCCGAAGAAGTACGTGGCCAGGAAGCCCACCAGGTAGCCGACCGCCAGCCCGCCCGCGTAGAGGGCGACGGCCGCGGCCATGCCCGACGTGCCGTCCAGGAGGGGGAAGAGGGCCCAGCCCGACGGACCGATGGCGAGGGAGCCGAACGAGCTGCCGAGCTGGTGGAAGAGCCCGATGAACGCCCCGCCCGCCGCGCCGCCGGCACAGGCCGTGACGAAGGGGCGGCCGAGGGGGAGCGAGACGCCGTAGATGAGCGGTTCGCCGACGCCCAGGAGGCCCGCCGGGAGGGCGGACCTGACGGTGGTGCGGATCGAGCCGTTGCGGGGGAGCCGTACGTAGACCGCGATCGCCGCGCCGACCTGGCCCGCGCCCGCCATGGCGAGGACGGGCAGCAGGACGGTGTGGCCGGATTGCTCGATCAGCGTGGTGTGGATGGGGATCAGGGCCTGGTGCAGGCCGAGCATCACCAGCGGGAGGAAGAGGCCGCCGAGGACCAGGCCGGCGAGCGCACCGCCGTGGGCGAGCAGCCAGTTCGCGGAGCCGCCGATGGCCTGCGCGACCTCACCCGCCACGAACATCAGGCCGAAGACGGTGGCCAGGCCGGCGGTCAGCACCGTGACGGTGGGAGTGACCAGGACGTCCAGGGCCTCGGGGACCCGGCGGCGGCACGCCTTCTCCACGTACACGGCGAGCAGGGCGGCGCCGAGCGCGCCGAGGACGCCGCCCTGGCCCGGAGCGAGCGGCACGCCGAAGGCGGTGACCTTCGCGATCCCGGGGAAGACGATGACGGCCGCGACCGCCCCGCCGAGGATCGGGGTGCCGCCGAACTCCTTCGCCGTGTTGTGCCCGACGAACACGGCGATCAGCGACATGAACCCGGAGGCGATGGCGGCCAGTGCGGGTACGGCGGACGGCAGCCGGCCCGTGTTGACGAGGACCCCGTTGATCCCGGCGATGACGCCGCAGCCGATCAGGGCGGGGATCAGCGGGACGAAGACGTTGGCGATCCGGCGCAGGAAGAGCTTGAAGGGGGTGGCGTTGCGGGCCTTCTGAGCCGCCTTCAGGGCGGCGCCCTGGGCTGCCAGTTCCCCGGCCGTCGCGGGCGGCCGGTGGGCGGGCGCCGCGTCCGGGTCGGCGTCCGTGTCCGCGCCTGCGCCCGCGCCCGCGCCCGCGTCGGTCGACCCGGCCGGGTGGGTGGCGGTCTCCGCCACGAGGGCCTCGAACTCAGGTGTGACCCGGACGACCGGGCCCGGCCCCAGGACGACCTGGTAGGTGTCGTCGTCCTCCACGACACCGAGGACCGCGGGAAGCGCCCGGAGCTCCTCGTCCCGCACGAGGGAGCGGTCGCGCAGGCCGACGCGCAGCCGGGTCATGCAGTGCGCGACCGCGGTGATGTTGCCGGCGCCGCCGAGGAGCGGCAGGAGCGCGGCGGCGGTGGCGCGGTAGGGGTTGCCGTCGGGACCGGGGCTGGGTGAGGGAGGTGCCATGTGGGGGCCTTGCTGTGCGGGGGGAGAGGGGAGGCGGCCGTCCGTTGCGGGCCGGTGCGTGGACGTGCGCGTCCTACGTGGACCGGGACGCGGACGTCGCCTGCTCCAGGGCCGGGCGCAGGTGGCCCTGGTGCGTGTCGAGCAGGTGAGCGGCGGTGGCGGCGTCGACGCCGCCGAGCAGTACGAGGACGGCGTGCTTGACCTCGCCGCCGGTCGCGGTGAGCGCGGCCTCGATCTCCTCGTCGGGCGCGCCGGTGGCCTGGGCCACGATGCGCCGGGAGCGGGCGCGCAGCTTCTCGTTGGAGGCCCGTACGTCGACCATGAGGTTCCCGTACGTCTTGCCGAGCCGGATCATCGTGATCGTCGAGATGAGGTTGAGGACGAGCTTCTGGGCGGTGCCGGACTTCAGCCGGGTGGAGCCGGCGAGCAGTTCGGGCCCGACGACCACCTCGATGCCGTGCTCGGCCGCCGCGGCCAGCGGGGAGCCGGCGTTGCAGGACAGCCCGACGGTGAGCACGCCCCGTGCCCGCGCGTACTCGACGGCGCCGACGGCGTACGGGGTGCGGCCGGAGGCGGAGACGCCGATGACGGCGTCCTCGGAGGTCAGGCGGAGTGCGGCGAGGTCCGCGGCGGCCAGCTCGGCGGAGTCCTCGGCGCCCTCGACCGCCGATACCAGGGCGGTTGGCCCGCCCGCGATCAGGCCGACGACCTGGGCGGGGTCGGTGTTGAAGGTGGGCGGGCACTCGCTGGCGTCCAGGACGCCCAACCGGCCGGCGGTGCCCGCCCCCGCGTAGACGAGCCGGCCGCCGCGGGCCATGCGGGCGGCGACGGCGTCGATCACGGCGGCGATCTGCGGGAGCCGGGCGGCGACGGCGGCGGGGACGGTGGCGTCCTCGGCGTTCATGGTGCGGGCGATGTCGAGCGTGGAGAGCCGGTCGATGTCGGCCAGTTCGGGGCGGAAGGCCTCGGTGGTGAGGGTCTCCAACTGGGCGCGGAGGGCGGCGTACGCGGTCATCCGGGGCTCCTGGGCTGCTGGGCTGCTGGGCTCCTGGGCGGAAGGGGGGCCGTCCGGTGCTTCCTGGCGGGGGCGTCCTGCGGGCTGTCGGGGGCGGGGCAGCGCGCCGGGGCGGCGCGCCGGGGCGGCCGGATCAGGGCGGGGCCGGGGGCGGGATGGTCCCGGTCCGTCTCCTGCTCATCACGGAAACGTATTTTCGGCACCGGGACGGGTCAAGGCGCCACAGGCCGCGCGCCCTCCGGGCCCTCCGCCCGGCCCAACGGGCGCCGGGCCCGCGAAAGGGTCTTCGCCGAGGACCGGGCCCGGGTTGACAATGGCCCCATGGACCACGCGACCCCCCTGGAACAGGCGCTCCACGCCGCCCGTGCTCTTGTCCTCGCCGATCTCGTCGCGGGCGAGGTCGCCGAGGCCGATGTCGTCTCCCTCGTCGAGGACTCGGTCGCGCACCGCCGCTGGTGGGTGGAGCAGTGGCCGGAGGGGGTCGGCTACCTCGCCGGGCTGGTCGCCCAGGACGTGCAGGACGCCCTGCTGTCGAAGTACGGGCGCTGGCCGCTGTGTCCCGTGTGCAGCCACGGCGACCCGCACGCCCTCGACGTCGAGCCCGAACTCGGCCCCGATCCGTACTGGGTGTGCGGCAAGGCGGGCGTGAAGGTCGCCGCCGTCGGCTCGCTCGGCCCCGTCTTCGGGCGGTGAGCAGCGACCGGTGACCCTCTACATCGATCCGCCGACCTGGCCGGGCCACGGCCGGATGTGGTCCCACCTGGTCAGCGACGTCTCGTACGAGGAGCTGCACGCGTTCGCGGCCTCCATCGGCTGCCCGCCGCGCGCCTTCGAACGGGACCACTACGACGTGCCCTCGCACCGCTACGCCGACGCCGTGGCGGCGGGAGCGGTGGAGGTGGGCAGCAAGGAACTGGTGCGCCGGATCACCGAGGCCGGCCTGCGCCGGCCGAAGTACCGCGCCCGGACGAACCCGCCGGGCGACGACGCCTAGTCCGCCGCGGCGCCTGGCCCGCGCCTAGGGCCTGTCGTCAAATTCCCGTCTGCCCCGCGACGCCTGGCACGCACTCTCGCCGCACCGGACGAAACCCCAAGTACGTCCAGTACGAGGGCTTCCGCCCGGCACGCCGAGAGCACGCACCAGA
>NZ_WTFF01000108.1 GCF_019400985.1 Streptomyces bambusae
CCGCCCTGCTGGGCACCCGGGCCGCCGGGCGCGCCACCGGGACCGCCCGCACCGCCCGGGCCGGGCTTGCGGCCGCCCTGGGCGACGTCGACCGGGAGCATGACGAGCGCCGTGGTGCCGCCGGAGTCGGAGGGGCGCAGCTGGATGCGGATGCCGTGTCGCAGGGACAGGCGGCCGACCACGAACAGACCCATGCGGCGGGAGACCGAGACGTCCACGGTGGGCGGCGAGGCGAGCCGCTCGTTGATCGCGGCGAGGTCCTCCGGCGACAGGCCGATGCCGGTGTCGTGGATCTCGACCAGCACGCGGCCGTCGGGCAGCGCGTGACCGGTGACCTTGACCTTGGTCTGCGGCGAGGAGAACGAGGTCGCGTTCTCCAGCAGCTCGGCGAGGAGGTGCACGAGGTCGTTGACGACCCGGCCGGCCACGTCGGTGGACGGGACCGCGGCGAGCTCGATGCGCTCGTACTGCTCCACCTCGGACGCGGCGGCGCGCAGGACGTCGACCAGCGGGACCGGGCGGGTCCAGCGGCGGCCCGGCTCCTCGCCCGCGAGGACGAGGAGGTTTTCGCCGTTACGGCGCATACGGGTCGCGAGGTGGTCGAGCTTGAAGAGCGAGGACAGCTGGTCCGGGTCGGCCTCGCGCGACTCCAGCTCGGAGATGAGCGAGAGCTGGCGCTGGATGAGGCCCTGGGAACGGCGCGAGAGGTTGGTGAACATCGCGTTGACGTTGCCCCGGAGGAGGGCCTGCTCGGCGGCGAGGCGGACCGCCTCGCGGTGCACGTCGTCGAAGGCCGCGGCCACCTGGCCGATCTCGTCGCGCGAGTGCACGCCGACGGACTCCACGGAGGTGTCCACGTCCTGCGGGTCGCTCTCGGAGAGCTGCTTGACGAGCTCGGGCAGGCGGTCCTGGGCGACCCGGGTCGCGGTGTCCTGGAGGCGGCGCAGGGAGCGGATCATGGACCGGGCCATGATGAACGCGCCGACGAGCGAGACGCCGAGGACGAGGAGGATCAGCGCACCGTTGATGATGGCGTCGCGCTGCGACTCGTTCTTGAGCTCGCGGGCCTTCTGCTCCATGTCCTCGAGCAGCGTGAGCTCGATGACCTTCATCGCCACGAGCTTGGTGTCGTCGGCGTCGTACCAGTCCATCCAGGACCGGTTCTTCTCCTTGAGGAACTGCCCCTGGGTGCTCAGCACACGGCGGGCGTAGTGGTCGGCGCTGCCGACCTCCGCGTTGCCGTCGCCGAGGGACTGCAGGAGCTCCTCGGCCTTGCCCTGGTAGACGAGCTCGAAGGTCTTCTTCGACTGGCTCTCACCGCGCAGCGCGGAGAAGGCGTACAGCCGGTCGTTCTCCTCCAGCTTGCCCTGCCGGTCGCCGCTCTCGGGGAGCGAGGCGGCGATGATGGCGCGCTGGATGGACGCGTACTCCTTGGCGGAGGAGAAGGCCGCCAGGGCGCGGGTGCGCTTGATCATCTCCGGGCTGGAGGTGGCCTGGGCCATGTCCTGGGAGAGCGAGAGCAGCGAGACGATCAGCGCGTTGTACTCGGTGACGGTCTGCTGGGCGCCGTTCTGGTACGCCTTCTTGCGGATGTCCTCGATGCCCGAGAGCTGGCGGCCGATCTGCAGGACGTTGTTGCGGATCGACTTGAGGGTGTCGTCAGAGCCCTCCTGCGTGTCGATCTTGTCGGTCGCCGCGGCGAAGGCCGCCATCGCGGTGTCCGTCTGGTCGCGCACACCCTGGACGAGGCTGTTGGGCCGGCCCGACCTGTCGTTCGTCAGCGGACCCGCGGACTTGTCCCGCTCCTCCTGGAGCATGGCGGCCAGGTTGGTGGCCTGCCGGGTCATCGTCGTCAGGAGCTGCATGTGCTCCAGCTGATCGATGTTGTTCAGCGAGTCGTTGATACGGAAGCCACCCAGGGTGGTGGCGGCGACGACCGGCAGGGTCAGCAGCGACACCAGTCGCGTGCTGATGCGCCAGTTCTGCATGTGCAGACGCGAGGTGGACCCACCGGGGGCCTTGGGTATCGCCTGGTCCAGCGGGGCGGGTTCGTCCGTCGCCGCGGCGGGCTTGTTCCTGCCCTTGGCCTTGCCCTTGCCCCTGCCCTTCGCCTGAGCGGCGGAGGCGTCGGGGCCGTTGCCGGGGCCGCCGGCGGCCGGGCCGCGGTTCTGGGCGTGCTGGGGTGAGGCACCACGGTCGGTCCCGCCGCGCGGCTCCTGCTCCGCCGCAGCTTCCCCGCGGCCCTGGCGGGCCGGGGCAGACCCCGCGCCATCCCTCTTGAATCGTCCCTGCACTAGCGTCGCAACCTCTGGACCAGGCGTCCCGCCGGGTGAGCGGAGGGACGGTGTCGAATCGCGGGGCGTCGGCGGCCCCATGGTGGTCTTCGGTGACCGGCGCGGCTCCCCTTTCCGTAGGCCGCGCGCGGCGGTTCAGCACCCCTTGCGCGCCGGGTGACACCCGCGGCGGTCCCGCGAATTCCAGCACAGTGCTCGATCTCCAACAAGGTGCGCGGGCCCGTACGGAGCGTTGGACACGCCGCGTGACGGAAGGGCTACGCGATGTGGAGGCGGTTTCCGGGTGAATCGGGCGTACTGGGATCTACGGACAAGATCGTCCAGGTGTCCCAGTCGTAATGATCAGCAGCGGAATGGCGCATTCAGTGGCGCAATGTCCGTTTCGTGGACCCGGGTTGACCAGGTGTTATGTCCGTAATGCCCGCTCGCTGGTGAGCAAACTCACATGCTCGTGGCCAATACTTCCTGGTTCTGGCGGGGAATCGGATGTTTAGCCTGAGCCTTTACAGGGATGGCCCATCCGACAACCGCCCCGTGACCGAGGAACCCGATACCCCGATGAAGACGACGATGATGTTCCGCAACATAGCCAACCCGCGCCGCACCACCCTGGCCCACCTGAAGGACGCCGAGGAACTGCAGGCGCCCGAGGCCCCGGAGCACGCCGTCGAGCTGCCCACCCAGACCGCCAACCCGCGCCGCACCGTCCTGATGGACGCGCCCGCCCCCGCCGCGCAGTAGGCGCTCCGCCGCCCGGGGAGACGTACGCGATCAGGTCCTGCCCGCCGCGTTAGCCTGGAGTCCGCAGACTCCAGCCAGCGGACATCCAGAAGGGGCAGACGCAACACGTGCGCATCGCCAGGTTCTCGATCGACGGCAACGTCGCCTTCGGCGCGGTCGAGGGCGACAGCGCCCCCGGCGCCGAAGGCGAGCTCGTCCTCGACATCATCAAGGGCATCCCGTTCGGCGACTTCGAGCTCTCCGGGACCAAGGTCCCGCTGAGCAAGGTCCGCCTGCTGCCGCCCGTGCTCCCCAACAAGGTCGTGGCCATCGGCCGCAACTACACGGAGCACGCGGCGGAGCTCGGCAACGAGGTCCCCGACGTCCCGATCACCTTCTTCAAGCCCTCCACCTCGGTGGTCGGCCCGGGGGACCCGATCGCCTACCCCTCCTTCTCGCAGGAGCTCCACCACGAGGCCGAGCTGGCCGTGGTCATCGGCCGCATGTGCCGCGAGGTGCCCCGCGAGCGCGTCAAGGACGTGATCCTCGGCTACACCTGCGCCAACGACGTCACCGCGCGCGACGTCCAGCAGCGCGAGAAGCAGTGGGCCCGGGCCAAGGGCTTCGACAGCTCCTGCCCGCTCGGCCCCTGGATCGAGACCGACCTGGACCCGGGCGACCTGGCCATCCAGTGCACCGTGAACGGCGAACAGCGCCAGCTCGGCCGCACCAGCGAGATGATCCGCCCCATCGAGGACCTGATCGTCCACATCACCGAGGCCATGACGCTGCTCCCCGGCGACGTCGTCCTCACGGGGACCCCGGCCGGAGTCGGCCCCCTCAACGTCGGCGACGAGGTCGCCGTCACCATCGAAGGCATCGGCACTCTCACCAACAAGGTGATCAAGCGTGGCTAACGCGACCCCCGTCCGCGTACGTTTCTGTCCCTCCCCGACCGGCAACCCCCACGTGGGCCTGGTCCGCACCGCCCTGTTCAACTGGGCGTTCGCCCGCCACCACGGCGGCACGTTCGTCTTCCGCATCGAGGACACCGACGCGGCCCGCGACTCCGAGGAGTCGTACGCCCAGCTCCTGGACTCGCTGAAGTGGCTCGGCTTCACCTGGGACGAGGGTCCCGAGGTCGGCGGCCCGCACGCCCCGTACCGGCAGTCCCAGCGGATGGACATCTACGCGGACGTCGCGAAGAAGCTGCTCGACGGCGGGTACGCGTACCACTGCTACTGCACCGCCGAGGAGCTCGACGAGCGCCGCGAGCTGGCCCGCCGCGAGGGCCGCGCCTCCGGCTACGACGGCATGTGCCGCATCGTGACCGACGAGCAGAAGGCCGCGTACGAGGCCGAGGGCCGCACCCCGATCGTGCGCTTCCGGATGCCCGACGAGCCGATCACCTTCACCGACCTGGTCCGCGGTGAGATGACCTTCACCCCGGAGAACGTGCCGGACTACGGCATCCTGCGGGCCAACGGCGCGCCGCTGTACACCCTGGTCAACCCGGTCGACGACGCGCTCATGGAGATCACCCACGTCCTGCGCGGCGAGGACCTGCTCTCCTCCACCCCCCGCCAGATCGCCCTGTACAAGGCGCTGATCGAGCTCGGCATCGCCAAGGAGATCCCCGCCTTCGGCCACCTGCCGTACGTCATGGGCGAGGGCAACAAGAAGCTCTCCAAGCGCGACCCGCAGTCCTCGCTGAACCTCTACCGCGAGCGCGGCTTCCTGCCCGAGGGCCTGCTGAACTACCTCTCGCTCCTCGGCTGGTCCTTCTCGGCCGACCAGGACCTGTTCTCGATCGACGAGATGGTCGCGAAGTTCGACATCGCCGACGTGAACGCCAACCCGGCCCGCTTCGACCTCAAGAAGTGCGAGGCGATCAACGCCGAGCACATCCGCCGGCTCGACCCGAAGGCCTTCGCCGAGGCCTGCACCCCGTGGCTGCGCGCCCCGCACGCCCCGTGGGCGCCGGAGGACTTCGACCAGGCCGCCTGGGAGGCCATCGCGCCGCACGCCCAGACCCGTGTGACCGTCCTGTCGGAGATCACGGCCAACGTGGACTTCCTCTTCCTGCCCGAGCCGGTCTTCGACCAGGCCTCCTGGGACAAGGCGATGAAGGGCGAGCCGGCGGCCCTGCTGGCGACGGCCCGCGAGAACCTCGCCGCCGCCGACTGGACCTCCGCGGAGGCCCTGAAGCAGGCCGTCCTGACCGCCGGCGAGGCCCACGGCCTCAAGCTGGGCAAGGCCCAGGCCCCGGTCCGCGTCGCCGTCACCGGCCGCACGGTGGGCCTGCCGCTGTTCGAGTCCCTGGAGATCCTGGGCAAGGACCGCACCCTGGCCCGCATCGACGCGACCCTGGCGAAGCTCGCCGGCTGACCCGTCGGCTGAGTCGTTCGTCACGTCCGACAGGCCCTCCATCACCCGAACCGGGTGATGGAGGGCCTGTCGCGTTGTAGCGTCGGTCACATGCCGATCAGCGCCGTGCTCTGGGACATCGACGACACCCTCTTCGACTACACCGGTGCCGACACCGCGGGACTGGCCCGCCATCTCGCCGAGCAGGGGCTCGGCGGGCGGTACGGGAGCCCGGCGCAGGCCCTCGTGCGCTGGCGGGAGGCCACCGACCGGCACTGGGCGCGCTTCGCCGCCGGTGAGACGGGCTTCGAGGAGCAGCGGTGGGACCGGGTGCGGGACTTCCTGGAGCGGCCCGCCATGGCCGATGAGGAGGCCGCCGCCTGGTTCCAGGGCTACCTGGAGCACTACGAGGCCTCCTGGGAGCTCTTCCCCGATGTGTTGCCCGCCCTAGAGGCCCTCGCCGGCACGCACCGGCACGGGGTGCTCTCCAATTCGAGCCTGCCCAACCAGGACCGCAAGCTGCGCAGCCTGGGCCTGCGGGAACGTTTCGAGGTGCTGGTGTGCGCCGCCGAACTCGGGGTCAGCAAGCCCGAGGCCGGGGCCTTCCTGGCCGCCTGCACGGCACTGGGGCTGGAGCCGGGCGAGGTGGCGTACGTGGGGGACCAGCCGGAGATCGACGCCCGCGGGGCCAGGGACGCCGGGCTGGTCGCCGTATGGCTGGACCGCACGGGCGGCCGGGGTCGCACTCCCGAGGGCGTGCACCGGATCGAGGACCTCGCGCAGCTCCCGGAGCTGCTGGCCGGGCATACCCGTTTTGGAGCACGGTCAGGCATCCGGTAATGTTCTTTCTGCGCCGCCGGGGCGGGCCGAAAGGCCGGAAGCCACGGAGGCGCCACTCAGAACGAAACCCCCTACGGAGGGTTGAGTTTTGGTGGGGTATGGTGTAATTGGCAACACGGCTGATTCTGGTTCAGTTGTTCTAGGTTCGAGTCCTGGTACCCCAGCGCAGTGCGCATGCAGTGCTTGCCCCCGTTGTGTAGCGGCCTAGCACGCCGCCCTCTCAAGGCGGTAGCGCCGGTTCGAATCCGGTCGGGGGTACAGATCCTTCCCGCGAGGTCTCCTGGGTAGCTCCCGGACACCTCGATGCAGGATCGCTAGGGCCCCCGTTGTGTAGCGGCCTAGCACGCCGCCCTCTCAAGGCGGTAGCGCCGGTTCGAATCCGGTCGGGGGTACCAACTGGTTTATACCACCAGTGGCCTATGGTGTAATTGGCAGCACGACTGATTCTGGTTCAGTTAGTCTTGGTTCGAGTCCAGGTAGGCCAGCTGATCTGGAAGTTCTCAGATCTTGCCCCCGTTGTGTAGCGGCCTAGCACGCCGCCCTCTCAAGGCGGTAGCGCCGGTTCGAATCCGGTCGGGGGTACGCACAGGAAGGACCCTCCGTGATGATCACGGAGGGTCCTTCCGTTTGCGTGCGCTTCTGCATGCGACCGCCCGAAAGCCAGCGCCGTCCCGGTGTCGCCTGAGATCATCCACAATGATCGGGGAGGACGAGGGGGGCCGGGCATTGAGCAATTTCCATGAGGTCGCCAGGCTGCGCGCCAATGAGGCACAGGTGCTCGTAGAGCGCAGTCTGCTACTCGGTGCCGTGTATCTCGCAGGCTATGTGGTGGAGTGCAAACTCAAACACCTCCTCCACCTCCGCGGGATCCGCTTCTCCCGCAGGGGTGCCGAAGGGCACAACCTCCGCGGACTGTGGGACTCGGCCGGCTTTCCCGCGGCCAGAGGCCACGCGGCGCTGTTCCTGGAGCACTGGGGCACGGAGCTCCGGTACGAGACGCAGCTGCCGAAGGGCACCGACCCGCACGACCTGCTGAAGGGCGGCCGCGAGCTGGCACAGTGGGTGACGAGGCGGATCCGGCAGGCGGAGTCGAACCGGAGCGGCAAGGGCCGGGGAAGCCGATGATGAGGGAGAGTGCGCAACACATGGCCGAGCAGTACTCGCATCCGGAGATCCGGTCAGCGGTCCTTTCCGTGCTTCCCTCCGCCGACGTCACGGTGGTGTCCGATCCTGGAGGGCTTGTGGTCCGTGTGGTGTCGCAGGACATCGACGGCTGGGACGAGGCCACCCGGAAGGACCGCGTCGTTTCCGTGATGCCCCCGACGCTGGCGGATCGGGTGTACTCCTGGGAGATCCTCACGCCCTCGGAGGCGGAGTGGTACGGCGAGCTGAGCGACGGGCAGTCGCCCGTTCCCGGCTGGCAGGCAGCCCTGGACCGTGCATCGAGGGGGGACGTTTCGGAGATCACCTTCGCCAGCGACCTCGACGATGACCTCGAATCGGCGCCCGTGGTCACGTTCTACAGCCTCAAGGGCGGCGTGGGACGCAGCACGGCACTCGCGGCGGTGGCCCGCAAACTGAGCGGCGAGCACGGCTTGAAGGTCGTGTGCATCGACATGGACCTGGAAGCGCCGGGCCTCGACACCCTGTTCGGTATCGAGGACCGGGTCGAACCGGACCAGGGAGCGGTGTCGGCTCTCCTGCAGTACGAATTCGCGGCGGACTGCCCCGTCCTCGACCACGTGCTTCCGGTGGACGACTCGGGACGCCTCTACTGCATGCCCGCGGGACGGCTCGGAAGCCAGTACGCGGCGCAGCTGCGTTCACTGGAGCCGGAGATCTGGTACCGGGAGCGCATCAACGCACTTCACCGACTGATCGACGACGTGCGTGGATCGAACCTGCGGCCGGACGTCATCCTCATCGACTCCCGGACCGGGGTGAGCCCGGTGGCCGCCCCCCTGCTCTTCGACGTCTCCGACATGGCCGTCGTCTGTTTCCACCCCCACGGCCAGGCCCGCAGCGGCACGGAACTGCTGACGCGGGCCCTTCTGCGGTCGACCACGCGGCGCCGGGCGGAGCGCCCCCTCACGCCGGAACCGAGGTTCGTCGTGTCGCCGATGCCGCCGGGCATCAGTGCCACCCGGCTGGCCGAGCGCGCCAAGACCTGGGTGGAGGGGTGGCTGGACCCCCTCGCCGCGGGCCGGCACGACGCTCCTCCCCTGAGCCCGGAGGAGATCACCCACGTGGTGCCGTACAACCCGGACGTCGCGTTCTCGGACACGGTGGCCACCAGCCAGGGGCAGCTGGCGCCCTACGCTCGAATCGCCGACTGGATTCTCCAGATCGTTCCCGAGCCGGCGCCGGAACGGGCCGGGCAGCGCCAGTCGTCCGAGCGCAAGGCGGCGGCCCTCCGGCAGCTGTCCTTCTCCACCGGTACCGCGGAGTCCTTGGACAGTGCGGATTTTCTGCAGGACTACGTGGTGACGCGCCAGGTGAACGAGACCGCGGATCCGCAGGTCCCGCTGATCCTCGGACGCAAGGGCACGGGCAAGACGGCGCTCTTCCGGTGGCTGGCTGCCGGGCGGCTCGAGGGGTGGACTCCCGTACTCGTCACCACGCCGCAGCTTCGTGAGCGCCCCGACTGGTCATTCAGTCCGGACGCCTACAAGGCAGTGGAGGGCGTGCTGAACGCCGAAGGTCTGGAGTGGGGGAGCTTCTGGCAGGTTCTCGTCGCCCTGGCCGTCTACCGGACCCAGGAGTTGCCCTCCGAGCTGGACGCACCCCATCCGGCCATGGAGCACGTCGACGACGGCGAGTTCGCCACCGTGAGGTGCGTCGCAGAGGTCCTGCGCGACCCCATGGGCCCCCTGGCGTGCGGGGAATGGCTGCGTCGGTTCGACGTAGCCCAGGACTCGGGACTGCTGTTGCTGTTCGACGGCCTCGATACCGCCTTCGGCCATTCCGCGGACGCGCGCAGAACCCGCGCTTCTGCGATCTCCGGGCTGCTGATGAAGCAGGCGGATCTCGCTCCGAGGCTCGAGAAGGTCCGATTCAAGATCCTCGTTCGCCTCGACATCTGGCAGGGCCTGCGCTTCGAGAACAAGAGCCACTTCTTCGGTCTGTCGAAGCGACTGCAGTGGGAAGAGCGCGAAGAGTACTTCAAGGTCGTTCTCAAGCGGGCGATCCGGGCAGACGCCTTCCGGCTCCTCCTCGAGGAGACCGACAAGGCGCTGGTCGATGCCGACGTGGCCTCCTGGAGCCCTGAGCAAGTGGCACTCGCCTGGAACGCCCTCGTCGGAGAGCGCATGCGCGGCGAGCGCACCGCATTCACTGCCAACTGGGTGTGGAACCGGCTTGCCGACGGCAATGGGGACCACTCGCCGCGAGCCCTGCTGCAGATCTTCGCCGCTGCCTTGAAGTGGGAGCGCGACGAGGAGAGGCGCAGCAGCTACGAGCGGTCGGTCCTGCGTCCGCGCAGCCTTGCCGTGAGTCTGGAGGAAGTCAGCGAACAGGCGCTGTCCGCCCTGCTGGACGAAGAGTTCCAGGAGCTCCAGGGCCTTGCCTCGGTCCTGCGTGACTACGGACGCACCCCGGTCGCGGAGGACCACCTCGAAGCCAATCTCTCGGGCGTGCAGGAAGACCTCGTCGGCCTCGCGCAGGAGGTCGGGCTGCTCGCTCCCATGGAGAGCGACAGCTCCACGCGCCTGTTCCGGGTGCCGGACCTCTACCGGTGGGGCTTGGGTGTCACGCGGCGAGGCCCCATCTGACCTCGGCCGCCCGCAGCCGACTGCGTGCTCCGGCGGCGGAGGACGCGTCTGAGTGCCGGGCCGCGGACAGCGGTACGCGTCTGCGGGGCCCGGCGGGCACGAAGAAGGCCGGGGGCGCCTGACTGGACGTGTGCGGCGTCGGGGGCGCCCCCGGCCGGGGACGGGGGAGTGGGAGGAATTGCGGGGGCGAGGGTCAGCCGGCGCGGCGGAGGGCTTCCGAGAGGCGGGCCGCGGCGTCGATCACCGCCTGGGCGTGCATCCGGCCCGGGTGCCGGGTCAGCCGCTCGATCGGCCCGGAGACCGACACGGCGGCCACCACGCGGTTCGAGGGGCCCCTGACGGGCGCCGAGACGGACGCCACGCCGGGCTCCCGCTCGCCGATCGACTGGGCCCAGCCGCGGCGCCGTACGCCCGACAGGGCCGTCGCCGTGAAGCGCGCCCCCTGCAGGCCCCGGTGGAGCCGCTCGGGCTCCTCCCAGGCCATGAGGATCTGCGCGGAGGATCCCGCCTTCATCGTCAGCGTGGAGCCCACCGGGACGGTGTCCCGCAGGCCGGACAGCCGCTCCGCGGCCGCCACGCAGATGCGCATGTCTCCCTGACGACGGTAGAGCTGCGCGCTCTCGCCCGTCACGTCACGGAGGTGGGTGAGTACCGGTCCCGCCGTGGCCAGCAGGCGGTCCTCACCGGCCGCGGCGGCAAGCTCTGCCAGCCGCGGACCGAGGATGAACCGGCCCTGCATGTCCCTCGCCACCATCCGGTGGTGTTCCAGTGCCACGGCCAGGCGATGTGCCGTGGGTCGTGCGAGCCCTGTCGCCGCGACCAGCCCGGCGAGGGTGGCCGGACCGGACTCCAGTGCGCTCAAAACCAGAGCTGCCTTGTCGAGAACGCCGACGCCGCTAGAGTTGTCCATGCAACGATATTCACGTCTCACACTGTGAAACGCAAGTTCAAATTTCCCGGGAACTTGCGAAGGTGGTGTTGCGGGCGCCGGTCGGCCCGCGACACGGGCTTCGAGAAGTGCCGACGCAGACGTCGGCCGGAGGGAAAGCGATGGGTAGGACACTCGCGGAGAAGGTCTGGGACGACCATGTCGTCCGGCGCGCAGAGGGCGAGCCCGACCTCCTCTTCATCGATCTTCACCTGCTGCACGAGGTGACCAGCCCGCAGGCCTTCGACGGGCTGCGGCACAGCGGTCGCAAGGTCCGCCGGCTCGATCTCACCATCGCGACCGAGGACCACAACACCCCCACCCTCGACATCGACAAGCCCATCGCGGACCCGGTCTCCCGGGCCCAGCTGGAGACCCTCCGCAAGAACTGCGCCGAGTTCGGTGTCCGGCTGCACCCGCTGGGCGACGTCGAGCAGGGCGTCGTCCACGTGGTGGGACCGCAGCTGGGCCTGACCCAGCCGGGCACCACCGTGGTCTGCGGCGACTCCCACACCTCCACGCACGGTGCCTTCGGCGCCCTGGCCTTCGGCATCGGAACCAGCCAGGTCGAGCACGTCCTGGCCACGCAGACGCTGCCGCTGGCCCGCCCGAAGACGATGGCGATCACCGTCACGGGCGAGCTGCCCGAGGGCGTCACCGCCAAGGACCTGATCCTGGCGATCATCGCGAAGATCGGCACCGGCGGCGGCCAGGGCTACGTCCTGGAGTACCGCGGCGAGGCCATCGAGAAGCTCTCGATGGAGTCCCGCATGACCATCTGCAACATGTCGATCGAGGCCGGCGCCCGGGCGGGCATGATCGCGCCGGACCAGACCACGTTCGACTACCTCGAGGGCCGCGACCACGCCCCGCAGGGCCAGGACTGGGACGACGCGGTCGCCTACTGGAAGACCCTGCGCACCGACGACGACGCGGTCTTCGACGCCGAGGTCGTCATCGACGGCGCCTCGCTGTCCCCGTTCGTCACCTGGGGCACCAACCCGGGACAGGGCGCGCCGCTGTCCTCCGCCGTCCCCGACCCGGCTTCGTACGAGGACGCTTCGGAGCGCCTGGCCGCCGAAAAGGCCCTGGAGTACATGGGGTTGACCGCCGGGCAGCCGCTGCGCGACATCAAGGTCGACACCGTCTTCGTAGGTTCCTGCACCAACGGCCGCATCGAGGACCTGCGTGCGGTCGCGGGCGTCATCGAGGGCCGCAAAGTCGCCGACGGCGTACGGATGCTGGTCGTCCCCGGCTCCGTCCGGGTCGCCCTGCAGGCCGTCGAGGAAGGCCTGGACAAGGTCTTCAAGGAGGCCGGCGCCGAATGGCGGCACGCGGGCTGCTCGATGTGCCTGGGCATGAACCCCGACCAGTTGGCCCCGGGCGAGCGCTCCGCGTCCACCTCCAACCGCAACTTCGAGGGCCGGCAGGGCAAGGGCGGGCGTACCCACCTGGTCTCCCCGCAGGTGGCCGCGGCCACCGCGGTGCTGGGCCACCTGGCCTCGCCCGCCGACCTGACCGACGCCCCCGCGACCGCCGGAGTCTGATCACCCATGGAAGCCTTCACCACGCACACCGGCCGGGCCGTCCCGCTGCGCCGCAGCAACGTCGACACCGACCAGATCATCCCGGCCCACTGGCTGAAGAAGATCACCCGCGACGGGTTCGAGGACGGGCTCTTCGAGGCCTGGCGCAAGGACCCCGAGTTCATCACCAACCGCCCCGAGCGCCAGGGCGCGACCGTCCTGGTCGCCGGCCCCGACTTCGGCACCGGCTCCTCCCGCGAGCATGCCGTGTGGGCGCTGCAGAACTTCGGTTTCAAGGCCGTCATCTCCTCGCGCTTCGCCGACATCTTCCGCGGCAACTCCCTCAAGAACGGCCTGCTGACCGTCGTTCTGCCGCAGGAGACCGTCGACCGGCTGTGGGCGCTGACCGAGGCCGACCCGACCGCCGAGATCACCGTCGACCTCGTCGCCCGGCAGGTCCGCGCGGAGGGCGTCGAGGCGGAGTTCGAGCTCGACGACAACGCGCGCTGGCGGCTGCTGGAGGGTCTGGACGACATCTCCCTCACCCTTCAGAACGAAGCCGACATCGCCCGGTACGAAAGCGCCCGGCCCGCGTTCAAGCCGCGCACGATTGCCCTGTGATTCAGGTCTGATCAGCGCTTATCCACCTTCGGGTGATCACCCGCCGCGCACTGCGCCCCCCGCCCTCCGGCGGGGGGCGCAGGCGTTTGTTGAGGCCCTGTGAGGCGACAACTCGCCCCAGATGGCACAATCTGTGCATGGAACGCGACAGTCAACTCGAGCTCTACGAACTCGTCGCGGACCGGTTGAAAGAAGCACACGCAAGGGTGCGCTCACTGCAAGTCCCGGAGGGCGTAAGGATGGCGCTGTCCCGGAAGCTGTTGGTCGTCACGGCCGCGGCGAAGCACGATCTCGCCGATGCGGCAAGGCGCCTGGACAGGTTGATGAAGGACCTTGACGAGGGTCGATTCCCTGAAGGCGACTGATGCGAAGGAACTCCGCAACGGTCCATACCGTTGCGGCACTAGGGTGATAAGCCCGTTTCGTGTTTGATTTGCGGTATATATCCGCCTAACGTGCGAAATAAGCTTGAACACATTCGTTCTGGCGATGTCTCCGAAGGGGAAGACGTGAACAAGGCGCAGCTCGTAGAAGCGATTGCCGACAAGCTCGGCGGCCGCCAGCAGGCCGCTGACGCTGTCGACGCCGTACTCGACGCGATGGTCCGCGCGGTGGTCGCGGGCGACCGGGTCTCGGTCACGGGCTTCGGCTCGTTCGAGAAGGTGGACCGTCCGGCCCGGTACGCCCGTAACCCGCAGACGGGTGAGCGCGTGCGGGTCAAGAAGACCTCGGTACCCCGCTTCCGCGCCGGTCAGGGCTTCAAGGACCTGGTCAGCGGCACCAAGAAGCTCCCCAAGGGTGACGAGGTGGCCGTGAAGAAGGCGCCCAAGGGCAGCCTGATGGCGGCGGCCGCCGGCGGCCGCGCGACGGTCAAGAAGGCCGCGGCCAAGAAGGCCGTCGCGAAGAAGGCGGCGCCGGCCAAGAAGGCGGTCACCGCCAAGACCGCCGCGGCGAAGAAGGCCGTCGTGAAGAAGACCACGGCGGCGGCGAAGAAGACGACGACGGCCGCCAAGAAGACCACGGCGGCGGCGAAGAAGACCACGGCGGCCAAGACCACCGCGGCCAAGAAGGCCACCGCCAAGAAGACGGCGCCGGCCAAGAAGGCCGTCGCGAAGAAGGCGCCGGCCAAGAAGACGACGGCACGCAAGACCACCACCGCGAAGAAGACCACGGCCCGCAAGAAGTAGGGCCGCTCGTCACACACGCCGGGCCGGCTTCCCCACCGGGGAAGCCGGCCCGCGGTGTCCCGGCCCGGTCCCGGAAGGCCCGTGTGGAAGGCCCGTGCGGAAGGCCCGTGCGGAAGGCCCGTGCAGCAGGCCCGCGCAGAAGGCCTGCTCAGAAGGTCTGCAGGGTGATCAGCGTGATCCGCAGCGCCGACCCCTCGCCCTCCGTCTCGATCCGCACCCGCTGCCCCGGGCGCAGCATCCGCAGGCCGCCCGCGTCGAACGCCGGGGCCTCGAAGCGGACCGGGGTGCCGTCGTCCAGCAGCACACTGCCGCTGCGGGTCTGGGAGTCGTACGTGTACGCGGTCGCCTGCATACGGGCACTGTATCGGGCGGTGTAGGCGCCCAGGCCGAGGGTCGCCGCCGCCCGCAGGTCCGCCCCCGTGTCCACGTCCCGCCGCACGCTCTCCACGTCCGGCCGGGCGATTTCCACCGCGCCCGACGCCGAATGCCGGACCCGTGACGGACCCCCGAACGCGGGTGCCAATTCCGTCTCCGGAGCCGCGGAAAGCAGTGTCGTCCCGATTCCCGCCGCATCCGCCAGAAATGCCCGCGGAAATCCTTCCGCCGTTTCGAGCACGCGTAGCAATTCCACCGGCCGAAGTGACGGCAGATCGGCGTTCATCGCCGCCACCGCCGCCCGCGGCCGCCCCGCGCGCACCGCCCGCGCCCCGTGGGCCAGCGCCGCGTTGAGCCCGCCCGCCGGGGCGTCCGGCAGGATCCGCGCCCCCAGCACCGCCAGTTCCGCCCCGGCCAGCGGATCGTCCGTGACCACCACCACATCCCGCACCGCAGCGCAGGCCAGCGCCCCCGCCACGGTGTCCTGCGCGAACGCCAGGGCCAGCCCCGGCCGGTCCGCCCCCACGGCAGCGGCCAGGCGGCTCTTGGCCACCGAGAGCGGCTTCAGCGGCACCACCAGGCTCCAGACGCCGTCCGTGGCCCTCCCCCTTCGCTCGTACACGTGTCGGGCCATTGTCACCCCCCTCAGAGCGGCCCGTGGGCCCGCCGGCGCGAGCGGGGCGTACGGTGTTCTCGACACAGGCCGGACCCGGGGCGACACTTGTCCGGCCCACCGGATGCTCCTCATCCGCATCCGGCAGAAGAAGGAAGGTGCACGCGTGTCCCGCCGCAGAATCGGCTTCTGGTACCGCCTGGCGGCGGTCATCGCAAAACCGCCGCTGGTAGTGCTGTTCAAGCGGGACTGGCGCGGAATGGAGCACATGCCGGCGGACGGGGGATTCATCACCGCCGTCAACCACAACTCGTACCTGGACCCGCTCTCCTACGCGCACTACCAGTACAACACCGGCCGGGTGCCCCGCTTCCTGGCGAAGGCCGCACTGTTCCGGACCCCCTTCGTCGGGTCGATCCTGCACGGCACCGGGCAGATCCCCGTCTACCGCGAGACCACCAACGCCCTGGACGCGTTCCGGGCCGCCGTGGACGCCATCGAGCGCGGCGAATGCGTGGCGATCTACCCCGAGGGCACCATCACCCGCGACCCCGACGTGTGGCCCATGGCCGGCAAGACCGGCGCCGCCCGGATCGCCCTGCTCACCAAGGCCCCCGTCATCCCCGTGGCCCAGTGGGGCGCCAACCTGGCGATGCCGCCGTACGCCAAGGAGAACAAGGTCAGCCTGTTCCCCCGCAAGACCCTCCGGGTGCTCGCCGGGCCGCCCGTGGACCTCTCGCCGTACTACGACCGCGAACCCACGCCGGAGGTCCTCAAGCAGGCCACCGAGACCATCATGGCGGCCATCACGGAGCTGCTGGAGGAGCTGCGCGGCGAGCAGGCGCCCGCGCAGCCGTACGACCACCGCAAGGCCAGGGCGGAACAGCGGCGCAAGGCCGCGGGGGAGGGCACGAAGTGACACGTCCCGTGAAGGCAGCCGTCTTCGGAACCGGCTCCTGGGGTACCGCGTTCGCCATGGTGCTGGCCGACGCCGGCTGCGATGTGACCCTGTGGGCCCGCCGCCGGGAACTCGTCGACGCCGTCAACGCCACGCACACCAACCCGGACTACCTCCCCGGCGTGGAGCTGCCCCCGAACGTGCGCGCCACCACCGACCCGGCCGAGGCCGCGGCCGGCGCCGACTTCACGGTCCTGGCCATCCCCTCCCAGACCCTGCGCGGCAACCTCGCCGAGTGGGCGCCGCTGCTGGCCCCCGACACCGTGCTCGTCTCCCTGATGAAGGGCATCGAACTCGGCACCGCCAAGCGGATGAGCGAGGTCATCGAGGAGGTCGCCAAGGTCCCCGCCCACCGCGTCGCCGTGGTCACCGGGCCCAACCTGGCCCGCGAGATCGCCGCCCGGCAGCCCGCGGCCTCCGTCGTCGCCTGCTCCGACGAGGCCGTCGCCCAGCGCCTCCAGGCCGCCTGCCACACCCCGTACTTCCGCCCGTACACCAACACCGACGTGGTCGGCTGCGAACTCGGCGGAGCGGTCAAGAACGTCATCGGCCTCGCCGTCGGCATCGCCGACGGCATGGGCCTGGGCGACAACACCAAGGGCTCCCTCATCACCCGCGGCCTGGCCGAAACGACCCGGCTGGGCCTGGCGATGGGAGCCGACCCGCTGACCTTCTCCGGCCTCGCCGGACTCGGCGACCTGGTCGCGACCTGCTCCTCGCCGCTCTCCCGGAACCACACCTTCGGCACCAACCTGGGCCGCGGGATGACCCTGGAGGAGACCATCGCGGTCACCAAGCAGACCGCGGAGGGGGTCAAGTCCTGCGAGTCGGTGGCCGATCTGGCCCGCCGCCACGGGGTCGACATGCCGATCACCGACACGGTCGTGGACATCGTCCACAACGGCAAGCCGCCGCTGCTCGCGCTGAAGGACCTGATGGCCCGGAGTGCGAAACCGGAACGCCGCTGACACCTTCCCGTGCCACCGAGCGGGTAGTCTCAACGCGATATGAGCAGCGAGACCTCCTCCCAGAGCCCTGAGCAGCAGCGTCGCAAGCCGCGCGTGGCCGTCGTGTTCGGCGGCCGCAGCTCCGAACACGCCATCTCGGTCGTCACGGCGGGCGCCGTTCTGCGCTCCATCGACCGCTCCAAGTACGAGGTGCTGCCCATCGGCATCACCACCGACGGCCGGTGGGCGCTGACCGCCGACGAGCCGGAGCGGATGGCCATCACCGACCGCAAGCTCCCGAGCGTCGCCGAGCTCGCCGAGTCCGCCGAGGGCGGCGTCGTGCTCCCGGTCGACCCCGCCAACCGCGAGGTCGTCTACACCGAGCCCGGCGCCGTGCCCAAGGCGCTGGGCGAGGTCGACGTGGTGTTCCCGATGCTCCACGGCCCGTACGGCGAGGACGGCACCCTCCAGGGCCTGCTGGAGCTCTCCGGCGTCCCGTACGTCGGCTCGGGCGTGCTCGCCTCGGCCGTCGGCCAGGACAAGGAGTACATGAAGCGGGTGTTCACCTCGTTCGGGCTGGCCGTCGGCCCGTACGTCACCGTCCGCCCCCGCGAGTGGGAGCTCGACCCCGCCGCCGCCCGCAAGAAGATCGTCGACTTCGCCGGCGAGCACGGCTGGCCGCTGTTCGTGAAGCCCGCCCGGGCCGGCTCCTCCATCGGCATCACCAAGGTCGACGACCTGGCCGGCCTGGACGAGGCGATCGAGGAGGCCCAGCGCCACGACCCGAAGATCATCGTGGAGGCGCTGCTGCGCGGCCGCGAGATCGAGTGCGGCGTCCTGGAGTTCGAGGACGGCCCGCGCGCCAGCGTCCCCGCCGAGATCCCGCCCGTCTCCAGCCACGACTTCTACGACTTCGAGGCGAAGTACATCGACTCCGCCTCCGGGATCGTGCCCGCCCCGCTGACCCCCGAGCAGACCGCGCAGGTGCAGCGCCTGGCGGTCGACGCCTTCGAGGCGGCCTCCTGCGAGGGCCTGGTGCGTGCCGACTTCTTCCTCACCGAGGACGGCACCTTCGTGATCAACGAGATCAACACCATGCCCGGTTTCACGCCGATCTCGATGTACCCGCGGATGTGGCAGGAGACCGGCGTCAGCTACCCGGAGCTGGTCGACCGCCTGATCCAGGCGGCCCTGCGCCGCTCCACGGGCCTGCGCTGAGCGCTCCGCGGGAGGCGTGGCAGCAGGACCGCGCGCCGTCCGCGGCCGGTCGCGCCCACGCGACGGAGCCGCTGTCGATGCAGTCCCGCGCCCTGACGGGGCGCGGTCACGCGGCACACGCCGGCGATGGCGCCGACACCCGTGGACGCACCGAACCGCCCGCCGGATTCCGTCCGGCGGGCGGTTCGGTGCGCGGTCAGCGGCCGGTGCGCGTTCAGCAGTCGCTGCGCGTTCAGTAGTCCGCGATCCCCTCCGGGACGGTCTCGGCGACAGCGGCGGAGAGCCCGACCAGCATCCCCGCCTCGGTGGCGTGCGCCTTGTCGACCACGACCTCGGTGTACGCCCGCCGCATCCCGGTGGTGAACCTGAATCCGCCGCCCTCCTGCTCGGAGAGCGGCTCCAGCAGCCAGGCCACCCCGTTGACGTGGATGCCCTCCTGCTGCGGATCGGCCATCTTGGGGGGCTTGGGGATACCGCACCGCAGTACGATCGCCGAGCCGCCCCACGCGGCGGTCAGGTCGGAGTCCGGCTCGGTCGTGCTCCGCTCCAGACCGGCCACCCGATCGGGGAGCTTCCTGTGCAGCGCGGCACAGAGCCCCGCGACCTCGGTGGGCGGCGCGGGCGGAGGATCCACCCGGGCCGTGACCGTGCCCGGGGCACAGCCCGCGAGGGCGAGCAGGACCATCAGGGCGGGCAGACGGAGGGGCCGGCGGTGGAGGGACATCACCGGCCAAGACTAGACGGGGGCTACAGATGGACCACCGGGCAGGTCAGGGTGCGGGTGATCCCTTCCACCTGCTGGACCTTGGCGACCACCATGCGGCCGAGCTCGTCCACGGTGTCGGCCTGGGCCCGCACGATCACGTCGTACGGCCCCGTCACGTCCTCGGCCTGGATCACCCCCTGGATCTGGGAGATGGACTCGGCGACGACGGACGCCTTGCCCACCTCGGTCTGGATGAGGATGTACGCCTGTACCACGGAACCTCCAGGACGGCCACGAGGAGCATTTCCCCTACCCTCGGGGTGGGATGTCCCGGGGGCGAAGGGACGCCACGGTACCGCGTCGCCGCCCGCCACGGGGAGACCCGGGTGATCGACGGCGCGCGCTGCGGGGCGTACGGAGAGCAGAAGTTGACGTATCTGTTGACGGTACCCAGAGCTGTGACGGCTCGCGACCGCAAGCTGACTGGGCCAGAAGGAGCACAGCGATGAAGGGCACTGTGGGCGAGCTGGGAGAGTTCGGGCTCATCAGGGAGCTCACCTCCCGGCTCACCACCACCCCGGCGGTCCGGCTGGGGCCCGGTGACGACGCCGCGGTGGTGTCGGCCCCCGACCGGCGCGTCGTGGCCAGTACGGACATCCTGCTGGAGGGCCGGCACTTCCGGCGCGACTGGTCCACGGCCTACGACGTCGGCCGCAAGGCCGCCGCCCAGAACCTCGCCGACATCGCCGCCATGGGCGCCGTGCCCACCGCACTGCTGCTGGGCCTGGTGGTGCCGGCCGAACTGCCGGTCACCTGGCCCACCGAGCTGATGGACGGCCTGCGCGACGAGTGCCAGGTCGCCGGCGCCGCCGTGGTCGGCGGCGACGTCGTCCGCGGCGACACCATCACCGTCGCCATCACCGCCCTCGGCGACCTGCGCAACCACGAGCCGGTCACCCGCTCCGGCGCCCAGCCCGGCGACGTGGTCGCCGTCACCGGCTGGCTCGGCTGGTCCGCGGCCGGCTTCGCCGTGCTCTCCCGCGGCTTCCGCTCCCCGCGGGCCTTCGTCGAGGCGCACCGCCGCCCCGAGCCGCCGTACCACGCGGGCCCCGCCGCGGCCGGGCTCGGCGCGACCGCCATGACCGACGTCAGCGACGGCCTGATCGCCGACCTCGGGCACATCGCCGAGGCGAGCAAGGTCCGCATCGACGTCCGCTCCAGCGCGGTCGACATCCCGACGCAGATGCACGACATCGGCCAGGCCGTCGGCGTGGACCCGCTGCAGTGGGTGCTGACCGGCGGGGAGGACCACGCGATCGTCGCCACCTTCCCGCCGGACGTGAAGCTGCCCGCCCGCTGGAAGGTCATCGGCGAGGTCCTCCACCCCACCGCGCAGCCCCAGGTGACCGTGGACGGCGCCCCCTGGACCAGCACCGCCGGCTGGGACCACTTCGGCGGTGACCCCGCCGAGGAGCACGTGCGATGACGCCCGCGCCCGCGCTGTGCCTGACCGTCGCCGGATCGGACTCCGGCGGCGGCGCGGGCATCCAGGCCGACCTCAAGACGATGCTGGCGCTCGGCGTGCACGGGATGAGCGTGCTCACCGCCGTGACCGCCCAGAACTCGCTCGGGGTGCACGGGGCCTGGGAGCTGCCCGCCGAGGCCGTCACGGCCCAGTACCGGGCCGTCGCCGACGACATCGGGGTGGACGCCGTCAAGACCGGCATGCTGTCCTCCGCCGCGCTGGTGGAGACCGTGGCGGGGCTGCTGGCCGGCACCCCCGCCCCGGCCGTCGTGGACCCCGTGGGCGTCTCCAAGCACGGGGACGCGCTGCTGGCCGCCTCCGCGCTGGACGCCGTACGCAAGGAGCTGCTGCCCCGCGCCACCGTGGCCACGCCCAACCTGGACGAGGTGGAGTGGCTGACGGGGGTGCGGGTGGCGACCGAGGACGCCATGCGGCGGGCCGCCGACGCCGTCCTCGGGTACGGCCCGCGCTGGGTGCTGGTCAAGGGCGGGCACCTGGGCGCCGGGCACGAGGCCGTGGACCTGCTCACCGACGGCGCCGAGCAGCTGTGGCTGCGGGCGCCCCGGCACGACAACCGGCACACGCACGGCACGGGCTGCACCCTGGCCAGTGCGATCGCGGCGGGGCTGGCGAAGGGGCTGGCGGTACCGGCGGCCGTGACGGCGGCCAAGGAGTACGTCACCGGAGCCATAGCCGCCGGCTTCCGGCTCGGCGACGGGATCGGCCCGGTGGACCACGCCTGGCAGTGGCGGGGCCGGGCATAGAGAAGTCCGGCGCGGGCGGGCGCGCGCACGGGTTCACGCGCGCCCGCACCGACCGTACGCAGGCAAGGCAAAAGGCCGGTCCACCGAGGTGGACCGGCCTTCCTGGCAACCGAGAAGGGCTGCGCTACGACGGGAGCGTCAGCGCGAGACCTTGCCGGCCTTGATGCACGAGGTGCAGGCGTTGAGGCGCTTCGGCGTCCCACTGACCACGGCACGAACGCGCTGGATGTTCGGGTTCCAGCGACGGGACGTACGGCGGTGCGAGTGCGAGATGTTGTTGCCGAAGCCCGGCCCCTTGCCGCAAACGTCGCAGTTGGCAGCCACAGGTCACTCCAAAGACTTCAGATGCACTTACGGTTATTTCCGGCGCACCGGAATCAGAGATCTGAAGTGGCTTGCCGGGGGAATGGCCCGACTCTCGTCGGGCAACCGGAGCAGCATACAACGGCTGCTCCCGTTCAAGAAAACTACCATGGACCCCGCTGCCGCCGCCCCGGCCTTCGTTACCCTGCGGTGAACCCCAGCCCGCACGAGGAGGAACGCCCGGTGCCCCACGAGTCGCACACCCTCGACGCCGACGCGGTGCGCACGTGGAGTTCGCTGGCCGTGGCCGCCCTCGGGCAGGCCCGCGCGGACATCGACGCCATCAACGTCTTCCCGGTCGCGGACGCCGACACCGGCACCAACCTCTACCTGACCGCCGAATCCGCCGCCCGCGAGGTCGAGGCCGCCCGCGCCCGGGTGACGCACGGCACACCGGAGGCCTCCCTCGCCGCAGCGGTACGGGCGTACGCGCACGGCGCCCTCATAGGGGCCCGGGGGAACTCGGGCACGATCCTCGCCCAGCTGCTGCTCGGGATGGCCGACGTCCTGGGCACGGACGGCAGCACCGGGACCGGGACCGGGGTCGATGCCGATGCCGATGCCGATGCCGTTTCCAGTGCCGGACCGGGCGGGCGGCTGGCGCGGGCCCTGGCCCGGGCCGCCGAGTCCGCCTACGAGGCCGTCGCGCACCCCGTCGAGGGCACCATGCTCACCGTCGCCCGGGCCGCCGCCGAGGCCGCCGGCACCGCCGTGCGGAGCGCCGGCGCCGCCCATGACCC
>NZ_WTFF01000109.1 GCF_019400985.1 Streptomyces bambusae
GTGCACCTCTTCGACCGCTCCGCCCGCGTGCGGGCGTGCGCGCGCCGGCTGGTGGGCCAGGGCGGCGGGGACCCGCACGAGCACTACCGCCGGCTGGTCGCCGAACCGGCGGGCCCCTCCCCGTACGCGGTGGCCGGTCTGGCCGAGTGCGGCCGGAGCGAGGACGTGCCGCTGCTGCGGGAGCTGCTGGCGCACCCGGTCGGCCGGGTGCGGGCCGCGGCGGTGGCCGGGCTGCGGCGCCTGGACGCCGTCGTCGACGACACGACCCTGCTCGCGCTGCTGGACGACCCGGCGGCGCCGGTGGTCCGGGAGGCGACCCGGAGCCTGCTGCCGGTGGCCGGCCGGCTGGACGCGGAGTACCTGGCCGACCGGTGCCGGGCGCGCCGGCCGGTGGCCACCCGCCGGGCCGGATTCCGGCTGCTGCGGGGGCGTGGCGGGCCGGTCGAGCTGCGAGTCTGCGTCGGGCTGTCGAAGGACTGGAACCTGGCACTGCGCCGGGAGGCCCAGGCGGCCGTACGCACCTGGGACTGGCAGTCGGCCCTGTCCGCGCAGGAGGCGGACGCGGCGCACCTGGGCGCGCTGCTGGACCGGGTGAACCACGTGTTCGAGCCGTTCGAGCTGGCCCTGCTCCGCCGGCGCCTGGGGCTCGACGGCTGAGCTACTCGATCCCCATTCATGGACTACCAGGGCGAGCGCACGCTCCACGCGGAGTACTTCGGCCGCAAGACGGACGAGGAGTTCGCCGAGTACTGCGAGCGCAAGGAGTACATCGGTACCAGCCTCGACGGCCTGCCTGCGCTGCCGCTGCCCCTGCCTGCCCGTACTGTCTGACATGTGCTCAGAACCGCTCTGGGAGTCGGCCTCGCCCTGGCCGCCTCGCTGTTCCCCGGCCCCGACACGTCGCTGCCCGCCCGGCTGGCCGACACCGGCGGCGGCAGCCAGCTGATCACCGCCGTGGCGCCCGCCGCCGGATCCACCACCGGGACGCTGACCTGGTGGGACCGGCGCGCCGGGCGCTGGTACGCGGAGGGCACCACCGAGGCCCGCTTCGGGGGATCCGGCCTGGCGGAGGGCGCGAGCCGGGTGCAGGGGACGAACACCACCCCGGCCGGCCTGTACGCACTCCCCTACGCCTTCGGCATCCGGCGCGCCCCGGCCGGCACGGAGTACGACTACCGCCCGGTGACCCCGGACTCCTGGTGGTGCCAGGACAACGCGTCCACGTCCTACAACCGGTGGACGGAGCCGCTGCCGGCCGACTGCGCGCCGGGCGAGGCCGAACACCTGGTGGCGTACGACCGGCAGTACGCGCACGCGCTGGTCATCGCCTTCAACTACGACCGGCCGGTGCGCGGCCGCGGCGCCGGGATCTTCCTGCACGTCAACGGCAAGGGCGCGACGGCCGGTTGCGTGTCCGTGCCGGAACGGGCGATGCGGGCGATCCTGCGCTGGGCGGACCCCCGCCGGCGGCCGCACATCGCGATCGGCACGGAGTCGGGCGGGCTGGCGGTCACCCGCTACTGAGCATCGGCGGCCGGGGCCGGCCCGGCTGCCCCTGCCTGGGGCCCGTCGGGGCCGCGGCCGGCACGCGCCGGGCCGGGCCCGGCTCAGCCCTCCTTCTGGGCCAGCCGGAGCAAGTGGTCCGCCAGGGCCTGGCCGCCCGCCGGGTCGCGGCTGATGAGCATCAGGGTGTCGTCGCCCGCGATCGTGCCGAGGACGGCGTGCAGCTCCGCCTGGTCGATGGCCGAGGCCAGGAACTGGGCCGCACCCGGCGGGGTGCGCAGGACCACGAGGTTCGCCGAGGCCTCCGCGGAGATCAGCAGTTCGCCGGAGAGGCGCCGCATGCGCTCCTCCTTCGCCGACTCGCCGAGCGGGGCCTGCGGGGTGCGGAAGCCGCCCTCGCTGGGCACCGCGTAGATCAGCTCGCCGCCGGTGTTGCGGATCTTCACCGCGCCCAGCTCGTCGAGGTCCCGGGAGAGCGTCGCCTGGGTGACGCTCAGCCCGTCGTCGGCGAGCAGCTTGGCCAGCTGGCTCTGGGAGCGGACCGGCTGCCGGTTGAGGATGTCCACGATCCGGCGGTGGCGGGCGGTACGCGTCTGCGGGACGGACGGCCCTCCCCCGGACTCCGTCCGGGGGGACCCCCAGTGCTCATGGTCCTGCGCCTGGCTCATCGTCGTCTCATTCTCCGGATCGTCCGTCCTCACGGCTTGCGTCGAGAATGCCGGGCAGCGCCCGGACGAACGCGTCCGCCTCGTCCTCCGACAGGACGTACGGGGGCATGAGCCGTACGACGTCGGGGGCGGGCGCGTTGACCAGGAAGCCGGCTTCCTGAGCCGCCAGCTGCACCTTCTGCGCCACCGGCTCCGTCAGCACCATACCCAGCAGAAGGCCCGCACCACGGACACGGTCGACGAGGGGATGCCCGGAAGCTTCGATTCCGGAGCGCAGCCGCTCGCCCAGCTCCTTGACCCGGTCCAGCAGCCCTTCCGCGGCGATGGTGTCGATGACCGCGAGGCCGGCCGCGCAGGCGACCGGGTTGCCGCCGAAGGTGGTGCCGTGCTGGCCGGGCTGCAGCAGGTCGGCCACGGGCCCGAAGGCAGCCACGGCGCCGATCGGCAGACCGCCGCCCAGACCCTTCGCAAGCGTGACGATGTCGGGCTCGACGCCCTCGTGGGCCTGGTGCTCGAACCACTGTCCGCACCGGCCGATGCCGGTCTGCACCTCGTCCAGGACCAGCAGGGTGCCGGTGGCCCGGGTGATCTCGCGGGCCGCCGTCAGGTAGCCGGCGGGCGGCACCACGACCCCGTTCTCACCCTGGATCGGCTCGATGATCACCAGGGCCGTCTCCTCGGTGACGGCGGCCCGCAGGGCCTCCACGTCCCCGTACGGCACGTGCGTGACCTCGCCGGGCAGCGGCAGGAACGGCCCCTGCTTGGCGGGCTGGCCGGTGAGCGCGAGGGCTCCCATGGTCCGGCCGTGGAAGCCGCCGGTGGTGGCGACCATGTGGGTGCGCCCGGTGAGCCGGCCGATCTTGAAGGCACCCTCGACGGCCTCGGCGCCGGAGTTGCAGAAGAAAACCTTGCCCAGCCGGCCGAAGAGCTGGAGCAGCCGTTCGCCGAGGGCGACGACCGGCTCGGAGGCGTAGAGGTTGGAGACGTGGCCGAGGGTGGTGATCTGCGTGGTGACCGCCTCGACGATCGCCGGGTGGGCGTGGCCGAGGGCGTTGACCGCGATGCCGCCGACGTAGTCGGTGTACTGCTTGCCGTCGGCGTCCCAGACCTGTGCGCCCTCACCGCGGACGAGTGCCAGCGCGGGGGTGCCGTAGTTGTTGGTCAGGGCGCCCTGCCAGCGGGCGCGGTACTCCTGGTTGCCGCCGGCGGTCGCCTGGTGGCCCGACTGCTGACTGCCGGTCATGCGCTGTCCCCTCCCTGCCCGTCGGGCCCCTGCCCGTCGGCTCCCTGCTCGTCGCGTCCCTGCTCGTCGGGCACGACCATCGTGCCGATTCCCTCGTCCGTGAAGATCTCCAGCAGGATCGAGTGCTGGACCCGCCCGTCGATCACCCGGGCCGTGTGCACTCCGTTGCGGACGGCGTGCAGGCAGCCCTCCATCTTGGGCACCATGCCGCTGGACAGCTCGGGCAGCAGCTTCTCCAGCTGGCTCACCGTGAGCCGGCTGATGACCTCGTCGCTGTGCGGCCAGTCCGCGTACAGGCCCTCGACGTCCGTGAGCACCATCAGCGTCTCCGCGCCCAGGGCGGCGGCGAGCGCCGCGGCCGCCGTGTCGGCGTTGACGTTGTAGACGTGGCCGTCGTCCTCGCTGCGCGCGATGGAGGAGATGACCGGGATCCGGCCGTCCTCCAGCAGCGCCTCGATGGCCCCGGTGTCGATGGCGGTGATCTCGCCGACCCGGCCGATGTCGACGAGCTCGCCGTCGATCTCGGGCCGGTGCTGGACGGCCGAGATGGTCCGGGCGTCCTCGCCGGTCATGCCGACGGCGAGCGGCCCGTGCTGGTTGAGCAGCCCGACCAGCTCCCGCTGGACCTGGCCGGCCAGCACCATCCGTACGACGTCCATGGCCTCCGGGGTGGTGACCCGCAGGCCGGCCTTGAACTCGCTGACCAGGCCCTGCTTGTCCAGCTGGGCACTGATCTGCGGGCCGCCGCCGTGGACGACCACCGGCTTGAGGCCGGCGTGCCGCAGGAAGACGACGTCCTGGGCGAAGGCGGCCTTGAGGTCCTCGTCCACCATGGCGTTGCCGCCGAACTTGATGACGACGGTCTTGCCGTGGTGGCGGGTCAGCCACGGCAGGGCCTCGATGAGGATCTGGGCCTTGGGGAGGGCGGTGTGCTTCCGCGCGGTTCCGGTCATGACGAGTAGGCGCTGTTCTCGTGGACGTACTCGGCGGTCAGGTCGTTGGCCCAGATGACGGCGGTCTCGGAGCCGGCCGCCAGGTCGGCGGTGATGCGGACCTCGCGGTCCTTCATGCTGACCAGGTCGCGGTCCTCGCCGACGGAGCCGTTCCTGCAGACCCAGACGCCGTTGATGGCGACGTTCAGGCGGTCCGGGTCGAAGGCCGCCTTGGTGGTGCCGATGGCGGAGAGCACCCGGCCCCAGTTGGGGTCCTCGCCGTGGATGGCGCACTTGAGCAGGTTGTTGCGGGCGATGGACCGGCCGACCTCGACGGCGTCGTCCTCGTCGGCCGCGTTGATCACCTCGATCCGGATGTCCTTGCTGGAGCCCTCGGCATCGCCGATGAGCTGCCGGGCGAGGTCGTCGCAGACCGTCCGTACGGCCTCGGCGAAGTCCGCGTACGCCGGGACCTGGCCGGAGGCGCCGGAGGCGAGCAGCAGGACGGTGTCGTTGGTGGACATGCAGCCGTCCGAGTCGACCCGGTCGAAGGTGGTGCGGGTGGCCGCGCGCAGCGCCCGGTCGAGGGTGGCGCTGTCCAGGTCGGCATCGGTGGTGAGGACCACGAGCATGGTGGCCAGGCCGGGGGCGAGCATGCCGGCGCCCTTGGCCATGCCGCCGACCGTCCAGCCGCCCTGGCTGACGGTGGCGGTCTTGTGCACGGTGTCGGTGGTCTTGATGGCGACGGCGGCGGCCTCGCCGCCGTCCGCGGACAGGGCGGCGGCGGCGGTCTCGATGCCGGGCAGCAGCTTGTCCATGGGGAGCAGGACGCCGATCAGGCCGGTGGAGGCGACGGCGATCTCGCCGGCGTTGTGCTCGCCGTGCTCGCCGTGCTCGCCGCCGATGCCCTGCTCGGTGAGGACCTCGGCCACCTTCTCGGCGGTGGCGTGGGTGTCCTGGAAGCCCTTCGGGCCGGTGCACGCGTTGGCGCCGCCGGAGTTCAGGACCACGGCGCTGACGGTGCCGCCCCGCAGGACCTGCTCGGACCACAGGACGGGCGCGGCCTTGACGCGGTTGGAGGTGAAGACGCCCGCGGCGGCCAGGCGCGGACCGTGGTTGACCACGAGGGCCAGGTCCGGATTGCCGTTCTCCTTGATCCCGGCGGCGATGCCCGCAGCCGTGAATCCCTGTGCAGCCGTAACACTCACGGCGCGACTCCAATCGTGGAAAGCCCGAGTCCCTCGTCGAAGCCGAGGGCGATGTTCATGCTCTGCACCGCGCCACCGGCGGTGCCCTTGGTCAGGTTGTCGATGGCGCTGATCGCGATGATGCGCTGCGCCGCCTCGTCGTACGCGACCTGGACCTGAACGGCGTTGGAACCGTAGACGGACGCCGTGGCGGGCCACTGCCCCTCGGGCAGGAGGTGGACGAAGGGCTCGTCCGCGTACGCCTTCTCGTACGCGGCGCGCACCGACTCGGCGGTGGTGCCGGGGACGCCCTTGGCGGTGCAGGTGGCGAGGATGCCACGGGGCATCGGGGCGAGGGTCGGCGTGAAGGACACCGAGACCTTGGCGCCGGCGGCCGGGCTGAGGTTCTGGATCATCTCGGGGATGTGCCGGTGCCCGCCGCCGACGCCGTACGGGCTCATGGAGCCCATGACCTCGGAGCCCAGCAGGTGCGCCTTGGGGGTCTTGCCCGCGCCGGAGGTGCCGCTGGCGGCGACGACCACGGCCTCGGGCTCGGCGAGGCCGGCCGCGTACGCCGGGAAGAGCGCCAGCGATACGGCGGTGGGGTAGCAGCCGGGAACCGCGATGCGCTTGGACCCCTCCAGCGCGGCGCGGCAGCCCGGCAGTTCCGGAAGGCCGTAGGGCCAGGTGCCGGCGTGCGCGGAGCCGTAGAACCTCTCCCAGTCGGCGGCGTCCTTGAGCCGGTGGTCGGCGCCCATGTCGACGACGAGCACGTCCTCGCCGAGCTCGGCGGCCAGGGCGCCGGACTGGCCGTGCGGCAGCGCGAGGAAGACGACGTCGTGGCCGGCGAGCACCTCGGGCGTGGTCGCCTCCAGCGTGCGGCCGGCCAGCGGCAGCAGGTGCGGCTGGAGCGACCCGAGGAACTGCCCGGCGTTGGTGTTCCCGGTCAGCGCGCCGATCTCGACCCCGGGGTGCGCCAGCAGCAGGCGCAGCACCTCGCCGCCCGCATAGCCACTCGCTCCGGCCACCGCGACACGTACCACCATCGGACCCTCCTCCTCGATGGCATGACTATACGTATCGCCGCACGTTTATGCAAAGCCTTCTCCTCCCGCCGGGGCGTGGTTGAGACCTAGCGCTTCAGTTGGCCCCTTAGCGGTTGAGTTGGCCCGTCTGTGCGTCAGTGTTGGCCCGCAGGGTGGCGGCCACCCTGTTCACCTGCTGAGTCTTCCGGAAAGTCGCACGGAAGGCACCGCGAGCGCGCTGTTCTGGGGGCATGAAGGCTACGGCGCGTGCCCCGCAGATCGAATCCCGGCCGGTGTGGTCGCACGACTGTGCCCTGGATGACCTCGTCGCGCCGTATGCCATTGACCCAGCGGCGGCGGAGCGGCTGGACACGGAGCCCGGGTGGGCTCGGCGATGGACGGCCAGGTGGAAGACCGCACAAGCAGATGTGATCTGCCCGGTCCAGGAGCTGGCCAGCGTCCCGGCCGTTGCATCGGTACCTGTTCGTGGGTTCACCTGGCGGGCGGGGCAGCGGCATCGTCCCGGGCTGCAGTACCCGCGGAATCTGTTGGGCCCGGGCACTTGATCAAGGACAAGGATCTGGTGAAGTTCGCCGCGACAGAGTGGGCGGCTGGCGCGGTGGGGTGGCGCTACCTGGTGGTTTCCGGCTGGCGTCGCCAGGTGCTGACCGGCCTTGATGCGCTGTCCGCGCGGCGGCGCCCGATGTCCGACCGCCTGGGGCTTCAGGGGGAACTGCTGGAGCTGGTCCGGGAGCGTCCTCGGCAGTTCGGCGAGCTGGTGGAGGCCACCTCTCTGCCGGCGGTGGCCCGCACACATGCGGTTCATCTGCTCTGGCACCGCCGCCTGGGGATGGACCTGACTCAGCCGTTGGACGACGCCACGTGGATCCATCCGGTGGGGATGGAGTGATGGACGGTGGGCGGCAGCAGCCTCGGGTCGAGGATCTTGAAGAGCACGACCTGACACGGGCCCGGATCCGGATGGCGCACCTGCTGGAGGCGGAGACGGGCTACCGCAGGCGACCGAGTTTGAACGTATCTGATCCTCGGCCCGTGAGGGCATCAGCTGATGGCGCCGCCGACCGAGGAGTACCCAGAGTGCACCCAGGCTGCCGATCAGCGAGGCTGTCCAGTTCCTGCGGGATGAACTGGACCACGGACACCACGAGCTCGCTCAGCTGACCGCGCGCGACACCTGGCCGGCGTTCCAGCGCTTCGGCCAGGTGCCCGGCTGTGGGGCCCCGACGATGAGGACTCCATGTGGGAACCCGCCATCGATCTCTTCCTCCTCAACAGGGGCAACGCCTACGACGGCCTGGCCTGTCTCTTCGGAGTCCGCAACACCTTCGGCTTCCGCCCACTGGCGGAAAGCCGTGGCTTCCCTGACGATGCCTCAGACGGGCTTCGAGGTGAGTTCACCGCCTATGGCGGCCCCCACGACGTGCACGGGACCACCTGGCTGACCTGGGATGAGCTGAACAACGCAGACTGGCAGGAGACCGACGCCTCTGGCACACGTAGCCGCGCCTCGGCCGCAGGGGCCGACACCGACTGGGGCCGGGTCTGGAGCGTCATGCGCATCCTCAGCGAAGTCCATGGAGCCGAGAACGTACGCCTCGTCGTCTGGTTCCACTGAAAGGCCCAGCGCCTGCTTGCATCGCCATCTACCGCGGCGCAGCCCGACGGCTACTCTCAAAGACCGGGCTTCGGGAGCTCGGCCACCCGGTCCCTCTAGACTCCGATGATGATCGAGATCCTCGAGAACCTGGACCTGCTGCGCCGGCCGAACCTCGACCTCGCCAGTGTCGAGGTGAACGGCATAACCCTGGGGGCGCCAGCCGCCACCATTCCACGGCAGCGCATTGTGGGCGGCCTGTCCTCCATCATCGCCCGGTACCGCGGGGGGACCAACGTCGAAAGCGAGTACTACGACGCTGATGGACGGAGTCTGACGCTGGACGAGGTCATCGAGGACGTTGTCCGGTCGGACGGATTCCTCTACGGCACCGACAAGATCAACTACAAAGTGTGCGCCGGAGCGGTGGTCGGCTTCGCGATCAGCGGCCCGCATCTGTCCCACTTCGCGCACTTGACCTCGTACGAGGAGTTCCTGACTGTCTTCGGCCAGCCTGATCGAATACACGAGAATGAGGCATACGGCGACCTCCTGAGCTACGAGACCTACTACTGGGGTGCTCGGAAGCATGTGAGGTGGGACGCCTGGGAGGACCGGGTGAGCTTTATCAGCCTGGGCGACTTCGAGGGGAACAGCGGCCCCTGACCGGCCCCGGCTGAGCGGTCCCACGGGCCCGCGGGGCTTCGCTGGCGGGGATGTCGTAGGCCGCTTCTATGCTCCTGCGATGACGTCTTACGAAGGAACGCATCCCACCGTTCTCGTCCGGGTGGGCAACCTCCACGCCCAGATCGACGAGCAGCTCGCACCAGCTATCCAGGCCATCTGGGAGTGTGGCATCAACACGTTCACCTGCTGCCAGGACCTGGCCGAGAGCAACGCGGATTGGCCAGCGAAGTTGCCACACATGGCCGAGTGGGTGGAGTCCCGCCGCGGCTGGATGCTCATCGACTTCCCGGTCGACAGCGGACTCGCCTTCCTCTCGGCAGTAGCAAATGCCGGACCGCGAGACGCCTTCTACGTGAGGATGACCCACTGGGCCGCCCCCGACGCCTGGGACGTGCAGATCAAGCCGATGGACGCGGCGATGTTTCACGGGGACCAGCCGTCGGACTTCGGTCTCCGCCTCCTGCAGGTCAGCTTCCCTGCCTACGATCTTCCGGAACTTACCCGGCGCCTTCGCGAACACGCCGCAGGCCGCAGGGTGCCGCCTGCCCCCGCTGACTGGAGCACAGTGGGCCGCTAGCTTCTGGCCGGGTCGCTCTGGATGCAGGATCCGGCTGAGCGCCTGGTCGACAGCGGACTCGCCTTCCTCTCCGCCGCGGCGAACGCCGGCCCGCCTCCGCGATCACGCCGCAGGGCGCAGGCCGCAGGGTGCCGCCTGCCCCCGCTGACTGGAGCGCTGTCGGCCGTCAGGCTCTGGGAGCGCCGGGGCGCGGCTCCGCCCGAGCCAGATGGCCCGCCGGGCGGCGGACGGAAGGGGCTCCCGCGCGGGTTGGTACCGGAACCCGCCACTAGGCTCCGGTGCCATGACCAGTGCCATGGACCGCGTGCGGGAGATCGCGGCGGCCGTACTCCACTCCAGCAGCAGCGAGCAGCGGTGAGGGCCGACACCGCCGCGTCGCCCGTCCCCGTCGCGCCGGCTGGCCTGAGCCGCAGGGCCCGGCGGTTCGTCGAGATGAACGGCATCCGTGTCCCTCAGCAGGGCATCCGGCGGCATCGCGACGCGTGGATCGAGCACGGTGTCCCCGCCTCGGAGATCGACCGGGCCGCCGCCTTCCAGGACCGCTGGGGTGGCCTCGCCCTCCCGCCCGCCCCGTTCTACGAAGGGGGCCCGCGCATCCTGGACGCCGACTGTCCCGAAGGCTCGGCCGCAGAAGGCTGGTCGTTCCCGGCGGGAAGCTGCCGGGTGTCCATGGCCTATGGATTCATGATCGGCCCCGATGGGGCCTTCGGGATCGACGCATACCACTGGACGCCCCTGCATGCCAGCGCGGACGGATGGGTGGAGTCCTTGGCGCTCGCCGACCATGCCGGTCGCTGGGCCAGGACTGTCACAAGGATCAAAGGCAAGGACGTCGAGTCCTTGGACCTCCACGGCTACGAGCCGGTACCTGAAGTGCAGGGCCTGACCGACACCTGGTGGCGCGGCAAGGACTCGCTCATCGCCCTCTACCGAGGCGAGGCCATCGGCTTCGACGCGCCTCAATGCCTCGAAGCCCACGTGTACGGCGGCCTCGACGAGTGGGGCCTCCACGGCGGCTGACCGCTCGTCAGGGAGTGCCCTCCTGGGTCACGCCGATGTGCGTCCACTTGCCGAACTGTCCGGCCGGAAAGTCCTTCAGGTTGACGAAGTCGCCATAGGCGTCGAGTTTGCCCGTTCCGGCGGCTCCCGTGTCCTTGCTGTAGAAGAAGAGCATGGCGTCGTCGCCTCCTGCTTTCCCTGCCGCCGTCGTTCCGTCCGTGCCGGCGCGGACGCACCGACCGGACGACCGGACGACCGGACATGTCGTCCGGAGCCCTGCGGGCCATCTTGCGCATGACGGACCCCCATGTCGCGCGGGCCGGGCCATGGGGGTGAGAGGCGCCCGGGCTCAGGCTCGGGATGTTCCTGGGCCGCTGTCGTGCGACAGGTCTTCGGGGGCCCTGCCGGGATGTCTTCGGCGCCGGGGTGCGATGGTGGGCGGATGTACGAGACAGCTGCCGCGTCGGCGGTCGTACGGTGGCCGCGCGCCGGGGCCTCGGAAGCCGGCTGGTTGCGGGACCTGACGTCCGATGACGGGGTCACCGGGTTCATGCCACCGGCGCTGCCCGATGCGGCCTGGGTGCTTCATTCCATGTACGAGCACGAGCTCGGGCCGACGGACATGTCCTTCGTCGAGTACCAGCGGCGCGTGCTGACGGGCGGCGGGCCCGAGATCGTCCCGGGTCTGGAGCCCGCGGACGTGATGGATGCCGTCCTCGGCGAGCACCCCGGACCCCGTTGGCGCCGGCTGCGGTGGACCGAGCTCGCGCGCCGGATCGGTGACCCGACCGTGCCCGAGGGGCGCCTGCCGTGCCACACCTCCTTCCCCTCGATGGCGCCGGTCCGCTGGCCGGTCGGAATCAAGGCCCCGTCCGAAGGCCGCATGGACCGGGCCGACTGGAACCGCCTGATCACGATCCTCGCCGAGCACAGCCCCCAGGGCGCCAGCACTCCCTGCCTGGCCTACTACAGTCCGTTGCTGCGCGGGGCCGAGGACTTCGCCGAGCTGCGCCTCCGGGCCGGCACGGTCGCGGACGCCCGGGTGCTGATCGACCACCCCGAGGAGGACGGCTGGACTCCGTCCAACCTCTGGCCTCTGGACCGGTCCTGGGTCGTGTGCACGGACTACGACCTCTGGGCCACCAAGGTGGCCGGCCCGGCCCGTCTCGTCGAAGCCCTCCTCGGCGATACGGAGATCGAGGCCGTGCGGCTGCCCTGGGACACCTGACCCGGCCCACCGCAACCCGCTGCTGCTCACCCGACTTGATCGGGCACGAAGTGTCGGGTCCGGCATGGTGGGCGCTGCCTAGCGTGGTGGTCGTCAAGAGGAAGGAACCGGGGATGCTGGAACGGCTGAACCAGGCCATGGAGCACATCGAGCGCCATCTCGACCAGGGCGTCGAGGTGGCGGAGCTGGCGCGCATCGCGGCCACGTCGGAGTACCACCTGCGTCGGATGTTCTCCGCGCTCGCGGGCATACCGCTGTCGGAGTACGTGCGGCGCCGTCGGCTCACCCTCGCGGGCGCCGACGTACTCGCGGGGCGCGAGACGCTGCTGGAGATCGCGGTGCGCTACGGCTACAGCTCCGGCGAGGCGTTCGCGCGGGCGTTCCGTGCCATGCACGGCATCGGACCGGGCGAGGCCCGGCGTACGGGCGCCGCGCTCAGCTCCCAGTCCCGGATGGCCTTCCGCCTCACCGTCGAAGGGAGTAGCAGTATGCGATACCGGATTGTGGAGAAGGCGGACTTCACCGTCGTCGGGTTCAAGGCCCGGGTGCCGCTGGTGCATGCGGGGCCGAATCACGCGATCATGGACTTCGTCCGCGGGATCGTCCCCCAGGACCTGGAGCGCCTGGAGAAGCTGTCGGACCAGGAGCCGCACGGCATCGTCGCGGTCTGCGACGACCTGGATCCCGGCCGCGCCGAGGGCACCGAACTCGACTACTACCACGGTGTGATCACCTCCGCGGCCGCGCCCGAGGGCACGACCGCGTTGGGCGTCCCGGCCGGCACCTGGGCGGTCTTCACCACCTCCGGGCCGGTGCCGCAGGCCATCCAGGAGCTGTGGCGGGACGTGTTCACCGAGTGGTTCCCGTCGAACCCGTACCGCAGCCGGCCCGGCCCCGAGATCCTGCGCACCCGGCTGTCGCCGGACAAGGCCGGGGCCGAGGCCGACGCCGAACTGTGGCTCCCCGTGGAGCCCGAGCACGGCTGAGCGCTCAACAGGGCAGCAAGCGGCCTCCGCCTCCACCGTCGCCGTCACCGGCTCGACCGTCGTCGGCTCCGCTGTCACTGGCTGCGCGTACGGTCTGCAGCATGGTTGATCAGAAATCCGCTTTCGCGGTCTGGGAACCCGTGCTGCGGCTCATGCTGGGCGACGACACGGAGCGGCGTGCTGCCCGGTCGGCCCGGGTGGCAGGACGCATCAGCCGGTACGGCTGGAGCCTTGCCCATCGGGGGTCCATGTCGCCGGCGGCGCGGAGCGCGGTGCAGGGCATACAGAGGGGGCTCGCTCAGGTCGGAGCCGAGGAGGTCGCGTTCAGGGCGGAGGTCCGGCCGGACGGACGGACCACGCTCGGCCTGGTCTGGCCGAGCGTGGTCGTCGAACCGGCCGTCGGCTACCCGGACCTGGGGGTGCTCGTCCTGGTGGACGGCTCCCTGCCCGAGCCCTGGCTCCGCCGTCCCGCGCCGGTGCCCGGGGCGGTGCCGGCGCCGTCGGCGGATCCGGAACTGCTGGAGCGGACGCTGCGCGAGCGGTTGCCCGACGCCGTCGGCGCGACGGAGGAGGAGATCGCTGCCGCCGAAGCGCGCCTCGGTGTCGCCCTTTCCGACGAGCTCAAGGTGCTCCACCGGGTGGCCCGGGTGGACTGGGACGACTTCGGGGCGGCGGTCCGCGCCGAGGACGCGGTCGGCTGCGAGCTCTCCGGCCTGCCCCACCTGTGCGCCGTCGACGCGGCGGACCGTCACCCCGGCTGGAACTTCGGCGCGAAAGAGGCGCTCAGTACCGCGCCCGACGCCGCGGTACAGGGTCTGGCCGGCTCGCCGGGCTGGATCGGCTTCGGGAGCAACGGCGGCGACACGTTCGCGGTCGACCTGACTCCCGGTCCGGGCGGCCACTTCGGGCAGGTCATCCTGGTCGATCACGAGCGGAGCTTCGGTGCCGAGCTCGTGGCCGATTCCCTCACCGATTTCGTCCTGGGGCGGGTGCGGGAGGAGCGCAGTCGCCGACACGAATACGAGCTTCCCGCCGTGGCCAGGGTCGGCCCCGGCGGCCTGGAGACCATCCGGGCCGCCGCCCATCCCGCCCTGGAGGTGCTGTCCGTCGACGCCCGGGACGGCGCACCGTTCAGCCTCGCCCCTGTCGCCGGACTGCCCCGCCTGCGCACTCTCACCGCCATGCCCGGCACACTCGCCGACCCCCTGGAGGTCGCTGGGCTCCCCGGACTGGAGTTCCTGGAGATCGGCGCCGAGGACTGGCGCGTCCTGCTGGATGCCGGAGCCGTCCCGCGCACCTTGAAGGCCGCGGCCATCACGGTGCGGGACCAGGATCACCTGCCGGTCGTGGCACTCGCCAACGAGATCCTGGCCCTCTGGGACCGGCCCGAGATCGTCCAGTCGCTCCTCGAAGGGGACCTCGGCCCCGCCGTCTGACCTGCACCGCCACGACAAGGCGAAGCGAGGCGAGGCGAGGCAGGTCACGCCGCTCGGTCGCACATGCCGTCAGCCGCACATGCCCTCAGCCGCCGACGTACTCCGCCAGGTGCTCGGCGGTGAGGGTGGAGCGGGCGGCGACCAGGTCGGCGGGGGTGCCCTCGAAGACGATCCGGCCGCCGTCGTGGCCGGCGCCGGGGCCGAGGTCGATGATCCAGTCGGCGTGCGCCATGACCGCCTGGTGGTGCTCGATGACGATGACCGACTTGCCGGAGTCCACGAGCCGGTCGAGCAGGCCGAGCAGCTGCTCGACGTCGGCCAGGTGCAGGCCCGTGGTCGGCTCGTCGAGGACGTAGACGCCGCCCTTGTCCGCCATGTGCGTGGCCAGCTTGAGCCGCTGCCGCTCGCCGCCGGACAGCGTGGTGAGTGGCTGGCCGATGGTGAGGTAGCCGAGTCCGACGTCCACGAGCCGCTGGAGGATGCGGTGCGCGGCCGGGGTGTGCGCCTCGCCGGAGCCGAAGAACTCCTCGGCCTCGGTCACCGGCATCGCCAGCACCTCGCTGATGTCGCGGCCGCCGAGGCGGTACTCCAGCACCGACGCGTCGAACCGCCGGCCCTCGCAGTCCTCGCAGGGGATCGCGGTGCCGGCCATGATCGCCAGGTCGCTGTAGATGACGCCGGCGCCGTTGCAGGTGGGGCAGGCGCCCTCGGAGTTGGCGCTGAACAGCGCCGGCTTCACGCCGTTGGCCTTGGCGAACGCCTTGCGGACCGGGTCGAGCAGGCCGGTGTACGTCGCCGGGTTGCTGCGCCGCGAGCCGCGGATCGGGCTCTGGTCGACCGACACCACGCCCTCCTCGGCTGGGATCGAGCCGTGCACGAGCGAGCTCTTGCCGGAGCCGGCGACGCCCGTGACGACGGTGAGCACCCCGAGCGGGATGTCGACGTCGACGTCCCGCAGGTTGTTCGCCGTCGCGCCGCGGATCGCCAGGGATCCGGTGGGCTTGCGTACCTCCTCCTTGACGGAGGTCCGGTCGCCGAGGTGGCGGCCGGTGACGGTGTCGCTCGCCCGCAGTCCGTCGACGGAGCCCTCGAAGCAGACGGTGCCGCCGGCGGTGCCGGCGCCGGGGCCGAGGTCGACGACGTGGTCCGCGATCGCGATCACCTCCGGCTTGTGCTCGACGACGAGCACCGTGTTGCCCTTGTCGCGCAGCTGGAGCAGCAGGTCGTTCATCCGCTGGATGTCGTGCGGGTGCAGGCCCGAGGTGGGCTCGTCGAAGACGTACGTGACGTCGGTGAGCGAGGAGCCGAGGTGGCGGATCATCTTGACGCGCTGGGCCTCGCCGCCGGACAGCGTGCCCGACGCCCGGTCGAGCGAGAGGTAGCCGAGGCCGATCCGGACGAACGAGTCGAGGGTCTGCCGCAGCGCGGTGAGCAGGGGTGCCACCGTGGGCTCGTCGAGCCCGCGGACCCACTCGGCGAGGTCGCGGATCTCCATCGCGCAGGCGTCGGCGATGGAGATCCTGCCGATCTTCGACGACCGGGCGGCCTCGCTCAGCCGGGTGCCGTCGCACTCGGGGCAGGTGGTGAAGGTGACGGCCCGCTCCACGAACGCCCGGATGTGCGGCTGCATCGCCTCCTTGTCCTTGGACAGGAAGGACTTCTGGATCTTCGGGATCAGCCCTTCGTAGGTGAGGTTGACCCCGTTGACCTTGACCTTGGTCGGCTCGCGGTAGAGGAAGTCCTGCATCTCCTTCTTGGTGAACCGCCGGATGGGCTTGTGCGGGTCGAGGAAGCCCGACCCGGCGTAGAGCCCGACGGTCCACACGTTGTCGGACTTCCAGCCGGGGATGGTGAACGCGCCCTCGGCGATCGACTTGGAGTCGTCGTAGAGCTGGGTGAGGTCGATGTCGGAGACCGTGCCCCGCCCTTCGCAGCGCGTGCACATGCCGCCGGTGCGCTGGAACGTCGCCTTCACGGTCCGCGTCCTGGCGGCGCCGCGGTCGACGGTGATCCCGCCGGCCGCACGGACCGAGGCGACGTTGAAGGCGTACGCGCTGGGCGGGCCGATGTGGGGCTTGCCGAGGCGGCTGAAGAGGATGCGCAGCATCGCGTTGGCGTCGGTGGCGGTGCCGACCGTGGAGCGGGGGTCGCCGCCCATCCGCTGCTGGTCGACGCTGATCGCGGTGGTCAGCCCGTCGAGCACGTCGACCTCGGGCCGCGCCGTCGTGGGCATGAAGCCCTGGACGAAGGTGCTGTACGTCTCGTTGATCATCCGCTGCGACTCGGCGGCGATCGTGTCGAACACGAGCGAGCTCTTGCCCGAGCCGGACACCCCGGTGAACACCGTCAGCCGGCGCTTGGGGATCTCGATGCTGACGTCCTTGAGGTTGTTCTCGCGCGCGCCGTGCACGCGGATCAGACCGTGGCTGTCCGCGGCGTGCGGCGCGGGCGACGCCGTGTCCGTCCTCGTGGCCTTGCCCATCGTGGCTCCGTGTCTCCCTCGGTCGGCCGGGCCGCCGTCGGCGGTCCCGGTCGGGCGTCCGCGGCCCGGCCCCACCGGACCGAACCGCGTGCCCGGCGCTCCCGGCCCCGGACACGGCTACGACGGTACGGGAGCGGGGCGGCAAACCGCTTCTCCGATCCTGACCGGCCGCACGCATCGATCACGCGAACGGGAAGTTGGCGAGCGTCGCGTCGACGACCCGGGCGACCGGCAGGACCGAGACCCTCTGGTTCGGGAAGACGCCGCCGTCATGGCCGGGGCGGGCGCCGGGCCGGTCAGGCCAGGGCGTGGCGGACCCATATGTTCGGCTCCACGTAGACCGCGTAGCCCTGTTCCGGTTCGCAGCGGACCGGGACCAGGGCGCCGGGGACGTGGACCGGGCCCGGTCGGTCGAAGGGCAGGCCGGTCCACTCGCGCCAGTCGTCCAGCGAGGCGCTGATGGTCATCGACAGCGGGGCCACCGAGTCGATCGTCGCGCCCGCCCGGACGTGCACGCGCAGCCACGGGTCGTGGGGCAGGCCGTCCTCGCGGGTGCGGTACGCGTACTCGTGGATCGAGGTGTCCGGCTCGGCGGGCTTCCCGCTGGGCCGGACCGGAGCCACCACCTCGGCGAACCCGCGGGCGCGGGCGTTCTCGCGCATGGCGGCCAGCATCAGCCCGGACAGCCCCTCGCCCTGCCGGTCGGGGGCCACGGTGATCTCGATCGCGCTGACCGTGTCGGGAGCGACCCCGCGCCGCAGGTCGGAGAAGGCCCAGAGCAGCACCTGGTCCCAGCCGCGGGCCGGCAGCGTGCCGCTGCCCCGGGCGTGCAGCGCGAAGGGGACGCTGAAGCCCCGGGCGACGACGGTGTCCCCGTCCGTGGCGACCAGGACGTACTCCGCCAGCTCGGACACCATCCGCGGGTACAGCAGCCAGCCGACCGAGTCGTGGCCGGCGAAGGCGGGCCAGGGGTCGTCCATGTCCCAGAGCCGGCCGGCCAGTTCCGGGCGCTCGGCAAGGGTGGTGATCTTGATGGCGGTCATCCCCGCAGGCTAGGCGGGGTGTGGAGGGCGGCTCAAGCGATTTGGGCGGACTCCGGCAGCGAGAGGTGCCAGCGGCCGGACCAGCCGGTCAGGGTCACGGTCGACAGCGGGTGCACGTCCACGTTCCAGTAGGTCAGCGGGGGTGCCTGCAGGGCGTAGACCAGGGCCGCGCGGACGACGGAGGGCTCGGCCACGGCGACGATCGCGCCGCCGTCGCCCGCGGGCCTGGTGTCGAGCCAGCCGCCGATCCGGGTGATGAACGAGAGCAGGGACTCCCCGCCGTGCGGGGCCGACCGCGGCTCGGCGAGCCAGAGGTCCACGGCCCCGGGATCGCGGGCCGTCACCTCGGCCAGGGTCAGCCCGCGCCAGTGGCCCATGTCGCAGTCCCGCAGCGCGGGCTGGGCGAGCGGGGCGTACCCGAGTGCCTCGCCGGTGGCCCGGCTGCGGGCGCTGGGCGAGCAGTAACGCAGCTCGGCGGCGCCGAGCGGGACCAGGGCGCGGGCGGCGCGTTCGACGGCCCGCCAGCCGGCACCGTCGAGCGGCCGGTCGTCCTCGAAACGCTCGGCGAGCACGGCGGAGCTGCGGGCTGAGGCGACCAGCGAGACCCGAACGGACATGCGGTGATGGTGCGGCCCGTCCGCCCTGCGGTCAAGGGCCGGTACGCACGGACGCCGGGCGGTACGCACAGACGCCACCGGGACGGGCTGCCCGCGGGGCCCCGGGAGGGCGCCGCCGGACAGGCCACGGCCCGACTCCGCCTCGGCCCGGCCCGACTCCGACCCCGGCCCGGCCCTCGACCGCCCCGCCCCCGCTACCCCGTCGCCAGGCCCGCCAGCCTGCGGGCCGCCTCCGTCAGTTCCGCCGGGCCGGCCACCGAGGCGAAGCTCATGCGGACGTACGGGCCCGGGGCCTCCGCGCAGAAGTACGGGCGGCCCGGCGTCACCGCCACGCCCATGCGGAGCGCGGAGGCCACGAAGCCGGCCTCGTCGGTGCCCTCCGGCAGCCGGGTCCACAGCTGGTGGCCCCCGGCCGGGAGGTGGGGCAGTGTCAGGCCGGGCAGTTCGCGCAGCAGGGCGCCCGCCAGCACCTCCCGCCGGTGGCGCAGCTCGGCGGCGACCGTCCGCAGGTGCCGGGGCCAGGCCGGCGCCCCGACCAGTTCCAGCGCGGCCTCCTGGAGCGGGCGGGGCACGAAGAAGCTGTCGACGACCTGGATCGTCCGCAGCCGCTCCACCACCGGCCCGCGCGCCGCGAGCGCGCCCACGCGCAGGCTCGGTGACGTGGCCTTGGTCAGCGAGCGGACGTGGACGACCACCCCGTCGGCGTCCTCGGCGACCAGCGGCGCGGGCAGCGGGCCCGCGTCCTCGTGGGCGAGCGCCCGCGCGTAGTCGTCCTCCACCACGAACGCCCCGGCGGCCCGCGCGATCCGCAGCACCTGCGCCCGCCGCTCGGCGGCCAGCACCGCCCCGGTCGGGTTCTGGAACAGCGGCTGGCACACGAAGACCCGTGCGCCGGTCGCCTCGAACGCGGCTGCCAGCAGCTCGGCCCGCACCCCGTCGGCGTCGGCCGGCACCGGTACGGGGCGGCAGCCCGAGGCCCGGGCGATGGCCAGCAGTCCGGGGTAGGTCGGGGACTCGACGAGGATCGGCGCCCCGGGCGGGGCGAGTGCGCGCAGCGCGGTGGTCAGCGCGCTCTGCCCGCCCGCCGTCACCAGGACGTCGGCCGCGGTGACCGTGCCGCCGATCTCCCGGGCGAACCAGTCGCGCAGTTCGGGCAGCCCCTCCGCAGGCGGCCGGGACCAGGCGCCGGGGCGCCGCCCGGCCCGCGCGAGGGCCGCGGCCATGGCCCGTTCGGGCTGGAGGGTCGGGTGCAGGTAGCCGCCGTTGAGCTCGATGACCCCGGCCGGTGGTGCGGAGAGCGACACCAGCAGGCCGGAGGCGTCCACCGAGCGCGGTACGACGTCGCCCGCGCCCTCGGCGCTCAGTGCGACCTCCTGCCAGGAGGTGTCTCCGGTCGCTTCCGGTGCCGTACGGGGCGGCGCGCGGAAGACGCCGGCGCCGGGGCGGGTGACGACGAGGCCTTCGGCGGCGAGCTGGGCCAGGGCCCGGGAGACCGTGACCGGGCTGACCCGGAAGCGGTCGACCAGGGCACGACTCGACGGCAGCTTTCCACCTACCGAGTAGCGGTTGAGTTCGCTCCTCAGCGATTCCGCCAGTTCTGCCGCACTGCTACGCTCGTACATGACAGCACAGAATAGCGCTACCCTCTCCAGCTCGATAGCAGTCGACACCACGGGCACGACCGCTACGGCCGCCGGCGGCGGGACGACCACCACGGCCGCTACGCCCGCCGGGACCGGTAGCAGCGCCGCGCCCGCCCCGCCCGCCCGGACCGGTGCGAGCGGCACCCTGCTCGCCGCGCTCGGGGTCACCGCCTTCTCGCTGACCTTCCCCTCCACCGCCTGGGGCCTGGAGAGCTTCGGCCCCTGGTCGCTCGTGGCGCTGCGCAGCGTGCTCGCCGCCGTCATCGCCGGGGCCTTCCTGCTGGCCCTACGTGTGCCCCTGCCCCGCCGGGAGCACTGGGGCGGCCTGGCCGTGGTCGCCGCCGGCGTGGTGGTCGGCTATCCGCTGCTGACGACGCTGGCCCTGCGGACGGCGACCACCTCGCACGCCGCCGTCGTGGTCGGCCTGCTGCCGCTCACCACCGCCGCGCTGGCGGCGCTGCGCACGGGGGCCCGGCACTCGCGCACCTTCTGGGTGGCCGCCGTGGCCGGGGCGGCCGTGGTGCTCGGCTTCACCCTCGCCCAGAGCGGCGGCGCCTTCTCCGCCGGCGACGGGTTCCTCTTCGCCGCGCTCCTGGTGTGCGCCGCCGGGTACACCGACGGCGGCCGGCTGGCCCGCAGCATGCCCGGCTGGCAGGTCGTCGGCTGGGCGCTGGTGGCGTGCCTGCCCCTCACCCTGGCCGGCTCGGCGCTGGGGCTCGCGTACGAGCCGGTGCGCCTGTCGGCCCACGGCCTGGTCGGGCTGGTGTGGGCGGCGGCCGGCTCCACCTTCTTCGGCCTGTACGTCTGGTACCGCGGCATGGCGGAGATCGGCGCCGCCCGCGCCAGCCAGCTCCAGCTCGCGCAGCCGCTGCTGACCCTGGTCTGGTCGGTGGCGCTGCTCGGCGAACACCTCTCCCCCGCCGCGCCGGTGGCGGCGTGCGCGGTGCTGGTGTGCATCGCCGTGACCCAGCGGTCCTGAGGCCCCCGCCCACCCGGCCATGCCCCAGCCCCGTACCCCAGCCCCCCGCCCGCACACCGGCCATGCCCGGCCCGGGCCCCGGCGGGCCCGGGCCGCACCACCGGAACGAATCCGCCCGAATCGCCGTAAACTGCTGTCACCGGATCGGACCGGCCCCGAGGGAGGTCAGCAATGCGCGCGACCGAAGGCGACCAGTTGGTTCAGCACGGCAGAGTCGTGGGTCAGCACGACAAGATCGGCGAGATCACCGAGGTCCTGGGCGAGAACGGCACCCCTCCCTACCGGGTCCGCTTCCCGGACGGGCACGAGGCCCTCATGGCGCCGGGCCCGGACTGCGTCGTCCGCCACCCGGCCGAACCCCCTCAGTGATCAACGCGGCGGCACTGCCGTCGGGTAGTGGTCGGCGACGACCCTGGCCATCGCTCCATTGCGGTCCGCGGCCACCTGCTCCGCCGAGAAGTAGCAGTGGCCGCGGACCTCGGCGTACCGGCCGGCGAGCGTGAGGTGCCGCGAGAGCTCCGCCGGATCGCGCCACGCCTCCGTCGGGCTGTCGGGGTCGCAGCGGTAGAGCGCCTCGCCGACGTAGAGGTCCACGCCCGTCCCGGCGACGGTCTGCGCCCACCAGGGCACCAGCACCGCGTAGTCGCACTCCCGGTGCCCGATGTGCCAGTAGCACTGCGGCACGACGTAGTCGATCCACCGCTCCTTCACCCACTTGCGCGTGTCCGCGTACAGGTCGTCGTACGTCGAGACCCCGCCCCGCGTCGCCGAGCCGAGCGGGTCCTGGTCGCGGTTGCGCCAGACCGCGAACGGGCTGATTCCGAACCGCGTCCCGGGCCGGACCTGCTTCAGCCGCACCGACATCTCGTGGACCAGGGTGTCGATGTTGTGCCGCCGCCACTGGGCCCGGGAGCCGAAGTCCGCCCCGTACTCCTCGAACGCCGCGTCGTCGTCGAAGTACTCGCCCGGCGCCGGGTAGGGGTAGAAGTAGTCGTCCCAGTGCACGGCGTCCACCGGATAGCGGCGGACCGCGTCGAGCATCGCCTCCTGGACGAAGGCCCGCACCTCGGGAAGCCCGGGGTTGTAGTACAGCTTCCCGCCGTAGGCCACCGTCCACGCGGGGTTGCGCCGGGCCGGATGCTCCGGGACCAGCAGCGACGCGTCGTCGTGCTGGGCCACCCGGTACGGGTTGAACCAGGCGTGCAGCTCCAGCCCCCGCGCGTGCGCCTCCGCCACCGCCGTGCCCAGCGGGTCCCAGCCCGGGTCCCGCCCCTGGCGCCCCGTCAGCCACTGGGACCAGGGTTCGCGCGCGCCGGGCCACAGCGCGTCGGCGGTGGGGCGGACCTGGAGGACCACCGCATTGAGCCGGCGCGCCACGGCGGTGTCGAGCAGGGACAGCAGCTCCGCGCGCTGCCGGGCGGCGCTCAGCCCGGTCTGCGAGGGCCAGTCCACGTTCTGCACGGTGGCCACCCACATCCCCCGGAACCCCGGGCCGTCGGCGCGCCGCCCCGGCGGGGACGACCGCCCCGGCGCCGCCGCCCGCGGTCCTCCAGATTCCCGCCTCC
>NZ_WTFF01000011.1 GCF_019400985.1 Streptomyces bambusae
GGAGTAAGAGTACGGGCGGCGGCGCCGCGCCGGCCGTACGCGTTGAGCGCGAAAGTCCCGTGACCATGGTGGTGCTCTCGATGCCTGCCGTTAGCAACGCCGTCGACGGGCCGGCCGCGTTGCCTGGGCCCGGGCAGCGCCGTACGCTGCGCGGCATCCTCGGCGAACTGCCCTTCGTACGGAGCATCCTGATCTGCTTCACCGCGGCGAACCTCTTCACCGCCGCCGTGTTCGTCATCATCCCCCTCTACACCCGCTCCGTGTTCCAGGGCGGCGGGGGCACCGTCGCGCTGCTGGAGGCCTCCCTCGGCACCGGCGCGCTGATCGGCGCCTTCACCGGCACCCGGGTCCCGGGCCGGCCCGCCGTGGCCGGCGCGTACTGCCTCGGTCTGATGGCGGTCGCGCTGGCCCTGCCCGGCCTGGCCCCGCTGCGTCCGGTCTTCGCGGGCTGCCTGGTCGTCGCCGGCTGGTGCGCCGGGGCCGTCAGCGTCCGCTTCGTCGCCCTGTTCCAGCGGCTGGTGCCCGCCGCCGACAAGCCCGGCTTCTTCGCCGTGATGCAGGCCGTGCTCGGCGCGTCCCTGCCGGTGGCCTCGCTGGTGTTCGGCTCGGCCGGCGACCACCTCTCGCCGCAGACGCTGTGCCTGGTGCAGGGCATCGGCCTGCTGCCCGCCGCCTGCGCCCTGGCCCTGCTCGGCCGGCGCCACCCCGAACCCGCGGAAGCGGACGCGGAAGCGGACGCGGAAGTGGACCCGGAGGCGGATGCCGTCGCCGACGCGACCGCCCGGCCGGCGGGAGGTGCGCGGTGAAGCCCGTCATCACCCCGGCCACCTGCGCGGGCATCGCCGAACTGCGCCAGCTCTACTACGCCGTCTACGGACCGCACTACCCCGTCGCCCTCGGCACCGATCCCGCCGAGATGGCCCGGCTCATCGCCGACCCGCACTCCCTGTGGCTCGTCGGCCGCTGCCCCGGCACCGGGGCGCTGACCGCCTCGGCCGCCATCCACGGCGAGGCCGGCAGCCGGATCGGCCGTCTGGAGGGCATCGCCGTGCACCCCGAGCACCGTTCGGCCGGCATGGCGGCCGCGCTGACCGAGGAGCTGTGCGCCGGGATGCTGGACACCGGCCGGCTGGACTCGGTGTACGCGACGGTCCGCACGGTGAGTGCCGGACCCCAGCGCGTCGTCGCGCGCAACGGCTTCCGCCCGCTGGGCGTCCTGCCCAACGCGGTGGATCTCAGCAGCCGCGAAAGCCTCGCACTCTACGCGCGTCACGCAGCCGGGGTGCTGGACCGGAGGTTCCCGGTGGCCGAGGTGCCCGCGCCGCTGCTGCCGCTGCTGCGGACCGCTGAGGCCGCCCTGGGCATCAGGTACCCGGACGTCCGGGCCGCCGCGGCCCGTCCGCTCCCGGCGCCGGCCGTCCCCGTACCGGAGGACGGCGGGCGGCTGGAGGTGATCGAGGCGCCGGCCTTCGTGCGGCGCCGCTTCCGCGACCACTTCCCCGGCGCCGGCGGCTGGTTCTACCCGCTGCACACGCCGAACGTGCTGCTCACCCCCGAGGACGGCCGCTTCGAGGTCTACGCCTACCTCAACCGGGCCGGCGGGTACTGCTCGCTGCTGACGGCCCATCCCGACCCGGCCGCGGCGGCCGCGTACCTCGAACCCGTCACCCGGGCCCTGGCCCGGGCGGGCGCCGGCTACGTGGAGGCCCTGGTGCCGCTCGCCCACCACGAGGCCCTCGCCGCCTTCCTGGCCCAGGGGTTCGTCGCCGGCGCCCTCTACCCGGCGATGCGCGCGGACGGCGACGGCTTCCACGACTACGTCGTGCTGTCCCGGTCCACCGAGCGCATCGACTTCCGCGGCGTCGCCGTCGAACCGCCCCTCCAGCCCTATCTGGACTGCTACGTGTCGGCCTGGGCGTCGACACACCTGCCCACATCACCCGAGGTTGCCCCATGAACCCCCATCTCGCCCCGGTCGGCGTGCCCGACCCGGCCCTCCTGCCGCACGTGCAGCAACTGTGCGACCTGACCGACCCGTACGCGTACGGGCCCGCCGAGGACGAGCTGTTCGCCGCCGCCATGGCGGAGATCAACGCCTGGCACACCGAACGGTCCTCGTTCTACCGCTCGTTGTACGAGGCCACGCCCGCGGCGGAGGGCGACGAGCCGTACCGGACGCCGCTGGTCCACGCGAACTTCTTCAAGCGGCACGAGGTGCTGTCCGTCCCGCGCGAGGACGTCGAACTGCACCTGACCTCCTCCGGCACCACCGGCCAGAAGTCGCAGATGTTCTTCGACCACTGGACGATCCGCTCCGCCCAGCGCATGGTCGCCCGCATCTTCGAGCGCAACGGCTGGATCGCCCCGGAGCAGGAGGTCAACTACCTGCTCTACAGCTACGAGCCGGCCCCGTCGCTGAACCTCGGCACCGCCTTCACCGACAACTACCTCTGCGACTTCGCCCCGGCGCGCAGCGTCGAGTACGCCCTGCGCAACACGGGCGGCGGCGCGGGCGGCGACCACGAGTTCGACCCCTTCGGCTGCATCGCCGCGCTGCGCCGCTTCGAGCGGGACGACGCACCGGTCCGCATCCTCGGCTTCCCCGCCTTCCTGTGGTTCACCCTGGAGCGGATGCGGGCCATGGGCATGCCGCCGCTGCGGCTGCCCGAGGGCTCCCTCGTCGTCCTCGGCGGCGGCTGGAAGGGCCACGCCGACCGGCAGATCGGCAAGGAGGAGCTCTACGCCCGGGTCACCGAGCAGCTCGGCATACCGGGCGAGCGGATCCGGGACACCTTCGGCTCGGTCGAGCACTGCATCCCGTACATCGAGTGCGAGCGGCACCGGCTGCACGCGCCCGTCTGGTCGCGGGTGACGATCCGCTCGACCCGCACCCTGGAGCCGCTGCCGTACGGGGAGCGGGGCTACCTGCACCTGGTCTCCCCGTACATCACGTCCGTGCCCGCGCAGAGCGTGGTCATGGGCGATCTGGCCTCCCTACGGCCGGGGGACGCCTGCGGGTGCGGGCTGCGGACCCCCTGGTTCACCGTCCACGGCCGGGCCGGGGTGAGCCGCAACCGGAGCTGCGCGGTGGCCGCCGCGGAACTGATGAAGGGCATGGCGTGACCGTGACGACGACCACCCGCGAGAACACGAGCGTGAACGAGACCGAGACCGAGACCGAGGCCGTGACCGCGTACGGGAACGGCGGCGGCGGGCCGACCCCCGCCGCACCGCACTTCTGGCAGGGCGCCTTCATCGGCGACGAGCAGGCCGGGCGCCGCCTCGCCGGGCTCCCGGCCGCCGTCGAGGCCGCGCTGGGCACCGTACTGGAGACCGGGACCGTCCTGGCCGCCTGCGACGCCCTGGCCTCGGCCCTCCTCGACCCGGAACACCCCGTGCACGCCCGGCTGGCGACGCACCTGCCCGAGGACGAGGACCCGGCGGCGCTGCTGGCCGAGCTCGGCCACCACCTCGGCCGCCGGGAGCTGACCCGCAAGCTGCGCCGGGAGCTGGGCAGCGCCGCGCCCGGCCGGCTGAACCGGCCCGACGCGCGCGAGGCGGTGTACGAGGCGTGGGCGCCGGTCGGCATGGTCGCGCACATCGCCCCGGGCAACGCGGCCACCGTCGCCCCGCTGAGCATCGTGGAGGGCCTGCTCGCCGGCAACGTCAACGTCCTCAGGACGAGCAGTGCCGACACCCTGTTCACCCAGGCCCTGATGGCCGAGCTGGCCGCGCTCGACCCCAGCGGGGCGCTGGCCGCGCGGATCGTCGTCCTGCGCTTCCCCTCCGCCCGGCAGGAGTGGCTGCGGCTGATGTGCGCGCCCGCGGACGCCGTCGCCGTCTGGGGCGGGGAGTCGGCCGTCGAGGGGGTCGCCGCCCATGTGCCGCCCGGCTGCCGCCTGGTGGAGTGGGGCCACCGCATCTCCTTCGCCTACCTGACCGCCGACGCCTGGTCGGACCCCGGCACGCTCGACGCCCTCGCCGACGACGTGTGCCTGTACGAGCAGCAGGCCTGCTCCAGCCCGCAGGTCGTCTACCTCGACACCGGGGACGAGGCCGAGGTCTTCGCCTTCGCGCAGCGGTTCGCCGACGTCCTCGCGACCCGGCCGCCCGCCGCGCCGCTGCCCGGCGGGCAGGACGCCGACCCGGCCGAGCAGGCGGAGCTGACGACCACCGAGCTGGTGGCCCGGCTGGAGGAACACCTGGGCCTGACCCGGGTGTTCGCCGCGCCCGACGGCTCCTGGCGGGTCATGGCCGACACCCGGTCGCCGCTCACCGCCTCCCCGCTGCACCGCAGCGTGTGGGTCAAGCCGCTGCCCCGCGAGCAGCTGATCGCCACGCTGCGCCCGATGCGCCGCTACCTGCAGACGGCGGGGATCGCCGGCAGCCGCACCGACATCGCGGAGCTCTCCCGCACCGCACTGGCCGCGGGCGTCACCCGCGTCACACCCGTCGGCGCGATGCTCGCGAGCTACGCGGGCGAGCCGCACGACGGTGTGTACGCGCTCCAGCGCTACAGCCGCCGCGTGGCGGTCCAGGCCGATCCGGCCCGGTTCGCCACCACCGCCTGCCTGGACGACCTGGTCCGGCCGGCCGTGCTGCCGGCACCCGCCGGCCCGCTGACGGGCAAGGAATCGGCGCAGGCGGCCAACGTGCAGGTCGAACGAGCCGATGCGGAGCTGTACTTCCACAGCGGCGGCAGCACCGGAGCCCCGGCGCTGTCCCTGTTCAGCTACGACGACTACGACACGCAGATGCACGCCGCCGCGCGCGGCCTGCTCGCCGCCGGCTACGACCCGGCCGTGGACCGCACCGCCAACCTCTTCTACTGCGGCGGCATGTACGGCAGCTTCATCAGCTTCTTCTCCGTCCTGGAGCGGCTGGGCGGCGTCCAACTGCCCCTGGCCGCGGGAGCGGACCACCGGGCGACGGCGCGGGCCCTGATCGAGCACGGGGCGGACACGCTCTTCGGCATGCCCTCCTACCTGTGGCAGCTGCTGCACGCGGAGGCGGACGCACTGCGGGCCTACGGGGGCCTGCGCAAGGTGTTCTACGGCGGCGAGCACTTCACGCGGGAGCAGCGGCGGACGCTGGAGCAGACCTTCGGCATCGAGGTGGTCCGCTCGATCACCTACGGCAGCACCGACCTCGGCCCGCTGGGCTACCAGTGCACCGAGAGCACGGGCGGCGTCCACCACCTCCACGCCGACCTGCACACGATGGAGATCCTCGACCCGGAGGAGGACCGGCCGGTGGCCCCGGGCGGGACGGGCCGGCTGGTCTTCACCACGCACGCCCGGCGCGGGCAGCAGCTGGGCCGGTACGTCATCGGCGACCTGGGCCGGGCGGTCCCGGGACCGTGCCCGTGTGGCAGCCGGGCCCCGCGCTTCGAGCTGCAGGGCCGCACCGGTGACGTGATGCGGGTGGCGACGTACTTCCTGGGCCACCGGCGCTTCGTGGCCCTGGCCGAGGAGGACGGCGGGCACCGCGGCGAGCTGCAGATCCTGCTCGGGCGTACGGACGCCCGCGAGCGGCTGACCGTACGGGTGGAGCGGTCGGGCACGACGGATCCGGAGCGCCTGCGCGAGGTGTTCCTGGCTGGCTACCCCGAGCTCCGCTCGGCGGTGTCGGAGCGGCTGCTGGACCTCGTGGTCGAGGCCGTCGACGGGGCGTCCCTGGACCGCAGCCCGACGAGCGGCAAGCTGCGCACCGTGGTGGACACGCGCGGCTAAGTCGTGTCGTGAGCCGCCGCGCCCGAGCCGTGGTCGAGCCGGTCGACGACGATCATCGCTACGTCGTCCGCCAGACTGCTCCGGGTATGGCGCACGAGTTCCTGGCGCAGCCGTTCCAGGAACTCGGGCCGGGAGCAGTCGCCGGGCATCGCTTCCATGGCTTCGGGCAGGGCGAAGAAGTCGTTGGCGCTGTTGCGCGCCTCGATCACCCCGTCGGTGTGCAGCAGCAGCCGGTCTCCCGGGAGGAACGGGTAGCTGTCCGTCCTGCCGGGAGGGCCGGTGACGAACTCCTCCAGGCCGAGCGGCGGCATGGGGGAGGTGGGCATCAGGGCGTGGACCTTGCCGTCGCGCAGCAGCAGCGGGGGCGGATGTCCGCGGTTGACCACCTCGACCGCGGGCCCGTCCGTCACCTGCGCCACGAGGACGGTGACGAAGCCCTCCAGGAGCGGCTCCCCGTCGCTGTCGCCCGCCGCGACGGCGTCCCGGCGCAGGGCGGCCGCGCAGTGGTGGACGACCTCCACCAGCTCGTCCTCGTAGTGCACGGCCTCGCGGAACGCGCCCAGCACGACCGCGGCCGCCCGTACGGCGGGCAGCCCCTTGCCCCGGACGTCGCCCACGATGAGCCGGACTCCGTACCGGGTCTGGACCGCCTCGTAGAGGTCCCCTCCGATCTGTGCGCCCGTCTCGGCCGCCAGGTAGAGGCTGGCCGCTCCCACCGGGCCGATCCTGGCCTTCACGGGGCGCATCAGCACCGCCTGCGCCGCCTCGGCGATCCGGCGGACCTGCCTGATCTCGTTCTCCCGGCGCGTGCGCACGGCGCTGCTGGTCATCAGGCTCGCCAGCGACACGAGGAACAGGGCCAGGAGATTGGTGTAGACCTGTTGGCCGCCCCATGACTGGTTGTACGTGGCGGTGATGACGCTGACCACCAGGGCCGTCGCCACGGCGGCGAAGGTGCCCTTGGGGCCCATCGTGACCGCCGCCAGGGCGGGTGTCGCGACCAGCAGGGGGCCGGTGTACACGACGTGCGCAGGGGTGAGTTCTATGATGAGCACCAGCAGGGCGATCAAGAAGGGGACGCACTCCGCGAGTGCGAAAAGCAGCTGGTGGTGACCGCCGGCTCCCGATCGAGGGGGCGATCGCAGGAGCGCCCTCATGGATACAGCCTGCCTCGCCCGGGCTCCGCGCCGCCACCGGTCACCCCCGCGTGGCACCCCTTGCGACCCCGGGAGCGCAGACCTTTGGAGCGCAGACCTCAGGAGCGCCGGCCCATGGAGCGCAGACCCACGTCCCGCCAGGAGTTCGACGCGCTCTTCGCCGCGGTCCGTACGTGGGGCCGCTGGGCGGTGCCCGACCGCGGCGCCTGGAACCGGGTCACCCCGGACCGCGTACGACGGGCCGCGTCGCTGGTCCGGGACGGGACGACGGTGCCCCTCGGGCTTCCCTGGAACACCCGGCCCGGCCCCGACAACGCCCGCCCCGCCCTGCACTACATGTCCGACCTGGGCGACGTGGAGCCGCCCGAGCCGGCCACGTACAAGGACTTCATCGCGGTCGACTACCACGGCAAGGGCGTGACCCACCTCGACGCGCTGGCGCACGTCGGCTACCGGGGGCAGCTGTACGACGGCCGTCCGGCGCGGGAGGCCGTCGACGCCGCGGGCGCCCGGTTCGGCTCGGTGGCGGAGCTCGGCCCGCTGGTCACCAAGGGCGTGCTGCTCGACCTGCCGGCCGTCCTCGGGGTCGACTGGCTGGAGCCCGGCCGCGCGGTCCTGGCCGAGGACGTCGTCGCCGCGGAGCGGGCGCTCGGCGTCAGGATCGACGAGGCCAGTGCGGTGCTGCTGCGCACCGGCCGGTTCCGCCGCCGGCGCGAGCTCGGCCCCTGGGACGTCGGTGAGGCCGGTGCCGGGTTCCACGTGGAGGCCGTGCCGCTGCTGGCCGAGCGCGGCGTGAGCCTGCTCGGGAGCGACGGGGACAACGACGTACGCCCCTCGCCGGTCGAGGGCGTCCACTCCCCCGTCCACGCCCTCGCCGTCGCCGCCATGGGCGTGCCGCTGCTGGACAACCTGGAGCTCGAAGCGCTCTCGGCCGCCTGCGCCGGGGTGCGGCGCTACGAGTTCATGGTCGTGGTGACCCCGCTCGACGTGCCGGGCGGTACGGGATCGCCGGTCAATCCGGTGGCGGTGCTGTGAGGGTGCCGGAGCAGGGTGCCGGGCCGGGGTTTCGCCTCGGCGCCCGGGTTCCGCCCCGCTCCGCACCGGAAAACACCCGGAATATACTCAAAATGCAGTTAACCAGCGCAACCATCCCGATACGGCCACGAGCCCGGCAAGGGAAGTGATGCAGATGGGGGTCACGGGAGGGCAGATCGGCCCCGCACGCTCCCGTGAGCGGTTCCTGGTGGGCGAGCCGGTCGAGGGCGGCGTAAGGGGTCCGATCCTGGACTCCTGGGAGCGCTGCCGGCTGCTCGGCATCTCACCGGACGAGACCGAGCTCCCCTTCCGGGACGACTTCGACCCGGACAGCCGGCTCGTCCGGGCGGCCGGTCCCGTGCTCGACCAGCTGGGGTCGAGGTTCGCCGGCAGCCGGATGAACGTCTCCCTCGCCGATGCGAACGGCATCGTGCTCCAACGCCGCTTCGGCGAGCCGTCCCTGGCCCGGAGCCTGCCCCCCATCCAGACCCGGCCCGGCTTCGTCTTCGCCGAGCGGTTCGCGGGCACCAACGGAATCGGGCTCGCGCTCGCGGACCGGCGGCTCTGCCAGGTCTACGGCGCCGAGCACTTCGCCGAGCGCTCTCAGACGAACGCCTGCTGCGCCACCCCGATCCGCGACCAGCTCAGCGGGGACGTCGTGGGGGTCCTCTGCTTCGGCTACCCGCACAGCTACGAGGATCCGGCACTGACGGTGATGGTCCAGCAGGCGGCCGAGAGGATCGAGCGCCGGCTGATGGAGCAGCGTTCGGCGCGCGAGCGCGGGCTCCTGCAGGCGTACCTCGACACCCTGGAGCGCGCCCGGACCGGCGAGGCCGCCGGCGACGGGCAGCCGGTCGGACTGGGCGAGCTGACCGGCACCGGGCCGGACTCCGGCCCGGGCGGCGGACCGGTCCTCGGACTGGCGGCCGCCGGGCTGGACCCGCACGACCAGATGATCCTCAAGGACAGGGCCACCGAGCTGATCTCCTCGACCCGGCGGGCCGCCCTGGAGGTGGCACTCCCCCACGGCCGCCGGGTCACCCTGCTGAGCCACCCCCTCACGAGCGGCTCCGGGGTGGAGGGCATCGCCGTCGAGGCCCTCCTCAGCAGCGACTCACCGCCCGTCCACCACCTCGCCACCGCACAACGGCCCGTCGCCGCGCAACAGCCCGTCGCCGCCGCTCAGCGGCCCGTCGGCACCGCGCAGCAGCCCGTCGCCGCCGCCCGGCCGCCGGAGGCCTACGGCTCCGGCCACGCCCGCCCGGTGCGTGGGCTGGTGCTGGTGGGCGAGCCGGAGGTGGGGAAGTACGCCGTCGCGGCACGACGCCGCCTGGAGCTGCTGGCCGAGGCCAGTACCCGTATCGGCACCACCCTGGACGTGCGCCGCACGGCCCGGGAACTCGCCGAGGTGGCAGTGCCGCGGCTGGCGGACTACGTCACCGTCGACGTGCCCGAGGCGGTGCTGCGCGGCGACGAGTCCGCCGCCGCTCCCGGGACCGACATGCACCGGACGGCGGTGCACGGCATCGGCGAGGACCACCCCTTCTACCCGGTCGGCATGCGGGTCGAGCTCCTGCCCGGCACCCCCCACATGCGGTGCCTGACCAGCGGGCAGGCCGTGCTCGAACCCGAGGTGGACGCCGCCGCTCCGTGGGTCACCCAGTACGCGGAGCACTCCCGGGGGATCCTCGCGCGCGGCGTGCACTCCCTCATCTCCGTCCCCCTGCTGGCCCGGGGCGTCCTGCTGGGCATCGCCACCTTCTACCGCTCGGAGGACCCCGCCCCCTTCGGGGAGGACGACAGCTGGCTGGCGCAGGAACTCGCGGCCCGGGCCGCCCTGTCCATCGACAACGCCCGCCAGTACACCCGTGAGCACACCCTGGCCCTGGCCCTCCAGCGCAGCCTGCTCCCGCGCGGCCTGCCCGAGCAGGGCGCCGTAGAGGTCGCCCACCGCTACCTGCCCGCCGAGTCCGGAGTGGGCGGCGACTGGTTCGACGTCATCCCCCTGCCCGGCACCCGCGTCGCCCTCCTCGTCGGGGACGTCGTCGGCCACGGCCTGCACGCCGCCGCCACCATGGGCCGGCTGCGTACCGCCGCGCGCAACTTCGCCGAGCTGGAGCTCGCCCCCGACGAGCTCCTCACCCACCTGGACAACCTGCTGGTCCGGCTGGACCGGGAGGAGGGCGACGGGACCGCCGCGGACGGCACCGGGATCGACGCCGGCATCGGCACCGGCATCGCGGGTGCCACCTGCCTGTACGCCGTCTACGACCCCATCACGCGGCTGTGCACCATGGCCCGGGCCGGGCACCCTCCGCCGGCCCTGGTCGATCCCGACGGCACCGTGGCCTTCCTCGACCTGCCCGCCGGCCCCCCGCTGGGGCTCGGCGGCCTGCCGTTCGAGACGGCCGAGATCCCACTCCCCGAGGACAGCACGCTGGTCCTGTACACCAACGGGCTCGTCGAGGGCCGCCACCGCGACGTCGACGTCGCCCTCGACCAGTTGCGCCGGGCCCTGGCCCATCCGGACCGGGCACCCGAGGACACCTGCCGGGCCGTCATCGACGCGGTGGCGCCCGAGCACCCCGGCGACGACATCGCCCTGCTCGTCGCCCGCACGCACACCCTGCCCGCCGACCGGATCGCGACGTGGGACCTGACCGCCGACCCGGCCCGCGTGTCCGAGGTCCGCGCGGCGGCCACCCGCCAACTGGCGGACTGGGGACTGGACGAGCTCACGTTCGCCGCCGAGCTGATGCTCAGTGAGCTGGTCACCAACGCGGTCCGCTACGGCAGCGAGCCCATCCAGGTGCGGCTGATCCTCGACCGCGCCCTGATCTGCGAGGTCTCCGACGGCAGCAACACCGCCCCGCACCTGCGGCGGGCGGCCACCACGGACGAGGGCGGACGCGGCCTGTTCCTCGTCGCGCAGCTCTCCCAGGCGTGGGGCACGCGCCACACCGCCCACGGGAAGGTCATCTGGGCCGAATGTGCCTTGGACGCGGCGTGACCGCCGCCCCGCGTACTCGACCATTGGGGCCACAGAGCATGGCGATATGTCAGGTATGCGGCGTAGCGCCCAGTAGCATCCTCAGCGTCCCCCGTTCTGCCACACCTCGCGTCACCCGTCCTGCCACACCTCGCGTCCCCTGTCCTGACACACCTCGCGCCACCCGCGCTCTCACCCGTCCCGTCAGCCGTGCTGTCAGCCGTACAGCCACACGTCCCGTCACGAAGAATCTCCCCAGGCCGGCCCCCGGAGACGTCCGTGCATGACACTTCCGACCCCGCGGCGGGTCCGCCCGCGGGCTCCGGCGGCGAGCCGCTCGTGCGGATCCGCGGTCTGCGCAAACGGTTCGGCGGCACCCTCGCGCTGGACTCGGTCAGCCTCGACGTCCGCAGCGGCAGCGTCCTGGCCCTGCTCGGCCCCAACGGTGCGGGGAAGTCCACCCTCATCAAGGTGCTGGCCGGGCTGCACCACGCCGACGGCGGCGAGGTGACGGTGGGCGGGCACCCGCTCGGCTCCGACGCCGCCTCCGGCGCGATGTCGTTCATCCACCAGGACCTCGGGCTGGTCGACTGGATGACCGTCGCCGAGAACATCGCCCTGGTCACCGGCTACCCGCGCCGCCACGGCCTGATCTCCTGGCGCCGGGGCAGGGAGCACTGCGCCGAGGCGCTGGAGTTGGTCGCCGGCCACCTGGACGCCGACGCGCGGATCGCCGACCTCGCCCCGGCCGAACGCTCCCTCGTCGCGATCGCCCGCGGGCTGGCGCGGCGGGCGAGGCTCTTCGTCCTCGACGAGCCGACCGCGACCCTGCCCGCCGCGGACTGCGCCCGGCTCTTCGACGTCCTGCACGCCCTGCGCGACCAGGGGCACGGCATCCTCTACGTCAGCCACCGGCTCGACGAGGTGTACCGGGTCGCGGACACCTTCGTCGTACTGCGCGACGGCCGCGTCGTGAGCCGGGGCCCGCTCGCGCCGTACAGCCCGGCCCGGCTGGTGCACGACATCGCGGGCGACGGGGCGATCGGGCCCCGGCCCACGACCCCCGCCCCGGGGCCGGGTGCTACGGCACAGCCGCCCGAACGGCAGCCCGAACGGCAGCCCGTCCTGCGGCTGGACGGTGTGACGACCGACCGCACCGGGCCCGTCAGCCTGGACCTGCGCGCCGGCGACATCGTCGCCATGGTGGGGCTGACCGGCGCCGGACACATGCACCTGGGCCGCGCCCTGGCCGGCGCGCTGCCGCTGCGGGGCGGGCGGGCCCTGCTCGACGGCCGCCCGTACCGGCCCCGTACGGTCGCCGCCGCCGTCGGCCGGGGCGTCGGATTCGTGGCCGGCAACCGCCAGGAGGAGGGCTGCGCCGGCGGACTGACCGTACGGGAGAACTTCCTGGCCAACCCCCGGGCAGCCGGTACGCCGGCCTGGCACTGGATCCGTCCCCGGCGTGAGCGCGCCGAGGCGGCAGCCCTGATCGACCGGTTCTCGGTGCACCCCCGCGACAGCGAGGCGGTGATCGCCACCCTGTCGGGAGGCAACCAGCAGAAGGTCGTCGTCGGCCGGTGGCTGCGGGGGAACCTGCGCCTGCTGATCCTGGAGGAGCCGACCGCCAGCGTGGACGTCGGCGCCAAGGCCGCGATCCACCGCCTCCTCGACGAGGCACTGGACGCGGGCCTGGCGGTGCTCCTCGTCTCCACCGACTTCGAGGAGGTCGCGGACCTGTGCCACCGGGCCCTGGTGTTCGTCCGCGGGTCGGTGGCGGCGGAGCTGACGGGTGAGACGCTCAGCGTCGCCGAGCTGACCCGGACCGCTTCCGCCATGCCCGCGATCACCGGAAGCGCGACGAGCCGGTGACGCCCCCGTCCCCGCACCGGTCCCTGCTGGACCACCTGCGCGGGCACGTCATCGGCACGTACGGCCTGCTGGCGCTCACCGCCCTGCTCTTCCTGTACTTCTCGCTCACGCTGCCGGACACGTTCCCCACCCGGGACAACGTCTCCTCGATCCTCTCCAACCAGTCGATCCCCGCCGTCCTCGCGCTCGGTGCGACGATCCCCATCGCCATCGGCAAGTTCGACCTGTCCATCGGCTACGGGCTGGGCCTGGCGCACGTCGTGGTCATGTACCTCGTCGTCGAGGCCGGCCGGCCCTGGCCGCTCGCCTGCCTCACGGTCGTCGTCGGCGGGGCGCTGGTCGGCGCCCTGAACGGTGTCGTCGTCGAGTTCGCCCGGATCGACTCCCTCATCGCCACGCTCGGCACGGGCAGCATCATGTACGCCTTCACGGGCTGGCTCACCGACGGCAGCCGGATCGTTCCCGGCCCGGACGGGCTGCCGGCCGGCTTCACCGGCCTCTACGACTCCCGGTTCCTGGGCCTGCCCGTGCCCGCGTACTACGTCCTGGCCCTGACCGTCGCCCTCTGGGTGGTGCTGGAGCGGCTGCCGCTCGGCCGGTACTTCTACGTCATCGGCTCCAACCCCCGTGCCGCCGGGATGCTCGGCATCCCCACCCGCCGGTACTCCGTCTACGCCTTCGCCGGATCGGGCCTGGTCGTGGGCTGCGCCGGAATCCTCCTCGCCGCCCAGCAGCAGATCGGCAACCCGAGCGTGGGGCTGGACTACCTGCTGCCCGCGTTCGTCGGCGCGCTGCTCGGCTCCACCACGATCAGGCCGGGCCGGGTGAACGCGGTGGGGACCCTGGTGGCGGTCACGCTGCTCGCCGTCGGGCTCGCCGGGATCGGCCAGCTGGGCGCCGACTTCTGGGCCACCCCGCTGTTCAACGGCTGCACGCTGCTGGTGGCGGTCGGCCTGGCCGGCTACGCGTCCCGCCGCCGGCTGCGCAGCGGACTCACGGCCGCGGGCCGGCCGGACGCCGGGCAGCCGGACACCGGGCCGCCGAACACGGGGCGGCCGGTCGCGGCGCCGCGAAACGACGGCGACGGCGACGGCGCCGCCACCTAGACCACCTCGCATCGCTACCCGTGTCAGGAGCAGGAGCACCGTGTACCCGTACCACAAGACCGCCCTCGTGGCCGCGGCCCTGGTGACGGCGACCGCCGCCGTCGTCACGGGGTGCGGGAACGGCCCGTCGAGTGCCACCGGGCCGGCGCCCGCCGGCTGCCCGGCCGTCCTGCAGCAGGCGAAGGAGGCGGTGCGGGCGGCCGAGCGTACCGACGCCTCCTGGAACGGCCCCACGAGCGGGCCTCGGGCGGTGCCGGACAAGTCCCTCGTCTACGTCGCGCAGACCATGACGAATCCGGGGGTGGCCGGAGTCGCCAAGGGCGTGCGGGAGGCCGCGGAGGCCATCGGCTGGCAGGTGCGCGTGATCGACGGGGAAGGCACGCCGACGGGCATCCAGGCCGCGTTCAGCCAGGCGGTCACCCTCAAGCCGTCGGGCATCGTCATCGGCGGATTCGACCCCCGGCCGACCTCGCGGCAGGCGGCGCGGGCCGAGGCCGCGGGCATCCCGCTGATCGGCTGGCACGCGGTCAGCTCCCCCGGCCCGAGCACGAGTCCGGAACTCTTCACCAACATCACGACGAAGGTGGAGGACGTGGCGAGGATCAGCGCGGACTGGGTCATCGCCCGGTCCGGCGGCGCCGCCGGGGTCGTCGTCTTCACCGACGACTCCATCCCCTTCGCCAGGACCAAGTCCGAGCTGATCAAGGAGGAGCTGGCGACGTGCTCCGGGGTGGAGCTCCTGTCGTCCGAGAACATCCCCATCCCGGACGCGAGCCGGCGCACCCCCCAGCAGGTCTCCTCCCTCCTCTCCCGCTTCGGGGACGACTGGACGTACTCCGTCGCCATCAACGACCTGTACTTCGCCGATGCCGCCCCGGCCCTGCGCGCCGCCGGAAAGCCGGGGAGCGGGCCGCCCTTCAACATCGGCGCGGGCGACGGCGACCCTTCCGCCTTCCAGCGCATCAACAGCCGGCAGTTCCAGTCCGCCACGGTCCCCGAGCCCCTCACCCAGCAGGGCTGGCAGATCGTCGACGAGTTCAACCGCGCCTTCGCCGGCCGGCCCGCCAGCGGCTACGTCGCCCCGGTCCACGTCGTCACGGCCGACAACAGCGGCGGAGCCACGTCCTGGGACCCCCGGGGCTACCGGGAGGCGTACGAGGGGATCTGGTCGACGGGCACCGCCGGCCGACGCGCCCGACTCGGGCCGTGACGACCGCCGCGGCCGCCGGCGCGTCGCGGTGGCGGCTGCCGGGCGGGCACCCCACCTTGGTCGTTGGCCCACCCGGAGGGGGTCCGCGCCCCTACGCTCGGAACGTCGTCAGAACTGCCGATCTGCTTGTGAGCTGCCGTGTCCGAACCGAGCAACCCGTTGGCCCACCGCACCGCGCTGACCGTCCCGGACGGCTCCGCCACCCTCCCCGACGTACGCCGCATCACCGGGACCTGGCTGAACGAGAAATTCCACCGCGAGATCCCCATAGCCTCCGGACTGCACCACCTGGACGGCAAACGGCTGTTGCTCTCCCAGGTCGCCTACCGGGCCGACGGCACCGAGCGTGCGATGCGCCTGCAGTTACGGGAGGACCTCGACGAGGCCACCTGGCGTACGACCGTCACGGCCGTCGCCGACGGCGGGCCCGGGACCGGGACCGGGCCTGGGCCTGGGCCTGCCGCCGTGTCGGTCGGGCTCGAGTGCTTCGTCAACCCCGGGTACGCGGTCGAGCCGGCCCGGCCACGCGTGGTGGAGCTGCTCGTGGCGGGGCTGCGCTGCCAGGACGGCCCGGTCCGGCTCACGCTGGCCCCGATACCGACCGCGGCACAGGACATCGGCGCACTCATCGAGGTGCTCTGCGATCCGGACCGGCAGCGCCCGGTCATCGTGGCCGCGGCGCCGCGGCACCCCGAACCGGTGTGGTGGCGGGGGCTGGACAAGGCCATGCGGAAGGCCGCCGGCGCGGCCTCGTCGTACCTGCTGGACGACACGGCCGCCGTCGACGCGTTCCGGCAGGCCGCCGAGCACCACCGCGTCGCTCCGGGAGCCGTCCGGACGTTCCTTCCGGAGGTGGACCCGGCCTGGCCCGCGGACGGACCGCGCCACCGGTACTCCACGGTCGCCCGCCTGACGGATCCCCGGAGCGGCTCATGGAACAACATCGTCCGCATCGTCCAGCGGATGTCCACCGAGGCCGCCCTGCCGGCGCCGCTGAGCACGCTCGTCTTCCCGGAGGAGGACCAGCGTCGCGACGACCGCCGGGCCGCCCTGGACACCCGTGCGGTCAGCAACGAGGTGGACGGCCTGCGCCGCAAGGTCGCCGAGCTGAGCGCGCTGCTGGAGATAGCCGACGAGGAGATCACCGAGCTCCAGAACGGCGAGAAACTGCTGCAGCGCACGAGTGCCTCCCTCGACAGTGATCTGCGCGCGCTGCGGGCCCGCGCGGACAGCGACCTGGAGGACCACCTCCAGGCACTGGAGGAGGTGGAACGGGCCCGGGCCGAGGCCGACATGCTGCGCAGCAGGCTCGCCCGGCAGGGCCGCCTGGAGGAGACCGTCATCGTCGACGCCCCGCCCGGCCTGCCGGCGGGCTTCGAGGAACTCTGGGACCGCTGCGGCGAATTCGAGAACATCATCGTCAGCGCCCTGCCGGCGCCGGCGCTGGCCCTGGACGAGACCGACCGGGCCCGGGTCTGGGCGGGCAAGACGTGGACCGCCCTGCGCGCCCTGGACCGGTACGGCCGGGACGCCCGGGAGGGCTTCAAGGGCGGCTTCTACGAGCACTGCCAGTCCGAGCAGTCGTGCTGGCCCGTCAAGAAGGTCACCATGGTCGAGTCCGACACGACCATGTCGCAGTACGGCACCGAGCGCCATCTGCCCGTGCCCACCCAGTACGCCCCTTCGGGCCGGGCCGAGATGCAGCCCCACCTCAAGATCGACAGCAAGGGGGAGTCGCCGAGGATCCACTTCCTCGACGACACCAAGGGCAGTACGGGGAAGGTCATCGTCGGCTACATCGGCAAGCATCTGACCAACACCAGGACGAACTGAGCGACTCCGAGCCCGCAGGCCTTCGGGGACCCGGAGGAGGCAGGGGGTGTCGTCGAAGTGGCGTCGGCCGCCCGGAGGCGGGGCCGGCCGGACGCCACTTCGACGACACGCCGACAGTCGCCTGGTGATCGCCTCGGCCCGACCGGCGCGGGGTACCACGGCCGATGCTCAGCAGCCACTCGGTCCGGGCAGGGCCGATCCTTCTGCAACACCCTTCAGTCCCGCAGGACCTTCACGGCCCGGTCGAAGGCCGAGTCCTTGTTCCGGTCGAACTCCTCCGTGGTGAAGACCGGCTCGGTGAGGTGCGGCGGGATGCCCGCGCCGTCGAAGGTCCTGCCCGACCGGGTCAGCAGCTCCTCGTTCGGCAGCCAGACCGACATGCCGTTGGGGAGCTTGCGCACCATGACGTCCGAGAAGACGCCCTGCGTGGGCTGCCCGATCCGCACGGTCCGGCCGGGCCGGTCCATGAGGGCCTGGGTGAAGGTCTCTCCCGCGCTGACGGTGGAGCCGCCGGTCAGTACGGCGACCGGTCCGGTGTAGCGGGGGCCCTGGGCGGGCGTGACGTACAGGGGCTGGGGGCGCGTGTGCCGGGTGGGGTCCGCGGGATCGTTGCGGGCCCGCTTGGAGTAGGCGAGGTAGGGGGTGTCGGTCAGCCGCCCGGCGAGGTGGAGCCCCATGGCGTCGGAACCGCCGCCGTTGATCCGCAGGTCGATGACCAGGCCTTTCAGGTGCCGGGTGCGCTCCTGGCCGAGGATCGTGTCCAGCGCCTTGTCGAGCTCGGCCAGCTCGGCGGCGTAGGAGGCCTCGTCGCCCGCGTAGCCGCCGAAGCCGGAGATCCGCAGGTATCCCTGCCCGCCGGGGAGGTCGGCGTAGGTGATCCGCCCGGCGGCGAAGTCCTGGAGGTTCCGGGCGTTCTTGAGGTCGCGCTCCACCACGAACTTCTTGACCTCGGCGTCAAGCTTGTCGGGCCGGACGGTGCCGGGGCGGACCTGCGCGAAGACCCGGTCGGGAATGCCGTTGCCGTCGGCGTCGACGTCCAGGACGGCGACGTGGGCATCGTGGAGCGGCTCGACCATCTTGCTGAAGACGGCGAAGAGTTCGTCCGGGGTCGTCCCTTCGTGGACCGTGGGCCGGTACCGGTCGCGTACGGCGTGCCAGTCGATGCCCTTGGCGGCGAAGAAGGGGTAGTTCTCCTCGAAGGACTGCCAGAAGACGTCGAAGGAGGCGAGCGGTCCCCCGGGGGAGGAACGCGTGCAGGCGTCGGGCAGTTCCGACATCCGGCGCAGGTTCCGTTCGCCGACGTCGCCGTCGAGCCGTACGGAGGCGCGGTCGCGGTCCCCGCGGGTGCGCACGGTGAGGACGGTGCGTCCGGGCGTGGTGTAGGCGCCGGGGCCGGTCCGCCGCGCGGTGTCGCCCGCGATGCAGCTGACGGCGGTGGTCTGGTACTCCTGGAGGGTTCCGTCCCGGATGGACAGCACAGTGCCGTAGCCGTCGGTGCGCCAGATTCCGTCGGTGGCCGGCTGGTGGGCGGTGGCGGCCGGCGCGGCTGCGCCGACGAGGGCCAGGGCGACGGCAGTGGCCAGGGCGGTGGCTGTGGCTGTGGCTGTGACGATGCGCACGTTCTTGCCTTCTCTGTAGGCGACTTGCTCGGTACCGCCCCACCGTCGCCGACACCGGACCCCCGGGCCATCCGGCTGCCCGGCCGTTCGAGGGTGGGGCCAGCCCCCGCTACCCGCGGTACCCGCAGCAACCCGGGACCACCACGCACCTGGCTAGGCCGGCTCCGCGGTCTCCGGGAGCCGGTGGCGGCTGCCCCACGCCCCCAGGGGTTCCATGGCGGTGTTGAGGTCCTCGCCGACGGGGGTCAGGGAGTACTCGACGCGGGGCGGGACCTCGTCGTAGGCCTCGCGGTGGATCAGGCCGTCCGTCTCCAGCTCGCGCAGCTGCGCCGCGAGCACCTTCTCCGACACGCCCGGGACGAGCCGGCGGAGCTCACCGAAGCGGCGCGGCCGCTGCGACAGCTCCCACAGGATCGACACCTTCCACTTGCCGTCGATCACGGACATCGCCGCCGCGATCCCGCAGTGGTCCGCGCCGGGCCTTCGCGTCACCGTCATCGCACACGCTCCCCACCTGCTCGCTCACTTCGGGGTAACCACCCACCTCGAAGTGCGTACTTGATCACCATCATGCCTGCCAACAGGGTTAATGCCATGACTGACGCCATGACTGACACGACGACCGACGCCATGTCCGACACCGACACCGACGCAGCGCAGCGTCCCCTGACCCTGCTCGGCCTCGGTGACATGGGCACCGCCCTGGCCCGTACCTGGCTGGCCGCCGGCCACCCCGTCACCGTCTGGAACCGTACCGCCGCCAAGGCACAGGCCCTCGCCGGCGCGGGCGCGAGCGTCGCCGCCGACGCCGCCGAGGCCGTCGCCGCGAACGACCTCGTGGTCGTGTGCTTGCTGGACGACACCAGCGTCGGCACGGCCCTGGACGGCATCGACCTGACCGGCAAGGACCTGGTCAACCTCACCACCGGTACGCCCGCCGAGGGCCGGGAGCGCGCCGCCTGGGCGGCGCAGCGCGGCGCGCGGTTCGTGGACGGCGGCATCATGGCCACGCCGGACATGATCGGCGCGCCCGAGACCGGCGGCTACATCTTCTACAGCGGCTCCCAGGCTCTCTTCGAGGCCCACCGGACCGTCCTGGAGGTCCCGGCCGGGGCCCGCTTCGTCGGAACGGACCCCGGGCACGCCGCACTGCACGACGTGGCGCTGCTGAGTGGTATGTACGGCCTGTTCGCCGGCATCTCGCACGCCTTCGCCCTGATCGACGGCGAGGACATCGCCCCGAAGGACCTGGCGCCGCTGCTGTCGGAGTGGCTGGTGGCCATGGGGTTCTTCGTGGCGAACGCCGCGGAGCGGCTGACCTCCGGGGACCTCACCACCGGCGTCGTGTCCAACCTCGCCATGCAGGTCGCGGCCAGCGGGACACTGCTGCGCACCGCCGAGGAGCAGGGCGTCAGCGCGGAACTGATCCGCCCCTACCTCGACCTGATGCGGCGCCGGCTGGAGGCCGACGAGGCCGCGCACGGCGGGGAGGACACGTCGGGGGTGATCACCCTGCTGAAGCGGTAGCGCCGGCCGGCTCCAGGGGCGCGGGCGTGACGAGCACCAGGGGGATCCGCCGCTCCGTCGCCTCGCGGTACGCCGCGTACGAGGGCATCGCCGCCACCACCCTCGGCCACAGCCGCTCGGCCTCCGCCGGGGTGGCCACGCGCGCGACCGCCGCGAAGGTCCCGGTGCCGACCTGGAGGGTGACGGCCGGGTCCGCGAGCAGGTTCAGGTACCAGGCCGGGTGCCGGTCGGCGCCCGCGGCGGACGCCGTCAGCACGTACGCCTCCGCGTCCCGCACGTAGGCGAGTGCCGTGCGGCGCAGCCGTCCCGAGCGGCGGCCGCGCGTGGTCAGCAGCAGGTCGCTGATGCCGGGGCGAGGCTGCCCGCCCGTTTCCAGGAAGCGTCGGATGTGGTCGGCGACCAACGGGTCGGGGCTGTCCGTCACGGGCTCGCCCCAGGCGGGGAGCCCGGCCGCGGTCGCGGCGGGGGTCCCGTCCGTGGCTTCGGCGGGGGTCCTGTCCGTGGCTTCGGCGGGGGTCCTGTCCGTGGCTTCGGCGGGGGTCCTGTCCGTGGCCTCGGCGGGGGATCCTGGCTGCGGCCTCTGCGGGGGCCCGGCGGCGGTCGCGACCTCGCGCTCGGCTTTCGTAGCGCTCACGGCTGGACCACTCCCGCGTGCGCCGCGTGCACCGTCGGTTGCTGGACCTCGTCCAGCACCGCCCGCGCGAAGTCCGCGGGAGCGATCCGGTGGCCGGCGTCGGCCGCCGCGAAGCGGTACCCGCCCGTACCGGCGGCGTCGTGGTCGAAGTCTCCTGAGGGGCTCACCACCGCCCAGTCCAGGCCGGCGGGCGCCGCCGCGGCGAGCGCCTCGGTGCCGGCGCCGTGCCCGGCGGAGAACTCCCGCCACTCCTGCGGGTATCCCGGGGTGTCCATCAGCAACGCCCCCGAGTCCGTCGCCAGTACGGAGGCCAGCCCCACCACGACCAGCCGGTCGACCCCCGCCCGCGACAGCCCCTCGGCCAGCGCCCGCGCCACGGCGGGGAAGAACTCCCCGGGGACCGCCCGGCCGTCGTACACCGAGACCACCGCGGCCCGGTGGCCCGCCGCCAGCCGCGCCACGTCCACCGCCGAGGTCACGTCGCCCTCGGCACGGCCGGCCTCGGTGACCCGCAGCCCGCGCGACCGTGCCTCGGCGGCCACGGCCCGGCCGATCCGGCCCCGCGCTCCGAAGACGACGACCCCGTCGGGTCGGCCGCCGCTCTTGCTCGCGCTGTTGTTCCCGTCGTTGTTCCCGTCGTTGTCGTTGTTGTCGTTCTCGTTCGTCGTCGTCATGGCGCCGACCGTAGAAGAGGGCCTGGTATCCGATCGGATACCGGCCTACGGTGTAGATCATGAACGAGCGGCCCCGCGAAGAACTGCCCTCCCTGGACCCGGAGATGTTCGACCCTGTCTGCCCGTCGCCCCTGGTGCCCTTCCGCGTGGGCGACAAGTGGGCGCCGTTGGTCCTGCGTTGTCTCGAAGGCGGACCGCGGCGGTTCTCGGAGCTGAAGGTCCCGCTGCGCGGCATCACGTCCAAGTCCTTGACGCACTCCCTGCGCGCCTTGGAGCGCGGCGGGTTCGTCGCCCGCACCGAGGAGCCGCTGCCGGAGCACGGCGTGTACTACGCGCTCACCGCGCTCGGCCGCGGCCTGCTCGGCCCGCTGGACGCCGCGTGCGCCTGGACCCGCGACCACTGGGACGAACTCATCGACGCCCACGAGGAAGCCGCCCTCGCGTCCGCCGACAGGGGCGTGTGAGCCTTCCGCACCCGCCGCAGTCTGCGGCGCGTAGCCGCCCGATTCCCGGCCCGACAATCTGCCGAGTCAACTGCCGGGCCGGCGCGGATGGTTGGCGCGGAGGCTGCTGGTGGGGTCGGCCGGAGCTACGTAGTGTCACATCGCATGATGCTCTTACGTCGCGCCGCGACGGTCGCCGTCCTCCTGGCCGGCGTCCTTCCGGCAGCAGTCTCCGCTCCCGCGCACGCGGCTGACGGCGCCTCCTGTGCCGGCTCCCCCTCCGCGCCCCTCGACCCCGAGCAGGCCCGTCTGGCCGATGGCCGTACCAGTGCCCTCGTGGAGCGGGCCGGGCTGGCGGGCTTCGTGCAGCGCTTCCCGGCCGCCCTGTGCGGCGCCCGCGGCCCGGCCGAAGCGGGCCGGGTGCTCGACGGGTGGGGCGAGGCCCTCTGGCAGGCCGCCGTACGACGGGCCCAGGGCCGGTGGGCCGGCGGCGATCTCGCGGCCGGCGACGACCGCCCGCTGTACTGGGCGCGGCTGGCGATGACGGCCGCCCTCGCCCGCTGGGAGCCCCGCTTCCCGGTGGACCGCCCGGCCCTCCGCTCGCGTTTCGAGGACGCCTCACGCGGCCTCAAGGACAACGGCTTCAGCGGCGCGCCCGGCGTACGGCGCGTGTTCATCAGCGGCTTCGACCCCTTCGGACTCGACACCGAGATACGCCGTGCCAACCCGTCCGGCTCGGCGGCCCTCCAGCTCAACGGCCGGCGCGTCACGCTCGCCGACGGCAGTACGGCCGAGATCCGCGCGGTCGTCCTCCCCGTGCGGTACTCCGACTTCGACGCGGGCATCGTGGAGCGGGCGTTCGCCCCGCGGCTGGCCGCCGGCAGCCGCGGCTCGGCGGACGTCATCACCACCGTCAGCCAGGGATACCCGGGGAAGTTCACCCTGGAGGCATGGGCGGGCCGCTCGCGCTCGGCGGACCCCTACCCCGACAACGCCCGCGCCCTGTCCGGGGGTACGCGTACGCATCCGGTGACCGCTCCCCGCCTCGGCCCGGGCCCGGAGTTCATCCCCAGCACTCTTCCGGCGGACGCCGTGACCGGCTCCGTACAGAACCCGTACCCGGTGTTGCTGAACACTTCCGTCACCGAGATACCGGCCGGCGGGACCGGCCCGGTCGACCGGGCGGACGGCCCGACTCCGGGGTCGCGGGCCGTGGCCGGCGGCGGGGGCGGCTACCTGTCCAACGAGGTCGCCTACCGCTCCAACCGGCTGCGTGGTGAGCTGGCCCCGCAGCTGCCCGGCGGCCACCTGCACACCCCCGTCCTGACCGGGCTCCCGGCGGATCCGCAGCTGCTGACCGGGCCCGAGTTCGAGCGCAACGAGAGCGCGATCGCCGCCGAGGTACGCGAGATCCTCGGGCACGCAGCCGTGCGGAGGTGACATCGCGGCCCTCCTGGCCGGCCGGCAGGAGGGCCGGACCGGCGCCCTTCCCACGGCTCGGTCGGGCAGCTCGGGCACCGAGCCGGGCAGCCGCTCTACCCCGCCACGCCCTTGATCACACCTGCCGGCGCCGAGGCCGCCAGCGGATGCGGGACCCACCCGGATGGGGGAAGCTGGCGGTGGCCGCGGCGTGGCCGTCGGCCGGGAACGGAAGGGTGAGGAGGGGTTCGTGAGCACGGTGGGAACCCGTCGGCACCCGTGCACGGGCGGGGCCGGGGTCGCGCGGACGACAGCACTGCTCTGCGGGGTGGTGGCACTGGTCGCCGCCACCGTTCCGGCCTCCGCGACCCAGGCCACATCCGCATCCGCATCCGCATCCACATCCGCATCGGCGTCCGCGTCCGCCCCCGCGTCCGCCCCCGTTCGGGACCCGGTCCCGGTCGTGGTCGTCGACTGCTTCGGCGCGCCACAGGTGCGCCCCGCGGATTACCTGCTGGCCTGCGGTGACGGGAACAACCGGCTCGTCGGACTGCGCTGGGACAGCTGGGGCGGGCAGACCGCGACGGCGTCCGGCACCGACATGGTCAACGACTGCCGGCCGTACTGCGCGGCGGGCCGCTTCCGCGCGTACCCGGTGGAGGTCACCCTGATCGCCCCGCAGGCCTGGCCCGAACGCCCCGGCACGCAGCGGTACACCTCGATACGCCTGGTCTTCCCGGAAGAGGCGCCTGCGCCGCTCCCCCACGACGTCACCTACAACCTCGTCTACTGACTCCGACGACTCCGACGACTCCGACGGAGCGGGCGGCCGTCAACGCGCACCGTAGCGGGCGGCGACCCCGTCGAGGATGAGCTGGAGTCCCTCGTCGAAGTGGGCGTCGTAGTCCTCGAAGATGTGCGTACCCGCGGACGCAGCGAGTGGGTAGTCGGCGAGCCGTTCACTGCGCTCGGCCACGTCATAGCCCTCCCGCCGCTCGCCCTGCACGGGGTGGACGCCCTGCTCCTCCGTGACGAAGCCCAGGGTGTAGGAGAACGTCGTCACCAGGGCACGGACGGCCTGGGGGAGGTCGAAGCCCGCCTCGACCAGGGTCCTCAGCTGGGACTCCGAGTGTTCGGCGTGCTCGGTGCCGGTGAACCTGGATCCGCTGAAGACGCGCGCGCCGTCGCGGTAGGCGAGCAGGGCGCGCCGCAGGCCGCGGTTGTTGGCCAGCAGCATCTCTCGCCACGCCGGTCCGCCCGCGTCGGGCGCGGGGGACGGCGGGGCGGCCGTCATGCGCCGGAACATCTCGGTGGCCATCTCGTCGATGAGCTCCTGCTTGTTCTTGAAGTGCCAGTAGAGCGCGGGCGCCTTCACGTTCAGCTCGGTCGCGATGGCCCGCAGGGTGAGCTTCTCCAGCCCCGTCTCGTTCAGCAGGCGCAGCGCGGCCTCGGCGACAGACTCACGGCTCAGCGGCGACACGCGGGGCGCTGGGTGGTCGTGCTCGGGGGTCATCGCCTGCCTTCTCTCGGGATCCACGGATGTCCGACTCCGCCACATTCGGGGGTTGACAGCTTAACAGCGTTAAGGGCATTCTCGTGTCACAACCTTCCTTAACGTCGTTAAGGAGCGGAGTCGGGGGCGTACGGCGCGGCCACGGAGCGGACGGGAGACGACGATGAACGGGAACGGGAACGGGAACGGGAACGAGGACGGGCATAGGAACGGGCGCAGGAACGGGCACGGGAGCGTGGACGGGGCAGGGAACGGGACGGGGGCGGGGACGGAGATGGGGGCGGGGACGGAGATGGGGATGGGGACGGAGATGGGGATGGGGACGGGGAACGGGACGGCGAACGGGACGGGAAGCGAAAGCGGGCCCGAGGACACGCGCGAGTCCGAGAAGGAGAACGCGACCGAGGTGCTGATCGTGGGCGCGGGTCCCACCGGCCTGGTCCTGGCCTGCGACCTCGCGCGCCGCGGCGTGCGCGCGATGATCGTGGAACGCTCCCCGGGGCTGTTCCCCGGCTCCCGCGGCAAGGGCGTCCAGCCGCGGACGTTGGAGGTCTTCGACGACCTCGGCGTCCTCGACGAGGTCCTGCGCTGGGGCGGCCCCACGCCCGTCGGCATGGCCTGGAAGGACGGAGTGCGGCTCGGCGAGCAGCAGATGTTCGAGCCGGTCGAGGCCACGGAGCAGGCGCCGTACGTGGGCCCGTGGATGCTGCCCCAGTGGCGTACGCAGGAGATACTGCTCGCCCGCCTGCACGAGCTGGGCGGCGAGGTGCTCTTCGGACACGAGCTGACCGGGCTCGTCCAGGACGCCGAGGGCGTGCACGCCGTCCTCACGCGGGCCGGCGGGGACGGCGGCACCGTCAGGGTGCGCGCGCAGTACGCGACAGCGGCCGACGGCGGCCGCTCCACGGTCCGCCGGCTCCTCGGCATCAAGATGACGGGGGAGCAGGTCGACACCACCCCGCTGGTCGTCGCCGACGTCGTCGTCGACTCCCTCGACCGCGACAACTGGCACATGTTTCCGCCGGCCGAGGACGGCAGCCGCGGCTTCGCCGCCCTGTGCCCCCTCCCCCACACCGGGGAGTTCCAGTTCGTCGCGCAGTACCCTCAGGCGCGCGCCGAGCTCACCGCGGACGACATCCGCGCCCTGGTGGCGGAGCTCACGCACGTCCGCGCGGAGGAGGTCACCGAGGTCCGCTGGGCCTCCGACTTCACCGTCAACGCGGCGCTCGCCGACCGGTTCCGCGAGGGCCGCGTCTTCCTGGCGGGCGATGCCGCCCACATCCACTCGCCCGCCGGCGGCCAGGGGCTCAACACGAGTGTCCAGGACGCCTACAACCTCGGCTGGAAGCTGGGCGCTGTACTGCGCGACGGCGCGCCCGAGTCCCTGCTCGACACGTACGAGGCGGAGCGCCGACCCAACGCGGCCGCCATGCTCGGCCTGTCCACGCGCATTCACCGCGGTCAGGCCCGGCGCGGCGCCGCCACCCGGCAGCTCGGCCTCCACCACCGCGATTCCCCGCTCACCCACGAGGGCCGGCCCGGCCTGCCCGAGGAGGCCCTGACCGCGGGTGACCGTGCCCCCGACGGCAGGCGCGACGGCCTGCGGCTCTTCGACGTCTTCCGGGGTCCGCACTTCACCCTGCTCGCCGTGGACACCGAGCTGCCGGAGGAGCTGCCGCCCCTCCCCCACCTGCGCACGGCCCGGACCGGCGCCTACGAGGCCTACGGCCGGGGCCTGTTCCTCATCCGCCCGGACGGCTACATCGCCTGGGCCGCTCCCTCGGCCGCGGCATCAGCGGACCTGCGGCGGTGGGCGACCCTCGTATCAGGTGCGGACCTCACGTCGGGTGGGGCCCCCGAGGTGGGTGCGGCAGCCGAGGACATACCCGCGGGCGCCTGACCCGGCAGCACCGGCCGTCAGGCGGGCCCGGCGCGGTGGGCGGCGCCGATCACGCCGGCACGCCCAGGGCAGGGGCGCGCCATGCCGGACTGTAGAAGTAGTGGTCGTCGGCGTCCTCCTGGTCGGGCGTGTCCTCTTCCCGTATGTCCTCGTTCACGATCATGACCGTGATCATAGGGGGCGGCAGCAGGCGCGTTCCTCACGCCTCACGGCGCGTCCTCCGTGCCGGCGCCGCCGCGGAGGTCGAGGACGGAGCGCACCGCTTCCACCCCCTGGGCGGACACAGCCGCCACGGTGGCGGCCCTCAGGGCGACCGAGCGGACGTCGTTGGCCCGCAGGGCGGCGGCCAGCGCGAGCCGTGCCGAAACCCGCGCGGCGACCTCGTCGTCGACGAAGTAGGCGAGGGGGACACCGAAGAAGGCGCCGAGGGCGCGCAGTGACCCGACGGCCGGGTTGGCCACCCTGCCGTTCACCAGGGACCACAACTGGCCGGCCGACAGCCGCAGGGCGTTCGGCCCGGACGTGATCTGCCGGATGCCGTCGACGACTTCCTGCAGGGTGTAGCGCCGTCCGAGGGGCTGGATGCAGGTGAAGAGGTACTCGACCCGAAGGCCGAGCAGCGTGGCCCGTTCGTCGGGAGTGCCGTCCACCGCCTGCTCGTCGGCGGCCGCCTCCCTGTCCTCTCCGCGCATGTCGTTTGCTCCCCCGCGGGTCCGGGACGCGCAGACGCCCCGGACCCGGGTCAGGTCACGGCCTTCAGCTGTAGGTGGCCGTGATGGCGATACCGGTGCGGCCGCCGGTCACGCCCGTCAGGTCGATGGGGGCGGCGTTCGTCCAGGAGCCGTTCGCGCTGCGGATGGTGTGCAGGATCCGGTTGTCCGTCGTGACGAAGGTCGCCTGGAGTTCGTCGTTGACCGAGGCCACGGACACATCCGTGACCGTGACACCACCGAGGAGGAAGGCCATGTCGTTCGGGTACGCCGGACCCGCGCCGTGGGAGGGCGTCGCAGTCAGGCCCACCGGCCCCGCGGTGGCCAGGGCGACGGCGGTCGCGGACGTCAGGGCGCGACGGGTCAAGGCCGTGGGCAAGGAAGATCCCCCGGTGGGTGCCTCGATGAGTGAAGGGGCGCAGAGGCTGCTGGAGCAGCTGACCCCGGTCGGCAAGCCGCCGGGCAGCGCGATCGTGGTCCAGGTGGCGGAGGCCTACCAGCACTGCCCGAAGGCATTCCTGCGCAGTGGCGCCTGGCAGCCGGAGCAGCGGCTCGGCGAGGACGCCGTGCCCAGCTCGGCCGAGATCACCCTCTCGCACCTGGGACTGCCCGGCCTGACACTGGAGCAGATCGAGGAGCACGAGCGGGAGTCGCTGCTGTACCGGTACGAGTAGCCGGTGGGCGCCACAGGCGGACGGCCGCGACCGCCGAGCCGGCGGCGATCGCGCCGAGGGCGACGACCGCGGCCGTCAGGCCGGCGGTGGCGCCCACCCAGCCGGCCAGCGGATAGGTCAGCAGCCAGCAGGCGTGGGACAGCGAGAACTGGGCGGCGAAGGCCTCGGTGCGTTCCTCGGGCGGGGCCGCGCGGCGGATGAGGCGGCCGGTGGGGGTGAGCACCATGGAGCCGGCCGCCCCGAACCCCGCCCATGCCGCCAGCAGTGCGGGCCAGCGCCACCCGCCCGAGGCGGCCGCGGTCATGCCGCCCGCCGCGGCGAACACCACCGCCAGGGCGAGCGCGCCGCGCAGCATCACCGTACGGTCGGAGGCCCTGTCCAGGACCCGGGGCAGGAGCAGGGCGACGGCCATGGAGCCGGCCCCGTACGCGCCGAGGGCGAGGGCGACGTCCGAGGTGGCGCGGCCGAGGTGGTCGCGGACGTAGACGACGGTGTTGACGGTGACCAGGGCGCCGGCCGCGGCCACGGCGAGGTTGAGCAGCATCAGGGCCCGTAGCTGCGGGGCGGCGAAGAACAGCCGGGTGCCCGCGGCGGCCTTGGCGTACACCGCGCCCGCGCGACGTGCCGCCGGCACCGGTCGCGGCAGGGCGGCGGACAGGACCAGCGCCGCGGAGCCGGCGAATCCCGCGACCGTGCCGAGGAACAGCCAGTTGTAGCTCATGACGGTGAGCAGGGCTGCGGCCAGGGCCGGGCTGAACAGGCTCTCCAGGTCATAGGCGAGCCGGGACATGGACAGGGCCCGGGTGTAGTCGCGCTCCTCGGGCAGCACGTCGGGGATGGCGGCCTGGAAGGCCGGGGTGAAGGCTGCCGAGGCCGCCTGGAGGGCGAGGATGAGGGCGTAGACCTGCCAGACCTGGTCCACGAACGGCAGGGCCAGGGCCACCGCCGCCCGGATCAGGTCGGCGGCGGTCATCAGGGTGCGGCGCGGGACGCGGCCCGCGAATGCGCCGACGGCCGGGGCGACGACCACGTACGCCACCATCTTGATCGCCAGCGCGGTGCCGAGGACCGATCCGGCCCTGGCGCCCGCGATGTCGTAGGCGAGCAGTCCGAGGGCGACGGTGGCCAGGCCCGTGCCGGTCAGGGCGACGACCTGGGCGGCGAAGAGGTGCCGGTAGGTGCGGTTGCGCAGGACCGAGAGCATGCGGGGGTGTCCCTTCGGGAGGGGCGTCCGGGGCCACGCCTCAACGATACCCACGTGTGCGCATGCATGCACATGATGGTGTGTAGCGCCTGTCGGACGTGGAGCCGCCCTACGCTGGGGTCATGCCGGTCAGCGAATCCTCATCACTTGCCACGTCTGCGCATCAGCACGCGGTCGACGGGACCCGGCTGACGGAGGCCGCCTCGGTCTTCGGCCTGCTCGCCGACCCGACGCGGCTGCACCTGCTGTGGCTGCTGGCGCAGGGCGAGGCGGACGTCGGCACGCTCGCCGAGCAGTGCGCGGCCTCACGGACGGGCGTCAGCCAGCATCTGGCGAAGCTTCGGCTGTCCGGACTGGTCGAGACCCGCCGCGAAGGCCGGCACGTGCACTACCGGCTGGCCGACGGGCACCTGCGGCGCCTGGTCCTGGAGGCACTCAGCCATGCCGACCACCGGGTCAGCGGCGAGGCCCCGCACGACTGAGCCCGGTGAGCCCGACGAGCCCGAAAAGGGTTGGGCTCCGGCGGGAAGCGCCTCTACGGTGACGCGGTGACCACTCAAGTGATCGTATTGAACGGCGGATCCAGTTCGGGCAAGTCCGGCATCGCCCGGTGTCTGCAGGCCGTCCTGCCGGACCCCTGGCTGGCCCTCGGGGCCGACACCCTGGTCGATGCGATGCCCGCGTCCCTGCAGGCGTCGGACGCCGGCATCGAGTTCGCCGCGGACGGCGGCGTGAGCGTCGGGCCGGAGTTCCGGAAGCTGGACGCGGCGTGGAGCAAGGGCGTCGCCGCGATGGTCCGGGCGGGCGCCCGGGTCATCGTCGACGAGGTCTTCCTCGGCGGCGCGGCGTCCCAGCAGCGCTGGCGCGAGGCCCTGGACGGCCTGGACGTGCTGTGGGTGGGGGTCCGCTGCGACGGCACGGTCGCGGCCGGCCGGGAGACCGCCCGCGGCGACCGGGTCGCGGGGATGGCCGCGGCGCAGGCGGAGGCGGTACACCGGGGCGTGGTCTACGACCTGGAGGTGGACACCACGCGGACCGAGTCACTGGCGTGCGCGCGGGTCATCGCCGCGCGCGTCGGGTGACCATCGGGTGACCGTACGGGCGACCGCCCGGACTGGTCACCATCCCCGGCCCGGCCCCGCCCCGACCCCGCCCCGGCTGCGCCCGTACGCCGCAACACCGGCAGCGGGCGGGGCCGCAGGTCGGGCCGCAGACGGGGCCACAGGCGGGGCCGCGAGCGGGGTCACGGGGCGCCTGGGAGGAGTCGGGCGGCCAGCAGTAGGCCGACGACGCTGCCGGCCTCCGTGATCCGCCCGGAGACCGCGGCCTGCACCGCCTCCTCCACCGGTGTCCAGTGGACCGTCATGGCGGCCTCGGTCGCGTCCCGGGCCGCGCGGCGGTCCGGGGTCAGGCCGGTGGCGAGGAAGACGTGGGTCGCGGCGGCCGTACTGCCCGGCAGCGGGTGGAGGACCGTCAGCAGCTGCACATGCCCGGGCCGCCTGCCGATCTCCTCCGCGCACTCGCGGCGGGCGGCTTCCTCCGGCGGCTCGCCCGCCTCGATGCCACCGCCGGGCAGGTGGAGCACCCGCCGCCCCAGCAGGTAGAAGCCGTCCTCGACGAGCGCGATGCGCCCGTCCCCGTCGAGCGCGACGACGCGGGCCGCGTCCGCCGTGACCACGTGGTCGTACGTCCCGGCCGCACCGTCCGGCCGGACCACCCGGTCCTGGCACAGGGTCAGGAAGTCCCCCTGGTGCAGCAGCCGCGTGTCCAGGTGCCGCCAGCCCGAGCCCTCGCCGGGCGGGTGTTCCGCGTCCGGGCCTCCGACGCGGCCCTCCTCCGAAGGGGTCATGCGCGTTCCGCCTTTCCGGCCGACGTACGAATGGACTGCGGGTGGACTGCGGATGGACTGCGAGTGGGCCGCGAGGGAGCTGCGACGGGGACCCGGCGCCGGGACTCCTACCCGCCCGTCACGGCGCGGCCACCTTCCCCTTCACGGCCTTCAGCTTGCGCCACACCGCGCCGAGCGCCGCCAGGTCCTGCGCGTCGAGGAGGTCGGTGAAGACCGGGGCCAGTGCCTCGCGGCGGGTGGCGTCGGCCTCGGCGAAGACCCGGCGCCCCTCCTCGGTGAGGGAGACCTCGACCGACCGGGCGTCGCGCGCCGAGGGGGTACGGGCCACCAGGCCGCGGCCCTGGAGGGCGTCCACGACCCGGGAGACCTGGCTCCGGCTGAGCATCGTGCTGTTGCCGAGGACGGAGGCGGGCACCGGTTCGGGGCTGGTGGCCAGCCACAGCATGACCTCGAACCACGACACGGGGAGGTCGTGCGCCTTGGTCAGGGCCCGGTCGACGCGCTCGGTGAGGGTGGTGCCGGCCCAGACCAGACCGTAGAAGGCGAAGTCCGCCTCCGGCATGTCGGCCTGCGTGAGCTTCTTCGCCTTGGGTGTCATGGAAGGAAGTCTAGGGATTGCGTGCGCACACACACAAACCTATGATGTGTGTGCACGCACATAAATGCGCTCCCCGAAAGGCACCCTCATGTCCTCCACCAGCACCCCCCGCACCGTCCTCATCACCGGCACCTCCTCCGGCATCGGCCTGGCCGCCGCCGTCGCCGCCGCCCGGGCCGGCTGGAACACCGTCGCCACCCTCCGTGACCCCAGCCGCGCCGACGCGCTGCGCAAGGCAGCCGCCGAGGCCGGCGTCGAGCTCGACATCCGGCAGCTCGACGTCGTCGACGAGGCCTCCGTCGCCGCCGCCGTCGACGGCGTGATCGCCGACTACGGCCGCCTGGACGCGGTGGTCAACAACGCGGGCGCCGGCCACGTCGGCACCCTGGAGAACGACTCCGTCGCCGACGTCCGCGAGGTCATGGAGGTCAACTTCTTCGGCGTGCTGAACGTCTCCAAGGCCGCACTCCCCCATCTGCGGGCCACCGGCGGCCGACTGATCACCGTCACCAGCGTCGGCGGCGTCGTCGGCCAGCCCTTCAACGAGGCGTACTGCGCGGCGAAGTTCGCCGTCGAGGGCTACATGGAGAGCCTGGCGCCGGTCGCCCGGACCGTGGGCGTGAGCGTGTCCGTCATCGAGCCCGGCGCGGTGGCCACCGAGTTCGTCACCAACATCGGGCTGGACATCGAGGCCGAGATCGCCGCCGCCGGACCGTACGCCGACGCGATGCGCAGCTACATCGACGTCGTCGTGGGCCAGTTCATGGACGGCGCCCAGACCCCGGCCGGCGCGGCCGAGGCGGTCATGGAAGCCCTCACCGCCGACAGCCCCGCCTTCCGCATCCAGACCACCGACTGGGCCCGTACCTTCACCGGCGCCAAGCTGGCCGACCTCGACGGCTCCGCCGTCCTCGCCATGACCGGAGCCTGGGTCGGCTGACCGACCCCACAGACGGGCCCGGCCGCACAGGCACCCGGCCGCCGTCAGACCGCGCGGAGTGCGCCCGGGCGGCGGCCGGTGAGGCGGTCGAGCGCGGCCGCGTCGCGGCGTCGGCCTCGCTGCTGTCGGCGTCCTCGGCGAGGATGCGGTGGACGGTGGCGGCCGAGGGTCGCTTGCCCTGGCTCTTGTCTGAGGTGATGACGAGCTTGCGGGCGATCTCGGGGACGGCAACCCATCGGCCCGTAGGGATCGGGACTTGAGGAACATCGGCGCCAGATCGTGCGTCTGTACGCCCTGTGACGATCTACCTCAGCGGATGGCTAGGATCGCAGTCCACACACGCTCCTGGGAAGGGACAACGCGATGGAACTGGTACCCGGCGAGTACGAGTTCACCTGCTACGAATGCGACGGCGACGGGTCTGTACAAGTCATTCGGGGCACCGACGACGATGAACCCGAGCTCGTCTGGGACAAGTGCGACGACTGCCACGGCGAAGGAACCTTCACCTACGACGAGAAGGAGGCGGCAGAAGCCATCGAGGTTGGCCGCACACCGCTGCGCACGCCTTCCGCTACGTAACGCCTGGTGCACGTGCAGCAGGTCCCGCTCGGCCTCACCCGCGTCGTCCTCGGTCATCGGCCGCCAGGCAACGAGCAGCGCGTCCGAGTCGGCCAGCTGCCAGATGTAGCGTCTGCCCCAGTGGCCGGCCAGGTGACCGGCGCCGTGGCGGCTGTAATCGGCAAGCCGCTGATTCAGCCCGTCCTGGCCCGCGGCCTTGCCGATGTACACAACCGTTGCCCCTTCCACCCAGGCCTTGTCGAGCTTGTCGGCGGTCACAGACGGGTCGCGGCCCTTGAGGTGCCCGGCACGGCGCTGCACGACGCCCGCCGCGACCGGCCGTTCGGCACCGGCCGGTAGCTTCGGCACCCGGCCGCGGACGGACGAGAGTCGTCGGACGGACGGGAGTCGTCGGACGGACGGGAGTCGTCGGATGCGGCCGGGCCACATCGGTCACCGGGCCGGATGACCCACCTGATCGCTTCGCCCGCCGGCGCCTCGACGACCAGCTTCTCCTCCCCGTGGACCCAGGTCTTGACCGTGAGCGCTTTCCGACCTGCTGGCCTGCTCGGGGCCCCTTCAGCACTCGGCATGGCCGCACCACCGAGGCGGAGCCAGAACGGCTTGAAGTGCTCAAGGTCACGTCCTGGTACGGGCCATGGCCCCTCGAAGAGGACGCGGTTGTCGCCGCCGGCGCGCGGCATGGCCTGGGCATTCCGTCGCTAACATGCAGCCCATCGCCGGCCGACCAAGGGGGACCATGATGAACCGCGTCGATCAGCCTGTTCTGAAACCACTGGGGCCTGAGGACCCGCGGGAGGTCTCCGGGTACCGGCTGGTCGCCAAGATCGGTGAGGGTGGCATGGGCGCGGTCTACCTCACCCACACCCGCGGCAACCAGCCTGTCGCGCTGAAGCTGATCCGCCGCGAGTTCGCCCAGAACCCGGACTTCCGCGCCCGTTTCGAGGCCGAGGTGCAAGCCGCCCGCCGTGTCTCCGGGTACCACATCGTGCCGGTCGTCGATCACGACATGAACGGGGACCAGCCCTGGATCGCCTCCGCGTACGTCCCCGGGCTCGCCCTGGATGACGTTCTCGCCCTCTTCGGGCCGCTGCCGTTGCCCGCGGCTCTGCAGCTCATCGGCTGCACCGCCCACGCTCTGGGCATCGTGCACGCCGCCTCCGTCATCCACCGCGACCTCAAGCCCAGCAACATCCTGCTCAGCTCCCAGGGCCCCTGGGTGATCGACTTCGGCATCGCCCGCGCCACCGACACCACCCAGCTGACCCGGACCGGTGGCTTCATCGGCACCCCGCAGTACATGTCCCCCGAGCACGCATTGGGACAGAAGGTCACCCCGGCCACCGACATCTTCGCCCTCGGCCTCATCGCAGCCATGGTCGCCACCGGCCGCCACCCCTATGGCGACGGAGCCGGCCTCTCCATCGCCGCGCAGATCGCCAACACCAGCCAGCAGCCTCCGGACCTGAGCGGCTACCCCGACCACCTCCGGCCGCTCCTCGAGGTCTGCCTCGCGGCAGACCCGGCCGCCCGCCCCACCCCCGCCGCCCTCTCCGAATGGTGCCAGCGCGCCTCTGCACGCTCGCTTCGCGACTTCACCGGCTGGCTGCCGGCGCCTCTCGCCGGCGAGATCGCCCGCCGCGAGCAACTCGCTCAGCAGCCCCAGCAGCCCCAGCAGCCCCAGCAGCCCCCGGCGGAGTCCCCCGCCCTGACGCTGAGCAAACCGGCACCCCCGCACACCCAGCCGCCGCACCCCGCCACGTACGTACCCACCCAGGCGGCGCCCCAGCAGCAGGGCGCCCCGGCGTACGCCCCCACCCAGGCCGCGCCGCCGCGGCCCGTCCAGCCGCACGCGGACGCAACACCCTCGGCCCCCAATCCCCCGGCGCGCCGCCGGGTGCCGCTGCTCGTCGGCGCGGCCGCAGCGGCCGTGACCCTGATCGCGGGCGGCATCTGGGCAGCCACCCAAGGTGGAGACGGGAAGAACACCCGGGGCGGCGGCCCCAGCTCTGCGGAGTCCACGGCGCCGAAGTTCGAGCTCCTGAAGGAGGCGGGTGGCGAGTTCTCCATCGGGCTCCCGCCGGACGGTCACAGGCACAACTACTTCGACCTCGACAAGAACGTCGCCGTGAAGGATCGCAAGAGCTCCATCGACGACATCAGCACCTCGGTCAAGGGCGACCGGCTCGTCTTCCCCTACTCCGGAGTCGGCAAGAGCGAGGGCCCCACCGCAGAGCAGTGCCATGCCGGCATCAAGGGACATGAGCTGTCGCGCAGCCTCGATGCCTGGCAACTCCACGGCGAGGGCGCCCTCATCTCCGAAGGCGACATGCTGTGCATGATGACGAGCGCCGACAATCTCGCGATGTTGAAGATCACCGAAGTCGCGTTCTACGTGGACAAGAACACAGGCGACAAACTGGTCCCTGGCTACAAGGCCCAGTTGACCCTGTGGAAGCCCAAGTCCACCTCGTAGGCAATCCAACGGCTGTCCGGCGGTTGTGAGCGGAAGCAGAACCACACCGCGGCCGGCCGCAGTGGGCAACGGCCGCAGGGAGCACCGACGCAATCTCCACAACATCCGGACCTGAGAATTCCCCCGTGCGGAGCGGGATGTTCAGTGTCCGCCCAGCACTGTGGCGTACGCCGCTTCCCGGACCTCCGGTTCCAGGTGGCGGCGTAGTTCGACGACGGCGGCGCGGCAGGGTTCCGGCCAGTTCTGGCGGGAACCGAGGGCCGTGACGAGGCCGTTGGCGAGAAGGCCTTCCACGAGACCGCCGTCCCCGCCCAGGACGCGGACCGCGGCGAGGACCGGGGCGGGGTCGGCGAGCGGGCCGCCGTAGCGGTGTGCCGCCTCCAGCTCCTCGGCCACCCGGGCCGCGCGGACGGGGCGGCCCTCGACCGCAGCGGCCAGCTCGCGGAGCGCGAGCAGCAGTTCGGGCTCGGCCGCCTCCAGGTCGACCGCCCGGACGAGGAGGGCGGTACGGATGGCGTTCACGGCCGGTTCGGCCGCCAGCCGCCGGGCCAGGACCGCGCACATCCGGGGGTCCTGGAACTGCGAGTCGCAGAGGGAGTGCAGACGACGGCGTGCCGGCAGGTCCCCGCCCTGCCCGCCGCCCTCCGGTTCACCGGCCGCGACGAGCGCCAGGAGCCGGTCCACGACGCCGTGCATGAGGCTGCCGGGCTCCACCCCGCCGATCGGGTGGGGCAGTTTGGACTGGGCCAGCTCCGTCAGAGCGGATCTCGACCGCCAGGTGGTCAGGGGCGAGGCGAGGTCGGTGTAGACGTCCGCCAGCGCCCTGCCGGCCGCGGGCGTGTACCGCGCCCAGTGGGGGAGGTTGGACAGGGCAAAGTCCGCCACATGTTCCTCGGCCACGAAGGGAAGGCGGGCGACGAGCTCCCCGTACCGGGACCGGTGGGCCGGGGCCAGATCCGCCGGGTACAGGTCCAGGAGCGCGCGCCGGGCGACATCCGGCCCGTCGGTGACCGCGGACTCCAGCAGGGCCCACATCTCCTCGGCCGGCAGCAGCGTCGCGGCCAGACCGACGACGGTGGCGCGCACGTCCGGATGGACGGCCGGGGTGCGGCCCACCGTGGACAGGAGCGCGGTGGCGGCGCCCGGGGGCAGGTGGCGGGCGGCGAGCCGGGCGGCCTCCTTCCGGACGGTGACCTTCACCCCCCTCTCGCGGGTCAGGACGTCACGGAGCAGGGCCGCGACCCGGCTGGGCCGGGCGTGTGCGGCGGCGCGGCCGGCGGCGGACCAGGCGGCCGCGGCCCGGTCGTCTCCGGCGTGGTCGAGCAGGGTGGCGAGGACCGAGGCCGGGTCGTCCGTGTGCGCGGCCGCGTCCAGAGCCGCTTCCGTCAGGGCCGGCGTCATCGCTCCCGTCGGAGCTGCGGTCATCGCTCCCGTCGGAGCTGCCGTCGGACCGGGCTCGGCTGCGCCGGCCGCGGACCCCGCCGGGTCCTCGGGCCCGGCTTCGGCCGACGCGGTGGCGGTGTACCGCTGGAGCAGGGCCCGCCCGTGCTCCGGCACCGGGGCCACCGCACGGAGCAGGGCGGCACGTTCGCCGAGGCCCCGGCCGGGATCGGCGACGACAGCCGCGGCCAGCCGGACCGCCGCCTCCTGCTGCCGGGGCAGCCACCGGTCGGCGTACCGGAAGGGGGACAGCGGCCGGGGCGTGCCGGCCACCGGGAACCGACCGCCTGGGGGCGGGGTTTCGGGCAGCGCGCGGTCCAGCAGGTCGGTGCGCTCCGCGGCGAGTACGGCGAGCACCTCGGGCAGGAAGACCGCCGAGGGCTCCCGCACCAGCAGCTCGGCCACGCGGTCGCCGCGGGTCGCGGGGTCGGCCAGCCAGGCCGCGGCGAGCTGGCCGAAAACCCCGTCCGGGCAGGTGCGCAGGGCCTGTTCGAAGCGGTCCTGGAGTTCGGGGATCCGGTACGCGCGGTGTCCGTAGGACGTGAGAAGTGCAAGCAGGGGCGTGACGTCCCCGCGGGCGGCGGCCCGGTCCAGCCACGGGCCGAGTGCGTCGAGCACGGCGCGTACGCCGCTGCCGCGCGGCATGCTGCCCGGACGGCCGAGGTCCACCGTGCCGGTGTGCGCGGTCAGCGCGTCGACAATGCGTACGGCGGTCCGCAGGGCGGCGGCACGGCCGGCGCCGGCATCCGGGGCCGGGCCGACAGGTGCGTCCGCGGTGCCCGCGGCGGCGAGCAGGGTCGCGGCCAGGCTCCGGACCGTGTCCCGGGTCCCGGACGAGCAGTCCCGGGCCCGCAGGGCATCCAGGCACAGCCGCTCCAGGGATGCGGCCCCGGTCCGGGCGCCGGCGGACGCGGCGGACGCAGTCGGCGCCGCGGGCTCAGTGGATGCGGTCCGCGCCGTGGACGCGGTCGGCGCGGCGGACGCGAAGGCGGAGGACGCGGTGGGCGGGGCAGACGCGGTGGGCGCGGTGGGCACAGTGGACGCGGAGGACACCGTGGGCGCGGAAGGCATCGTGGGCGCGGAGGACGCGGCGGGCGCAGTGGACGGAATGGGCGCGGCGGGCGCAATCGGCGCGGCAGGCACGATGGATGCAGTGGACGCGGCGGACGCGGCGGACGCGGTCGGCGCAATCGGCGCGGCAGACACGGTGGATGCAGTGGGCGCGGTGGACGCAGTCGGCGCGGCAGGCACGATGGATGCAGTGAACGCGGCGGACGCGGCGGACGCAGTCGGCGCGGTGGACGCAGTCGGCGCGGCAGGCACGATGGATGCAGTGAACGCGGCGGACGCGGCGGACGCGGTCGGCGCAATCGGCGCGGCAGACACGGTGGATGCAGTGGGCGCGGTGGACGCAGTCGGCGCGGCAGGCGCAATCGGCGCAGCAGGCACGATGGATGCAGTGAACGCGCCGGACGCGGCGGACGCAGTCGGCGCGGTGGACGCAGTCGGCGCGGAAGGCACGGCGGACGCAGTGGACGCAGTGGACGCAGTCGGCGCGGCAGGCGCAATCGGCGCGGCAGGCACGATGGATGCAGTGGACGCGCCGGACGCGGTGGACGCCGTCGGCGCGGCAGGCGCAATCGGCGCTGCAGGCACGATGGATGCAGTGGACGCGCCGGACGCGGTGGACGCCGTCGGCGCGGTGGACGCAGTCGGCGCGGAAGGCACGGCGGACGCAGTGGACGCAGTCGGCACGGCGGACGCCGTCGGCGCAGTCGGCGCGGTCGGCGCGGCAGGCGCAGTCGGCGCCGCGGGCTCAGTGGACGCCGTCGGCACGGCGGAGGCAGTCGGCGCAGTCGGCACGGCGGACGCGGTCGGCGCCGCGGGCTCAGTGGGCGCGGTCCGCGCGCTGGACGCGGAGGCGGAGGGGGCGGCGGGGGCGGCAGATGCGCGTGTCCCGAGGGCCGCCGCCAGCAGCGGTGCCGGCAGGTCGGTGAAGGCGGACAGTGCCTGCCCGCGTACGGGGTCGCGCTCGTTGGTCAGCCGGCGGGCGGCCAGCGCGAGGACCTCCGCCACCTCCTGCGGGTCACGCGTGTGGCCGGCGTTGTCGGCCAGCAGCTCCCAGAGCCTCCCGCGGTCGTCGGCGTCACCGGTACCGAGGGCGGCCAGGAGTTCGGGGCGGGCCTCGGCGGGCGGCAGCAGGGCGAGCAGGCCCCAGAGTTCCCAGCCCGTGCCGCGTTCGGCGCGCAGGGCCTCGACCTCGGCCCGGGCCCGGGCCTGCCGCTCGGCGGCCGGCAGCAGGGCGAGCACCCCTGCGTGCGCGCCGACGTTGCTGTGCGGACCGGCCGCGGCGACGACGGCGTCCAAGAAGCCGGGGCGCCTCGCCGGTGGCACCGTCCGCAGCAGGACCTTGAAGGCGTTCCGGTGGAACCACCGTGCCCCGAGCCCGGGCAGGGACGGCGGATCTGCCGCCGCCAGCTGCCGCATGACCGCCCGGCCGGGTGTCCGTTCCCACCGCGAGGCCCGCCGGCGGGGCTCGGCGAGCCAGCGCGCGACGCGCTCGGCGTCCGCCGCGACGAGGTCGCCCAGCCGGTCGTGCACCGGTCCGGGCAGGTCGTCCGGGCCGTGGCGCTCCAGCAGGTCCAGTACCCGCCCCGGCGCGGCGGGCAGGGCGGCGGCGATCGCCGTGGCGTGCCGACTCCACCAGCGGGCGCGCAACCGGTCGGGCAGGTCGGCGAGTTCGCGTTCCGCGTGGTCGAGGACGGCGACGGGACGGCGGACGGCCAGCGTGCTCCAGTCCTCGAACGCGAGCGCCCCGGCGAGTTCGGGCAGCAGCCGCGCGGTGAACTCCGGCGAGCAGCCCGGCAGCAGGCGGGCCGCGTCCCGGTCGCCGTACTCGGTGCGCACCCGGAGCACCAGCCGCTCGGTGAGTCCGGGCCGCCGCCCGTCGCGCAACAGCCGTGCCAGGTCTGCCCGGACCACGGCGGGCGCGTCGTCGTACGCGGCCTCGACGGCAGCGTCCGGGACGGGCAGACGCCGGGCGCCGCGCAGCGCGTACCGGCGGACCACCGGGTCGGGGTCGGCGAGCCGGGCCGCCAGGTGCCCGAGCTCCCCGGCGGTCAGGGCGGCCAGGGCGGCGAGGCGGCGCTCGTACGGGCCGAGTGCGTCCAGAGCGGTGAGCAGGGGCCGTAGTGCGCCCCGGGCGGCGAGCCGGTGCGCGGTGACGGCGGTGAACCGGAGCCGGGCGGCGTGCGGCAGGGGTTCGAGGGCGGCGAGCAGCTCTTCGGCAGTGGAGATCATCGCGGGCATTGTGCCGGATGACGCGACCAACGCCCCACCGATTATCGGACCGGCCGGCCGCAGGCGCGGCGTTGCGCGGCGGCCGAGCCGTCCCCGCTCAGCTCAGCTCCGCTCCATCGGCACGCGCAGTCCGCCGGCCCCGGGGCGGGCCTCGCCGATCACCGGGACGCCGGTCACCCGCGCCGCGACGTCCCACTCTCCGCCCTCTCCGCCCTCTTCACCCATGACACGTCGCGTTCATGTCATGCACGGCTGTCCGTCGCCCGCCGAGGGCGCGTCCTTCACACTTGGGCTCCAGTCTTCAGCCGCCATCTCCTCGTACGCGTCCGACCAACCCGTTGGAGACCCCTCGTGGACCCTCGTCGTCCCCACCGCTCCGCCCGCTCCACCCGCCCCGCCGCGGCCGCGCTCGCCCTGACCGCGGCCCTCGCCGTCCTCGCCGGCCTCACCTCGGCCGCCCCCGCATCTGCCGCCGCATCTGCCGCCGCTGCCGCTGACCGTGCGGGCGACCCGCTGCCCGCCGTCACCCCGGTGGCGGAGACCGACACGCTGTTCGACGACGAGGAGGGGGGCGACGCCAACGCCGACGACCCCGCCATCTGGCGCAACGCCGCCGACCCCGACCGGAGCCTGGTCGTCGCCACGGCCAAGGAGGGCGGGCTGCGGGTCTACGACCTCGCCGCGCGACAGGTGCAGGCGCTGCCCGCGCCGAGCGGGCCGGGGCCCGAGGACGCCCCCGGGCGGTTCAACAACGTCGATCTGGTCCACCGGATGCGGCTGTCCACCGGCCGGGCCGACCTCGCGGTGGTCACCGACCGCGGGAACGACCGGCTGCGCTTCTACCGCATCGACCGCGAGCGCCCCGGCGGCCCCCTGACCGACGTCACGGCCCCGACCGCTCCCCCGGTCTTCTCCGCCACGCAGGAGGAGATCAACGACCAGCGCACCGCGTACGGCCTGGCGACCTGGACGGACCGGTCCACCGGCCGCTCCTACGCCCTGGTCAGCCGCCGCCACGAGACGAGGATCGCGCTGCTCGAACTGACCGCCGCCCCCGGCGGAACGGTCGGCTACCGCCTGGTGCGCACCCTGGACCTGCCCTCCTCCTTCCGCCTGCCCGACGGCTCCTCCTGGACCCCGTGCGGCGATCCGGGCGAGCGGCCCCAGGTCGAGGGCATGGTCGTCGACGCCGCCGACGGCACGCTCTACGCCGGCCAGGAGGACGTCGGCATCTGGCGGATGCGGGCCGATCTGACCTCGGCGCCGGTGCTGGTGGACCGGGTCCGCGAGTACGGTGTCCCGGCCGTGTACGACGAGGAGAGCGAGGAGTGCACGCCGGGGGCCGACCCGGGCTTCGGCGGCCGGCGGCTGTCCGCGGACGTGGAGGGGCTGACGATCGTCGAGGAGAAGGACGGCGACGGCTACCTCATGGTCTCCAGCCAGGGCGACAACACCTTCGCCTTCTACGACCGGGAGCGCGAGGACGACAACGAGTACGAGGGCGGGGTGCGGATCACCGCGCGCTCCCGGGACCTCGACGGCGCGGAGGAGTGCGACGGTGCCGCGGCCCTGAACCAGCCCCTGGGCCGCGCCTTCCCCCGCGGCCTGCTCGTGGTCCAGGACGGCCACGACAGCCCCGAGGACGGCCCGCGCACCGCCACCGGCTTCAAGTTCGTGGACCTCGGTGCCGTGCTGGACGCCGTGGACGACTGAACCCGCCACACGCCGGTGCGTCCGGTCCCGGTTCGGTCCCGGCCGGGATCGTCCGGGACCGGCCGGGACCGAACCGGGATCGTCCGGGACCGGCCGGGACCGAACCGGGGCCGTCCGCAACGGGCCGGGACCGGGCGCGCTACCAGGGAAGCTCCCGCACCTGCTGCACGCACAGCACCACGAACAGCAGTCCGGCGGCGGCCAGCATCGCGTTGCTCAGCCGGCCGTTGCGCCACTCGGCCGGAGTCCGGGCGGAGTTGAGCAGCCACAGCAGGGTCAGGGCCAGGAACGGCATGAAGAACGCGCCGATGACCCCGTACACGACGACCAGCCCGAACGGCTGGTCCAGGTACAGCAGGCTGATGGGCGGGAAGGTGAGCCAGAGCAGGTACGCCCGGAACGGCAGCGACCGCTCCCGGCTCGTGCCGGCCGGGACGAGGGACGGCCGGTACTTCGCCACGAAGTCGGCGAACATCAGGCTCACCCCGTGCCAGACCCCGATCAGCGAGGTGAAGGACGTGGCGAAGAAGCCCACCAGGAACAGCTTGGCGGTGGCGCCCCCGTAGCGGTCCGCGAGGATGTCGCCGAGGTCGAGCAGGCCCTTGTCGCCCTTCGCGAGCGCCACCCCGGACGAGTGCAGCAGTTCGGCGCCGACGAAGAGCATGGCGACGACGAAGATTCCGGTGGTGATGTAGGCGACGCGGTTGTCGAGCCGCATCACCTTCATCCAGCCGGCGTCGGTCCAGCCCTTGGCGTTGACCCAGTAGCCGTACGCCGCCAGCGTGATGGTGCCGCCGACACCGCCGACCAGGCCGAGGGTGTAGACGAGCGAGCCGTCCGGCAGGACGGGTACGAGGCCGGCGAGGGCCTCGCCGAGACGGGGCGTGACGCGGACCGCGAGGTAGACGGTGACCACGAACATCACGCCGACCAGGACCGTCATCACCTTCTCGAAGACGGCGTAGCGGTTGAACCACACGAACACGAGGCCGACCAGGCCGCACAGCACGGCCCAGATCTTGAGGTCCATCGCGTCCGGGAAGAGCGCGGCGAGCGGGAGGGCGCTGGAGGACATCGCGGCGGCGCCGTAGACGAAGCCCCAGACGACGACGTATCCGGTGAAATAGACGGTGGTCCACGCGCCGAGGCTGCGCCAGCCGTCGAACAGGGTCCGGCCGGTGGCCAGGTGCCAGCGGCCGGCGGCCTCGGCGAGCGAGATCTTCACCAGGCAGCCGATCACCGCCGCCCACAGCAGGGTGTAGCCGTACTTGCTGCCGGCGATGAGGGTGGCGACCAGATCCCCGGCGCCGACACCGGTCGCCGCGACGACGATGCCGGGCCCGATGAGCCGCCAACTCGCTTTCCGCGGACGGGGCTGCGCGCGCTCTCCCGTGCCGATCCCGGTCGTCTCCGCCATCCGTGGCCGCCTTCCGTCCGCTGCGTGGGCTGATCCGGATCACCGAACCGGTTGGACCGCCTTCCCCGCAAGAGGGCCCCCGCCGGGGTGCCGCGTCCGGCTGACGCGTCCGGCTGACGCGTCCTCGCGGCACCCGGGACGGCGCCCCGGTCAGCCCGTGGTGCGGTGGGCGTGGACCGCTGCCGACAGGGCGGTCAGCGCGGCCCGGGCGTACTCGGCGTCCAGGCCCTCGTCGACGGCCTCCAGGGCGGCGGCCGCCGTGGCGCGTATCGCGTGCGGCAGGCCGTCGTGGGCGGCGACGCGGTACGCGACGGTGCGGCGGGCCTCGCGTTCCTCGTCGGTGACGCCGTACGGGGTCACCGGGAAGACCGCGGCCTGGTACGTCGCGATGCCCACCAGGACGGCATGGGCCAGCCCTTCCGCGTACCCGTCGGCCACGGCGTACCCCTCGGCCCGGTCCGCCACGGCGGCCCTGTCGGAGCTGTCGGCCCGGCTCTCCGCCCGGAAGGGGGCCATGACGTGGCGGCGGGCGATGAACGCCCCGGCCCCCGCGCCCAGCCCCGCCGCGCCCGCGACGACCACGGCCATCACGCGCCCGGCCAGCAGCAGCCCCAGGCCCCCTCCCAGCAGGGCCGCCCACGTCACCAACACCACGGTGAGCAGCAGGTGTACGCGCCGGGCGAGCGGGAGGTCCATGCCCAGCAGTATGCACAGCCCCACCGACACAAGTGGCCCGGCGTCAGGGACCCGTACCGGTGATGCGGGCGATCAGCAGGGCGATGTCGTCGTCGGCGGAGGTCGGGACGAGGTGGCTGATGAGGGTGTCGCACAGGGCGGGCAGGGACGGGACCGGCTGGGCGAGCAGGTGGGTCAGCTCGGCGAGCCGCTCGTCGATGTCGCTGCCGCGCGCCTCGACCAGCCCGTCGGTGTACAGGACGAGGAGGCTGCCCGGGGGCAGGGTGACGTCGGTGGTGGTGAACCGGCTGCCGCCGACACCGAGCGGCAGGCCCGGCGGTACGTCGAGGAGGCGGACGGTGCCGTCGGGCGTGACCGCGACCGGTGGCGGGTGGCCGGCGCGGGTGATCCGGCACCGGCCGGTCGCCGGATCGACGACGACGTAGAGGAAGGTCGCGAGCATCGGCTCGGCGAGGTCGGCCAGGGCCGCCTCCAGCTGGAGCAGCAGGTCCTCCGGGGCGAGGTCGAGGCGGGCGAGGGCCCGGACGCTGGCGGACAGGCGTCCCATCACCGCCGCGGCCGCCGTGCCGTGGCCCATGACGTCGCCGATGACGAGCGCGGCCCGGCCGTCGTCCAGCGGCGTGACGTCGTACCAGTCGCCGCCGACCTCGTTGACGTCGCTCGCCGGCAGATACCGGTGGGCCACCTCGATGCCGGGCGGCGGGGAGATGTGCTGGGGCAGCATGCTGCGCTGCAGGACGGCGGCGGTGTCGTGCTCGCGGTGGTAGAGGCGGGCGTTGTCCACGCACACGGCGGCCCGGGCGGCCAGTTCGCCGGCCAGGGCGACCTCGTCGCCGGTGAAGGGGCCGACGGGCCGGGTGCGGTAGAAGGTGGCCACGCCCAGCACCACGCCGCGGGCCAGCAGCGGGGTCATCAGGAACGAGTGCACGCCCAGCCTCAGGACCTCCGCGGGGGCGGAGGAATGGCGGGCCGCGGGCGCGACGGCCGCCTCGTCGAGCTCGGCGATCACGAACGGCTGGCGGTCGGTGAGGACCTGGGTGTAGGGGGCGTGGGTGGGGAAGGTCATGGTGCGGCCGAGCGGGGCGAGGACGGCCGTGACGGGCGACCCGGTCAGGGGTGCCTTGCCCAGCCGGCGCAGCGCGGCACCGCCCATCAGGCCCGGGCCCGGCTCGCCGTCGGTGGACAGGGCTTCCAGGACGTCGACGGTGACCGCGTCCGCGAGGTCGGGCACGGCGACGTCGGCTAGTTCCTGGGCGGTGCGCTCCAGGTCCAGCGTGGTGCCGATCTTGGAGTTCGCCTCGTTGACCAGGGCGAGGTGGCGGCGGCCGGCCTCCGCCTCCAGCCGGGCCTCCTCCTGGGCGGTGATGTCGATCAGCGTCGCGGCGATGCCGAGCGGGCGCCCGTCGCCGTCCTCCAGCCGGACGTAGGAGCCGGACCACACGTGGTCGTGGTCCGGGTCGGCCGGGGTGCGGCCGTGGCGGTGGGCGTCGCGGACCGGTTCCCCGCTGGCCAGTACCCGGCGCATGGCGCTTTCCATCTCGGCGGCGTTCACGTCGGGCAGGATCTCGACCAGGCGCCGCCCGACGTGCGCGGCCTGCGGCAGGCCGTTCATCGCTTCCAGGGCCGGGTTGACCCGCAGGAACCGCAGCTGGGTGTCGAGCACGGCGATGCCGACCGGGGAGCGGGAGAACAGGCCGTCCCAGACCGCCGACGAGCCGCGGATCCGCTGGGCGGCCCCGGCCTCGGCGGCGAACACCAGTACCGTCGTGCCGCCGCGCTGGCGTGCGGGGACGGGGCAGGCCCAGATCTCCAGCTCCATCGGGCGCCCCGCGCTGTGCCACGCGGTCACCGTGCCCATCACCCCGCGGCCGGCGACCGCGGCCTCCCACAGGGACCGGCCGAGGCTGCGGTCCACGCCGGGGTGCAGCAGGTCGGCGATGTGCCGGCCGAGCACCTCGGGCGGGCTGTAGCCGAGCAGGTCGTGTGCCGCCTGCTCCCACCGGACGATCCGCCCGTCGGCGCTCGTGGCCACCACCGCCACCGGCAGGCTGCCCAGCCAGCCGCCCGCGTCGCGGGCCGCTCCGCCGGTCACCTCGTCGTCGAAGGGCGCCTGCTGCATCGCCGCCGTCCCTCCGTACGGCCCCCCTGCGGTTGTTTCGTCCTGCTTTCAGTATGGCCGCGCGCCCCCACCGCGGCCCATGCGAGTGGAGGGCGCCGGCGGCTGTCAGAGGGGCCTGCGATGGTGGGGCCATGGACGAGATGGTCGAACGGGTGGACGAGCAGGACCGGGTGCTGGGCGTGGTGAGCCGGGCCGAGGCCGTCCGGCGCGGCTGGCTGCACCGGATAGCCGCGACCGTGTGCCGGGACGGCGGGGGCCGGCTCCTCGTGCACCGCCGGTCCGACCACGTCGTCCGGTTCCCGGGGCGGTACGAGGTGACGGTCGGCGGCGCCGTGGCGGTGGGCGAGGCGTACGAGGCGGCGGCGGCCCGGCCCGGTCCGTCAGGCCGACCCGGCCGGGACGCCGGCCGCGAAGGCCAGGATCTCGGGTGCGGCGGCGGCCAGGGTCGGGAAGTGGCGGTGGACGCCGTCGACGGGGGCGGGGGTGTTGACGCCCCAGACCGTCATGCCGGCGCTCAGCCCCGAGCGCACCCCTGACGGCGCGTCCTCGACGACCAGGCACTGCCCCGGCTCCGCGCCGAGCCGCTCGGCCGCCAGGAGGTACGGCACCGGTGACGGCTTGCCCTCCGGCACGGCGGCGGCGTCCACGAGGACACCGGGCACCGGCAGGCCGGTCCGGGCGAAGCGCCCGCGGACCCGGTGCGCGTAGTTCGAGGTCACCAGGCCCCAGCGGCCGGGCGGGAGGGCCTCCAGCAACTCCCGCGCGCCGTCGAAGGCCGCGTAGACACCGGTGCGGACGTCCTCGTCCTCCAGCTCGTGCAGGGCGGCCAGGCACTCCTGCGGGTCCGCCTGCGGGGCGACCTCGGCGAAGGTCTCCACCGGGCGGGTCCGCAGCGCCACCCGGTACACCTCGTCGGGGTCGAGACCGTGGCCCTCCGCCCATGCCCGCCATACCCGGCGCTGGTTCTCGATCGCGTCGACCAGTGTGCCGTCGACGTCGAACAGGACGTACGTGCCGCCGGGGGACCGGGAAGGTGGGGTCTTCATGTCCTGATCATGCCACCGGCCGCCGGCGGACGGGCGGCCCGGGATGGCCGAATCATGTCGGCGTCGAACACGGTCCGTTGGCGGTCCGTCACTAAGGTGTGATCCACAGCGACAGCCCCGTCCCCCAAGGAGCCCCCGCGTGGAGCACAACCGTACCGACCTGCGGATCCGTGCCGTCCTCTGTGCGATGGGTGTCACCGCGGCCCTCGCCGTGGCACCCGCCGCCCAGGCCGCCCCCGCCGAGCCCGCCGCCCCACCCGCCGCGTGCACCGGCGAGTTCGAGGGCGACAAGCGGCTCGGGCCCGAGCACCTGCCGCGCAAGTGGCAGAAGCCGGTCGGGCCGCTGCTGAAGGGCTACCACCGCACGGGCAGGCTCTCCTCCGCGGACTTCCTGAAGAAGTACTGGGAGGGACCGGCCGACACCGGGTCGTGGAAGTACCCGCCGAACGACGGCTTCGCCGAGGTCAACGGCCAGGTGGACAAGGCGGCCGAGGTGCTGGACGAGGGCGAGCGGCTGGACCGCTTCGGCTCCGAGTACGGCAGCTACCTGGCCCCGGCCGGCGACGCGTACGCGAAGCGGGCGCTGCCGCCGCAGAACCTCAACACCCGGGAGCCCGCCTACCCGTGCGACTACCACGTGTACGAGGTCACCAAGCCGTTCGTCGTATGGGAGGGGTCCATCGCCCCCTGGTTCGAGCAGCCGGGCGGCGGCCGGCAGATCAAGCTGGATCCGGCCTTTCTGAACCCCGGTGAGGGCCAGCGCCTGAACGTGAAGTGGCTGATCGACAACGGCTATCTGGTCCGCGTGCCGGCGTGAACCCGCGCCTGCTCCTCGAACGGGCGCTCCGGGAGGCCGGAGTGCCCGCCGAGCACTACTGGATCGAGGGCGTCCACGAACCCGCCCCCACCCCGCCCGACTTCGCCTACCTGCGCGCCCGGCCGGGTGGCGGAGGCTGGGAGACCGGGGTGTTCGAGCAGGGCGCGTACGAGCCGGTCGCCGCGCACGACACGGAGGCCGGGGCCTGCGCCCACCTGCGCTCCCTGCTCGGCGTCTGATCCGGGCGGGGCGAGCGGTCCGGGGCCCGGGCCCGCACGGAAGCGGGCCCGGACTCACGGCTGTCAGAGGTCGAGCTGGAACTCGTACGCCTGGTGGGTCGGCTCGTAGCCCAGGGCCTCGTTGATGCGTGACATGTACGGGTTGATGTCGGCGGTGTCGGTCAGCAGGCCGCCGAGTTCCGGGTGCCGCTCGCGGGCGTGCCGGATGGAGGCGGCCTTCATCCAGCGGGCCAGCGCGTGGCCCCGGTGCTCGGGCAGCACCGCGGTGCCGTAGTGCAGGCCGTCGCCCTTCCCGTCGCCGGGGACGACGAGTTCGGTGAAGCCGGTGACGGTGCCGTCGGACGCGTCGACGGCGACGACGGTGTGCAGCAGGTCGCCGCGGGACTCCACGGCCGCCACGGCCGAGCGGATCCGGTCGAGGTCCCACACCACGGTCCCGAAGTCGGTGGCGCCCATCGGCATGTCGTCCATGGCCCGGCGGGAGGCGACGTAGGAGGCGGCGAACTCGTCGGGCACCATGCCGTCCCAGGCGGCCAGCCGGTAGCCCGGGTGCGGCTCGTCGACGAGCGCGGTGAGGCCGTCCGGGTCGGTCCCGGCGAGGTCGAGCCGCGTGTAGGTGAATGTCAGCACGGTGCGGAACCCGCGGGCGGACAGGAAGGCCGCACCCGGTGACCCGGCCGGCGCCTGCGTGACGATGCTGCGCCGTCCGTCCGCCCGGGCCGCCGCGACCGCCGCGACCAGGAGCCGCGAGCCGGCCCCGCTGCGCCGCTCGGCGGGGTGGACCTGGAGGTCCAGCTCGGCGAGGTGGTCCTGTCCCGGGCGGGTGAACAGGCGCAGGAACGCCGATCCGACCGGGGTGCCGTCCGCCGCGGCCGCGAGCCAGGCGAGGCGGCGGGCGGACGAGGTGGTCTCGGGGTCGGTCAGCGGTGTGATGCGGAAGGACAAGGCGTCTCCGGTGTTCGGGGTGGGGCGGACGGGGCGAAGGGGCAACCTATCGGCCCGCCGGGCCCGGCCCCACCGATTTTCGGGCGCGGGCGGGACGGGAGGGACGGGGGGAGAATGGGGGACGGGGGTGAACGGAGGCTGCCGTCATGCTGGGAAACAGCAAGGCATTCAGCGGGTTCTCGGTCGACAGCATCGAGAACGCGAAGCAGTTCTACGGCGGGACGCTCGGCCTGCGGGTCTCCGAGGAGCACGGGATGCTCTTCCTGCACCTCGCCGGGGACACCGACGTCCTGCTGTACCCGAAGGACACCCACGAGCCGGCGACGTACACCGTCCTGAACTTCCCCGTGGACGACATCGACCGGGCCGTCGACGACCTCGCCGCGCGCGGCGTGACGTTCGAGCGGTACGAGGACTTCGACCAGGACGAGAAGGGCATCGCCCGGGAGAACCCGCCCGGACCGGCGATCGCGTGGTTCAAGGACCCGGCGGGCAACGTCCTCTCGGTGCTCGAGAACAGACCGATGTGACCGGGGCGGGGCGGGGCACGGCGGGGCGGGACGGGATGCGAGGGGAGGATTCACCCGTTCGGCCCGCACGGCTCGCCGGCATCGGCCGTACGGCCGATGCTCGAACAGCCTGGGCCGCGGCGGCGCGCCTACCGACGGCGCACCCGGCCACGGCGCACCCGGCGCCCGGGCGTCGGTACCTCGAGGAAGGTGGCGCTATGACGACCACTCCTGGCAGCACTCCCCCGGCAGGCGGGCCCGCGACGCCCGGACCCCGCCCGGGATCGGGCACCAAGGGCGGTGAATGGGCGGCCGGTGGCACGGTCTTCGCCGGTGTCATGCTGAGCGTCAGCGGTGTCTTCACGCTCCTCGAAGGCATCATCGCGCTGGCGAACAACGAGGTGTACCGGCGCTTCGGCGACTACATCTTCCGGTTCGACCTCACCGCATGGGGCTGGATCCACCTGATCCTGGGCATCCTGCTGTTCGTCACAGGCCTCGCCGTCCTCAAGGGCGCCGAGTGGGGCCGCATCGCGGGCATCGCGTTCGCGTGCCTGTCCGTGGTGGCGCACTTCCTGTGGCTGCCGTACCAGCCACTGTGGTCACTGGTGGCCATCGCCATCGCCGTGTTCATCATCTGGGCCCTGTGCACGGACCGCCCCGCAGCGGCGACCTAGGCTCACATATGGAGCGTCCAGCGCGGGTATCCCGCGCTGGACGCTGAACCATTGGACGCGGAGCTACGGCAGCTCGATGGCGTTCCAGTCCCAGCCTGCGTTGGCGGGGGTGGAGTAGCTCTGGGTGAAGGCCTGGATGTGGCCGGCGTCGTCGGCGAGGCCGGTGTGCATGGTGACGGTGCCGTTGGTGTGGCGGTACATCATGCCCAGGTCGCTACGGCGGTCACCGTTGAAGTCACCGGAGATGAGCTTCATGGAGTTGCGGATCCAGCCGCCGCTGGCGGGGACGGTGTATCCGGCCGTGAACTCCCCGAAGCCACCCGCAGTGTCGGCGAAGGAGCTGTGGAAACCGATCGTGCCATTGCTGTGGTAGTAGACCATCGCAGCGTCCGAACGACCGTCGCCGTTGAGATCACCGGAGTGCAGCTCGATCGCGTTCCAGTCCCAGCCTGCATTGGCGGGGACGGAGTAGCTCTGGGTGAACGCCTGGATGCGGCCGGCGTTGTCGGCAAGACCGGTGTGCATCGTGATCGTGCCGTTGCTGTGGTGGTACATCATGCCCAGGTCGCTACGGCGGTCACCGTTGAAGTCACCGGAGATCAGCTTCATCGAGTTGCGGTCCCAGCCACCACTCGCGGGGACGGTGTACCCGGCCGTGAACTCCCCGAAGCCACCCGCAGTGTCGGCGAAGGAGCTGTAGAAACCGATCGTGCCGTTGCTGTGGTAGTAGACCATCGCAGCGTCCGAACGACCGTCGCCGTTGAGATCACCGGAGTGCAGCTCGATCGCGTTCCAGTCCCAACCTGCATTGGCGGGAACGGAGTAGCTCTGGGTGAACGCCTGAATGCGGCCGGCGCCGTCGGCAAGGCCGGTGTGCATCGTGATCGTGCCATTGGTGTGGCGGTACATCATGCCCAGGTCGCTACGGCGGTCACCGTTGAAGTCACCGGAGATCAGCTTCATCGAATTGCGGTCCCAGCCACCACTCGCGGGGACGGTGTACCCGGCCGTGAACTCCCCGAAGCCACCCGCAGTGTCGGCGAAGGAGCTGTAGAAACCGATCGTGCCGTTGCTGTGGTGGTAGACCATCGCGGCATCCGAACGGCCGTCGCCGTTGAGGTCACGGGCAGCGGACATGCGAACCGTCGACCGAACCCACTCGTCGAGGTCGTCGACGCGCGCGGAGATGGCGCCGGTACGGGTCTCGGTGGCGGGTGCGCCGAGGCAGCCGCCCTGCCAGGACCGGCTGTTGATGCCGACCAGTTCGCCCGCGGCGTTCAGCAGCGGGCCGCCGGTGTCGCCCTTGCAGAGGACGTCGGTGCCCTTGCCGGTGATCGTGAGCGTGGTGGCGTCGGCGGTGCCCGTGGTGAACACGCCCGTGTGGAGTTTGTCCGGCACCCACTCGCTCTTCGTCCGCCCGAACCCGGCGGCGGTGAGGTCCGCACCGGCCGCGGGCGCGGTGGTGGCGGCCTTCACCGTGGCGATGGCGGAGACCGGGGTGGCGAGGCGGGCGAGGACCAGGTCGCGGTCGGTGCGCGGCTGGAGGTCGGTGATCTCGACGGCCTGCCCGTTGGAGAGGGTTGCGGTGGCCTTGAGGGCGGGCTTGCCGGCGGGAACCTGCTGGCCGGGGGTGGCGGCGAAGCAGCTGGCTGCGGTGGCGAGCCAGGATGCGTCGATGAGGATCGCAGTGCAGGCGCGGGAGTTGGCCTCGTCGCCGATGTTCAGCTTGGCGACGGACGCCAGCTGGCCGGGCGTGGCTTCGGGGCCGGTGAGGGCCTGGGCGGGGCCGGCGGAGACCAGGCCTGCGGCGACCGCGGTGGCGGTGGCGAGCAGGCCGGCGATCCGCGCCTGGCGGGGACGGTTCGAGAACATGAATCTTCCTTCGGGCTTCAGGGCGCTCTGTACGACTGCGTGTTGTTCCCCGCGGCGCCGTGCAAGCGCCGCGGGGGCCGTGCGCGGTGTCAGAGGGTGCCGGCCAGGGAGATGGAGCCGAGGGTTCCGGTGACGCCCTGGGTGGTGACCTGCGTGGCCGGGGTCCAGGTGCGGTCGGTGTGCCGGACGATGTGCAGGAGCTTGTTGTCGGAGGTGGTCGCGGCGAGCTGGAGCTCCCCGTCGACCGTGCCTGCGCCGACGGACTTGACCGTCACGGTGCCGAGGTAGTCCCGCAGGTCACCGAAGGGGGCCCAGGTGCCGTTGCCGTAGCGGATGGAGTGGTACTGGCGGGTGCCGTTGTCGGTGGCGATGACGATGTGACTGTCTGCGCCGGCGCCGGCCATGACGATCGAGCTGACGGGGCCGGTGGTGCCGGCGGCCGCGGAGACGTCACCCCAGACGGTCCAGTGGCCGGTGGTGCGGCGGACGGCGTGGTAGGCCTTGCCGCCGGTGACGGCGGCGACGTGGAGTTCGCCGCCGGCGCCGGCGGTGGCGATGCTGGTGACGCCGCCGATCGGGCTGCTGACGGCGGCGACGTCGCCGAAGGGGGTCCAGTTCCCGGCGCCGGTGCGCAGGGTGTGGAAGACCTTCCCGCCGGCGACGGCCAGGACGTGCAGGTCGGTGCCGATGGAGACGGTGGAGACCTGGGTGATGTCGGCGAGCGCGCCGGCCTGGCTGTTGACGTCACCGAAGCTGCCCCAGGTGCCGTCCGCCTTGCGGATGGTGTGGTGCAGGCGCCCGTCACCACCCAGGGCCACGACGTGGGTGTCGCCGTTGATCCCGGCCACCGCGGCCGTACGCACCCCGCCGATGTCTCCGGCCTTGGACTGCGCGTCCGTGAACCCCGTCCACGAGCCGTCCGCCAGCCGGATCCCCTGGAACAGACCCGTACCGCCCTGCACGACGGCCTCGGCCTTCCAGCCCGGGGTCAGCGCCCGGACCTGCTGCACCCACTCCCCCAGGTCGTCGATGCGCGCGGAGACGGCGCCGGTACGGGTCTCGGTGGCGGGTGCGCCGAGGCAGCCTCCCTGCCAGGAGCGGCTGTTGACGCCGACCAGTTCGCCTGCCGCGTTGAGGAGCGGACCGCCGGTGTCGCCCTTGCACAGGACGTCGGTCCCCTTGCCGGTGATGGCCAGCGCGGTGGCGTCGACGGAGCCGAGAGTGAAGGTGCCGGTGTGGAGCTTCTCGGGCACCCACTCGGTCTTCGTCCGGCCGAAGCCGGCTGCGGTGAGCTCGGCGCCCGCGGCGGAGGCGGCGGTGGCCCGCTTGATGCCCGCGATGCCGGTGGCAGGGGTGGCGAGGCGGGCGAGGACCAGGTCGCGGTCGGTGCGCGGCTGGAGGTCGACGACCTCGACGGCCTGTCCGTTCGACAGGGTGGCGGTGCTCTTCATCGCGGGCTGTCCGGCGAGGACCTGCTGACCGGGGACCGCGGCGAAGCAGCTGGCGGCGGTGGCGATCCACCACTGGTCGACCAGGGTGGCCGTGCAGGCACGGGAGTGGGCCTCGTCGCCGATGTTCAGCTTGGCGACGGAGGCGAGCTGGCCGGCCGTTGCCTCAGGACCGGCGAGCGCGTTCGCGGTACCGGCCGACACCAGGCCCGCCGAAACCGCGGTGGCGGTGGCGGTGACGAGCAGGCCGGTGATCCGCGCCGAACGCGGACGGGGTGAAGACATGCTTCTTCCTTCTGTTGCACAGGTGCACAGGAGCACAGAAAACGATCGAGGGGCGCAGCCGGACGGCTGACGGCGGCATGCCGCACGGGACATGCCCGCCGAGTGCTACTTGGCGGTCCTGATCTCCATGAGCATGAACTCGCGGCCCTGCTCGTCCGCGCTCTCGCCGACCGGGGTCCAGGTGTTCTTGTTCACGTCGAACGTCTTCGCCTCGGTGCCCGTCTTCATGTCGACCTTGGTGCTGTAGTCGTTGCCCTTGACGGCGAAGACGGAGGGGATTTCCAGCGTCAGCCAGCCGCTGGTGCCGGTGACCTTGAAGCAGATCCTGTCGTTGGCGCGGGACCAGACCTCGAGCAGGCCGGTCGTGCTGTCGCAGTCCGCCAACGTGATGTGGCCGTCGCCGCGCTTCAGGGTGATGCCCTTCTCGGCGAGGATCTTGTCGGCGTTCGGGTAGCCGAAGTCCTCGATGGCGTAGCCCGGGCCCTCTTCGGCGACCGTCTTCATCGCGGCACCGTCCGCGGCTGTCCCACCCGTCACGCCGCCCGCGATCGCGAACCACGCCAGGGCGCCCGCGCCCATGGCCGCGCCAACAGTCCGCAGAATTGCGTTACGTGCCTTCATCGCCGTCCTAGTCGTCGGTTCCGGGAATTCCAGAAACATGTGTCAACGCGGAAGTGGAGGCCTCGTACGACCAACGGAAAATTAACCCGTCCACGGGTTCACCGCCCCCTGGAAGCCCCCAACTCCCAGCATGATCATAACCACACGTCCAGCGGCACGACTCCTGCCGGAAACGGACGGTGGTGAACACAGCAGGGAGAGAGAGTCATCCCCGCGGCTCCCGTATGGAAGCACCAGGTGACGGCCACCGTCCAACCATAAAATCGGGCGATTGTCGGGCAAGTTCACGGGAGGGTGCGTGACGTGCGTCATAGCTGGTCAAGAAATGCATCGCCTTCGAAAAGTGCGGTTACAAGCTGCACTGCCGTTTCCGGAAGTTGAGACTCCCGTTCCTTCCATGGAGTCCCGCATTCGCGATCTGGCTGATTCTCGGCGGGTTGGCCTAATGTCTGTGGGTGGGTGGCTGATCCGCGAATTTGCGCTTAGGGTCGCCGTGCGCATCTCACCTGTCTTCCTGCCCGAACTCGCTCATGGGCGCACGGACATGGGCGCGGCCGAGCAATTCTCGACGCGGGCATGACGCGGTAGCCGCGGGAGCGCGGGAGTGCCCGGGATTCACCGGCCGGACCCTGTCGGTGCATCCGGGGCCTGCGTGAAGCGGACGCGTGACCCGGAACGGGCTGCCGTCGTTGCCCGGTGGAGCCCCCGGGCGGCGGGTGCCGAGGGGACGGACCCGACCGGGGGCGGAGCGATGAGCAGGCTGACCGAGGCGCACTACCGCCGGCACGTCATGCCGTACTACCGGGCGCTCGGTTCGCGCCTCGGGTACGCGGCGCTGCTCGGGCGCACCCGGCACTTCGGGTGGTACGAACCGGGCCACTCCCCCTGGGCCTTCGCGGCGGCCATGCGGCGCATGGAGCTGGTCGCGGCCCGCAAGCTGGAGCTGCGCCCGGGCGCGTCGGTGCTCGACGCCGGGTGCGGGGTCGGGGACACGGCGCGTACGGTGGCGCGGGCGGGCGGGGCGTACGTCACCGGGATCGACGGGATCGAGCCGGACCTGGCCATCGCACGGCAGCGGTCGTCGCACGCCGGGGAGGCGGGCAGGCGGACGCGCTTCCTGCGGGCCGACTACCACGCCCTGCCCTTCGCCGACGCCTCGTTCGACGGCGTCTACACCATGGAGTCCTTCGTCCACTCCCCCGACCCGCCCGCGGGCCTCGCCGAGTTCTTCCGGGTGCTGCGCCCGGGCGGGCGGCTGGTGATGTTCGAGTACGAGAGCGCCCCGCGCGAGGAGTTGTCGGCGCGGGCGCGGACCGCGCTGGCGCAGGTCTGCGAACTGTCCGGTATGCCCGGCATGCTGGCGCTGACCCGCGGCCGGCTGGAGCGGCTGCTCGGGGAGGCCGGCTTCACGGCGCGGACGGCGTACGACGCGACCCGCAACATCCTGCCCATGCTGCGGGCCTTCTCGGTCCTCGGCCGGGTGCCGTACGGGCTCGCGCGGGGCGTGGGGCGGGGTGAGCTGCTGGTGAACGCGATGAGCGGGGTGGAGATGTACCGGCACCAGGAGGCATGGCGGTACGTCATCTGCACGGCCGCGAAACCCTGACGGCACGAAACCCTGAGCGCTCGAAACCCCGTGCGCTCGAAACACTGAGCGCACGAAACCCTGGCGCACGAGACCTTGGCCGAGGGCCCGCCGGGGGCGCCGCCCCGCGCCGCCGGGTCCGCTGATCACCGTGCGGACACGGAAGGGTTTCCGTCCGGGCATGAACGCGTCACAAGTAGGCATCACCCTTCCGCTTGTGCCCGCCTGTCCGGTTTGGCCTCTTGCGCCATCTGTAGCGTGCGAGCGTTCGACAGACGTTCCCCCGGAAGGACCCCTCCATGACGACCCCGCCGCCCCCGCAGGACGCGTCCGGCGCCCCTGAGCAGCACCCCGCCGCGCCCGCTCCTGAGGCTGCCGCGAAGCCGAAGAGCGGCAAGGGCCGCAAGTTCCTGAACGTCGTCGTGCTCATCGTGGTCGCCGTCGTCGTGAAGCTCGGCATCTCGTACTTCTTCAACGCTCCGGTGCGCGCCGAGGCGGGCGACTGCGTGAAGGTCACCGGCAGCGACAACAGCCCGGAGGTGGAGACCAAGGGCTGCGAGGACAAGGACGCCAACTACAAGGTCCTCAAGGTCGTCGAGAACACCTTCGACACCAATGCGTGCGACGTCGGCGAGGCCGCGCTGGCGCAGCAGTGGGAGAGCGAGAAGTTCGTCCTCTGCCTGGACCTGGTCAAGAAGTAGCAGCGAAGCCCTCCGGCCACGGACCGGAGCGGGGCCGCGAAGCCGTACGGGCTTCGCGGCCCTTTCGCTTTCCTCCCGCATCGCCCGCCTAGTCGGTCGACAGGGAGACCTCGGTCGACTTGATCAGGGCGACCACCGGGGAGCCGGCGTCCAGGCCCAGGGCCTCGACGGCGTCCTTGGTCACGACGGCGGTGAGCCGGCCGCCGTCCACGTCCACCGCGACCGCGGCCATGGCGCCGCCGGCGGACACGGCGGTGACCCGCCCGGCGATCTGGTTGCGGATCGAGATGCCGGTGACCGGGGCGGTGGCGAGGGCGATCTCGGTGGCCTTGACCAGCGCCTTGACCGAGGAGCCCGGGAAGAGGCCGAGGTCCTTCACCGCCGCGCTGGTCACGGCCGCGGTGATGTCCTGACCACCGTCCAGACGGACCTTGACCGCCGTCATGGCCTCTCCGGTGGTGACACCCGAGACGGTGCCGGCGAACTGGTTGCGGATGCTCAGTGTCATGACGGGCGCGGCTCCTCCACGTAGCGGCTCCGTGCGGACCGGCGGCGGCCGCACCGGGACCGACCGTAGGTGACGGGTGGGCACCCGCACGTGCGGCCGCTCGTACCCGCCGCCGAGTCCACCCGACCGGCAGCGCACCGCCCGCCGGCCCCGGCGGCGCACCGGCCGCTGCCAGGGCCTGTCCGCCCTGATCCGCCGGACAGGCGCTGGCTAGGCGTCCTCGGACGGTGCGGCGGCGCAGCCGGGGTGGCCCCAGCGGGTGCCGAGCTTGGTGATCTTCTCGCCCGCCGCGTACGGCTTGCCGCACGGGCAGCGGCCCGGGAACTTCGCCTTGATGGTGACGCCGCCGCGCGTGGTGGCGCCCGTGGCGGGCCGCTTGCGGGC
>NZ_WTFF01000110.1 GCF_019400985.1 Streptomyces bambusae
GGCCACGGCCGCGTGCCCCAGGGCCCGGCGCAGCCGCCCGACCAGCGCCTGGAGCGCGGCCACGGCGTCGGCGGGCGGGTCCTGCGCCCAGACCTCCCCCACCAGGACCTGCGCCGGCACGGCCCGGCCGGGGCGCAGCGCGAGCGCGGTCAGGAGGGCACGCAGGCGCGCTCCGCCGAGGGGAACGGGGGTCCCGTCGGCGCGGACCGCCTGGGCACTGCCGAGAATCGCGTAACGCACCGGCCCATTCTCCCCGGACGGGAGCCGGACCCCGCATCGTTTTCCCCACCGTCCCCGGCCCCCGCGTCGTGCCCCGTACCGCCCGGGGTAGGTTTCGCGCATGGCTCAGCAGGCGCGCCGCGGTGAGCGGCAGATCAGTTCCGTGTTCGTCGGCATCGTCGTGATCATGGCGGTGACCGGCTGGGCGGTGTGGACCAGCTACGCGACGAGCACGGGCCTGGCCGTGTTCCTCTTCGTCACGGCAGCCTGGGTCGTCTCCCTGTGCCTGCACGAGTACGCGCACGCGCGGACCGCCCTGCACAGCGGCGACCTCAGCGTGGCGGACCGCGGCTACCTGACGCTGAACCCGCTCAAGTACACCCACGCCCTGCTCAGCATCATCCTGCCGGTGCTCTTCGTGATCCTGGGCGGGCTCGGCCTGCCGGGCGGGGCCGTCTACATCGAGCGGGGCGCGATCCGCCGGCGCTGGCAGCACAGCCTGATCTCGGCGGCCGGGCCGCTGACCAACGTGCTGTTCGCGCTGGTGTGCACCGCGCCGTTCTGGCTGGGCGGGATCGAGGACGTGCCGGTGCCCTTCCGCTTCGCGCTGGGCTTCCTCGCGCTGCTCCAGGTCTCGGCGGCGATCCTGAACTTCCTGCCGGTGCCGGGCCTGGACGGCTACGGGGTGATCGAGCCCTGGCTGTCGTACAACGTGCGCCGCGAGGTGGCGCCGCTCGCGCCGATCGGGCTGCTGCTGGTGTTCGGGCTGCTGTGGATCCCGGCGGTGAACCAGGCCTTCTTCGGCCTGGTGCACGCGATCCTGGGCGGGCTGGGCGTCTCCGAGCTGGAGTCCTACTGCGGCCGCGAGCTGTACACGTTCTGGCAGGACTCCGGCGGCTTCTGCGCCGCTCCACTGGACTGACCGTACGCCCGGCCCGCCCGACCCCGGCGGGCAGCCCCGGCCCCGGCGGGCAGTCCCGCGGCCGGCGGACCGCCGCCCGCCCGGCGGCCCTACGCCGCGTCGTCCGCCGCCGCCTTCCGCGCCTTCTCCGCCTTGGCCCGGCGGAGGTAGAACCACGCCATGTTCGAGGTCAGGCCGGCCAGCAGCACCCAGACGATCCCGAGGAAGCTGCCCTCCACGAAGGCGACCACGGCCGCGGCCACGGAGAGTACGCAGACGACAAGGGCGAACACGGCAAGGCGGGGCATGGGGCCACGGCTCCTAGGGGGCACTGGACGGGTAGAGCCCCACCAGTGTCCCCCATGCCGCGCGACGGCCCCGTCAGACGTCCGTGACGCGCAGGCCGGCGTGGGCCTTGTAGCGGCGGTTGACGGAGATCAGGTTGGCCACGAGGGACTCGACCTGGTGGGCGTTGCGGAGGCGGCCGGCGAAGACGCCGCGCATGCCCGGGATGCGGGCGGCCAGGGCCTGGACGAGGTCGGTGTCGGCGCGGGACTCGCCGAGCACCATCACGTCGGTGTCGATCTCGTCGATCGAGGTGTCCTGGAGCAGCACCGCGGACAGGTGGTGGAAGGCGGCCGTGACCCGGGAGTCCGGCAGCAGGGCGGCCGCCTGCTGGGCGGCGCTGCCCTCCTCCGGCTTGAGGGCGTACGCGCCCTGCTTGTCGAAGCCGAGCGGGTTGACGCAGTCCACGACGAGCTTGCCGGCGAGCTCCTCGCGCAGGGATTCCAGGGTCTTGGCGTGGCCGTCCCACGGCACGGCGATGATCACGATGTCGCTGCGCCGGGCGCACTCGGCGTTGTCGGCGCCCTCGACGCCCAGGCCCAGCTCGGCGGCGGCGGTCTCGGCCCGCTCCGCGGCGCGCGAGCCGATGATCACCTTCTGGCCGGCCCGGGCCAGCCGGTAGGCCAGGCCCCGGCCCTGGTCGCCGGTGCCGCCGAGGACGCCGACGACGAGGCCGGAGACGTCGGGGAGGTCCCACGGGTCGCGGGCCGGGGGCTTGCTGCCGGTGGTGGCGGGGGTGGAGTCGTTGGAGGTCATGGGGGCGAGCGTACTGCCGGGTAGCGCAAGGCCGAACGGGTGAGGCGGCGCCGATCCGCCCCGCGCCCGGACACCCGTACGGCAGGATGCGGGCCATGGACGCCGTGAGAGTCGCACTGCTGCGCGAGGTCCTGGCCGGCACCCGGTGGCCGGGCGCCGCCCGCCGCTTCGCCGGATCGCTGCGGCACTCCGTGGCCCCGGCGGGGGGCGGACTGCTGCTGGTGGGCACCGAGGCGTACGAGCCCTGGCACCTCGCGGCGCACCTGGTGGACGAGGCGGCCTGGTCGGGGCTGCCGGAGCTGGCGCCGACGCTGGTCCGGCACCGGGTGCTGCCGGGTGAGCCGCCGCACCTGTCGGTCGGGCTGGGCCGGCTGGCGGCGGCCGGGCGCGGGCACACGCTGCTGGTGGTGGCTCCGGAGCCGCCCGGCGGCGGGCTGCTGGAACGGGTGTACGACGCCCGCCGGGCGGGGGCGACCGTGCTGGCCCTGGCGGGCGGGGAGGCGGGGGCGCCGCCCGGCGGGGGCGGCGGAGAGCTGGGCGGGCTGGGCGAGCTGGGCGAGCTCGCCCACGAGGCGCTGTCCGTGCCGGGGGACGCCGGGATCGACCTGGACACCGTGCAGCACCTGGTCAGCGCGGCGGCCGGGGAGAACAGCCTGCCGGCCCAGCGCGGCCCCCGGCGCTTCCGCGACCGCCTGGCCCGACTGGCCGACCAGCTGACGGCACCACCACCGGCCCGCTGGTAGACCGCGGCCTGCTGTTGGACCGGCCGGCGGGCACGGCGGGCACGGCGGGCTCGGCTGCTCAGCCGCCGGCCGGCTCCGCTGTCTTCAGGCGCCCGGGCGGCCGGCCGTTCAGGAACCGGAGCCGGTCGCCGTGCCGGTGTCCTCCTGGCCGTTCTCCTCGCGGACGTCGTTCCACTTGGGGTCGGTCTGCCACTCCAGGTTCCGCTCGCGCGCGGTCTCCATCGCGTGCGCGGCCTCCTCCCGCGTCGTGTACGGGCCGAAGCGGTCCTTGGCCGGGCACTCCGGGCCCTCCTCGACCTTCTGGTGGACGAGGCAGTAGTACCACTCGCCCGGTTTGCCCACCTGGCGCTTCTTGAACAGAGCCATCGGATGCTCCTTCCTCTGCCGCCATGCTGCCCGATCTCCCCTCGATACACTCGCATGCATGTCTGGCCAGTCGCTGCTCGTCCCCGGCGAGCTCTCTCCCGCCCTTTCCGTCCCCGGCAACATCCGCCGGCCCGAGTACGTGGGCAAGCCCGGGCCCAAGCCGTACACCGGTCCGGAGGTGCAGACCCCCGAGACGATCGAGGCGATGCGCGTCGCCGGCCGGATCGCCGCCCGGGCGATGGAGGAGGCCGCCAAGCTGATCGCGCCCGGCGTGACCACCGACGAGCTGGACCGGGTCGCCCACGCGTACATGTGCGACCACGGCGCCTACCCCTCGACGCTCGGCTACCGGGGCTTCCCCAAGTCCCTGTGCGCCTCGATCAACGAGGTCATCTGCCACGGCATCCCGGACTCCACGGTGCTGCGCGACGGGGACATCGTGAACCTCGACGTGACGGCGTACATCGGCGGCGTGCACGGCGACAACAACGCCACCTACCTGTGCGGCGAGGTGGACGAGGAGTCGCGGCTGCTGGTCGAGCGCACCCGCGAGGCGCTGAACCGGGCGATCAAGGCCGTCAGGCCGGGCCGCCAGATCAACATCATCGGCCGGGTCATCGAGTCGTACGCCAAGCGCTTCGGCTACGGCGTGGTCCGCGACTTCACCGGCCACGGCATCAACTCGTCGTTCCACTCCGGGCTGATCATCCCGCACTACGACAGCCCGCACGCGACCACGGTCATCGAGCCCGGCATGACCTTCACGATCGAGCCGATGCTGACGCTGGGCACGCACGAGTACGACATGTGGGACGACGGCTGGACGGTCGTCACGAAGGACCGCAAGCGGACCGCGCAGTTCGAGCACACCCTGGTGGTGACGGACAGCGGGGCGGAGATCCTCACCCTCCCGTAGGTTTCGGCGGCCCCGGAGGTTTTGCCGACAGGCCGTCGGGAACCTATTGACTTAGGTAAGCCTAAGTCCCAGGATCGGAGTGACGGCAGCGGCGCGCGGCGCCGCCCGCCGTCCGCTCCGGTCCGCCCTCTCCTGGAGGTCCGCCTTGGACGCCTTCTCCACCGCCATCCGCGTCGCCTCGCACGAGCAGCACACGGAGGCGGAGACCTCCACGTTCATGAGCGACCTGCTGGGAGGCCGGCTCGGCGTCGACGCCTACACGCGCTACACCGAGCAGCTCTGGTTCGTCTACCGGGCCCTGGAGGACACGGCCTCCGCCCTGCGCACGGACCCGGTGGCGGGGCCCTTCATCCGGCCCGAGCTGATGCGGGTGGCCGAGCTCGAACGCGACCTCGCCCACCTGCGCGGCCCCGCCTGGCGCGAGACGCTCAGCCCGCTGCCGGCCACGACGGCGTACGCGGCCCGGATCAGGGAGTGCGCCGCCGGCTGGCCCGGGGGGTACGTGGCCCACCACTACACCCGCTACCTGGGCGACCTCTCCGGCGGCCAGATCATCCGCGACAAGGCGGAGCGCACCTGGGGCTTCGCCCGCAAGGGCGACGGCGTCCGCTTCTACGTCTTCGAGCAGATCGCCAACCCGGCCGCGTTCAAACGGAGCTACCGCGAGCTGCTGGACACGATCGCCGCGGACGACCTGGAGAAGCAGCGCATCATCACGGAGTGCAAGCGCGCCTTCGACTTCAACGGCGCGGTCTTCCGCGAGCTGGGCGACCAGTTCCCGCGAACGGCGGCCTGAGCGCCGGCAAGCGGAGATCCAGGCAATCGGAGACCAGGCAAGCGGGGATCTACGAGAGCCCGGTGGGTGCGAAGCGGACGCGGCCGCCGAGCTCGATCGTGCCGTCGGGGTTCGGGGCCGTGAGGATCTGGGAACCGGCGCCCTGGGTGATGTTCAGGGCGCGGCCCAGCTGGGCCGTCAGCAGGAGCGCCGCCGAGCCGGTGGCCTCGTCCTCGGCGATGACGCCGTCGGGGCGGCGCGGGAAGCCGCGGGCCCGGATCCGGCCCGCGGTCTCGTCCTCCCACGCCCACGCGTACAGCCAGCCCTCGCCGGGCGGCGGGGCCGGCAGCGCCTCGACCTCGGCCGGGGTCGCGTACTGCTCGGTGCGCTTGCCCTCGACCCATTCGGGACGGGCGGTGATCCAGGTGAACTCGCCGTCGTCACGGGCCCAGACGGACCCGGCGGGCGGCTGGAGCTCCTCGATGTCCAGCAGCCAGGCCACGCCGACGAGCGGGTGCCCGGCGAAGGACATCTTCGTGCCCGGGGTGCGGATGTCGACGATCCCGCGCTCGGGGTCGTCGACGAACACCGTCTCGCTGTAGCCGAGTTCGGCGGCCAGCGCCTGGCGGTCGGCGTCGTCGGGGCAGGTGCGGCCGTCCCGTACGACACCCAGCAGGTTGCCGTACCGTCCGTCGCCCGCGCAGAACACCTTGAGCACGTCGAGATCGTTCACCCGGGCATTGAAACACGGGTCAGTGCGCCGTTGTCGTTCTCGATCCGCAGGTCGGCTCGGCGAGTTCGGGGGTGCCGCGGGTGGTGCCGACCCGAGGCCGGGATTCCGCTTGACCACTCTTTGACCGTTCCGTGAGGCGCCCGTGAGGGGGCCGTGACGCCTCCGTTTCCGGGCGCGGGCGATGTGAACCGAATCACTGGACGACCGTCATGCAGGAAGGTAAGCCTGAGCTAAGTTAGGTGCGCCTCACCGGCCCCCGCGCGGGGCCGTCCCCTTGGTCGACCCCTGGAGCCAGAATGCGACCCGCCCGCCTCACCGTCGTGTCCGCAGCCGTCGTCGCTGCCGCCCTGACCGCCGTCACCGGCTGCGCCCAGAAGAGCAAGAGCATGGGCTCCGACTCCGGCGCGATCAAGGTCAAGGCCACCGACTCGGCCTGCGAGGTCTCCCTCAAGGAGGTCCCGGCCGGCAAGGTCACGCTCGACGTGGAGAACAAGGGCTCCAAGGTCACCGAGGTCTACGTCCTCTTCCCGGACGGCCGGATCGTCACCGAGCGCGAGAACATCGGCCCCGGCACCAAGGCCACCATCACCGCCGAGATCAAGCCCGGCGAGTACGAGGTCAACTGCAAGCCCGGCATGAAGGGCGACGGCTTCAGCCAGAAGCTCAAGGCCACCGGCAAGGGCGCCACCGAGAAGCGCAGCCCCGAACTGGACGCCGCGGTCGCCGAGTACCGCAAGTACGTCCTGCAGCAGGCCGAGGAGACCCTCCCCAAGGCGCAGGCCTTCGCGGACGCGGTCAAGGCCGGCGACGTCGAGGCCGCGAAGAAGGCGTACGCCGTCTCCCGCATCGGCTGGGAGCGCACCGAGCCGGTCGCGGAGTCCTTCGGCGACATAGACCCGAAGGTCGACGTCCGCGAGGACGGCCTGGAGGCCGGCCAGGACCCGGCGAAGGACTGGACCGGCTGGCACCGCCTGGAGAAGGCGCTGTGGCAGGACAACACCATCGGCGACGCGGAGAAGAAGCTCGCCGACCAGCTGATGACCGACCTGACCGACTGGCAGAAGAAGGTCGGCCAGGCCGAGATCACCCCGACCTCCATGGCCAACGGCGCCAAGGAGCTCCTCGACGAGGTCGCCACCGGCAAGGTGACGGGCGAGGAGGAGCGCTACAGCCACACCGACCTGGTCGACTTCAAGGCCAACGTCGAGGGCGCGCTGAAGGCGTACGAGCTGCTGAAGCCGGCCGCCGCGAAGAACGACCCGGCGCTCGCCGCCGAGCTGGACAAGCAGTTCGCCGCGATGAACACCCTGCTCGACAAGTACCGCGCCGACAAGAACACCTACGAGTTCGAGTCCTACGACAAGGTCGCCGAGCCGCAGCGCAAGGAGCTCTCGGACGCGGTCAGCGCCCTGGGCGAGCCGCTGTCGAAGCTCGCCGCGGCCGTCGTCAAGTAGTAGGGGGGTGCCTGCGATGTCCGAACAGCCTGCGATGTCCGAACAGAACGAGGAGACGGCCGTGCCCGAGGCCGATACCCAGGCCCAGGCCCAGCCCGCGCGGGGCGCCGCCGCCGCGCCCAGCCGCCGTACCGTCCTCGGCTGGGGCGGGGCCGGGCTGGCGCTAGGCGCCGCCGCGGCCGGCACTGCCGCCGCCGCACTCGGCGGCGGCAGCGACCACGTGCCCGCCGCGCTGACCGGCGCCGCCGTGCCCTTCCACGGGCCGAACCAGGCCGGTATCGCCACCCCCGTCCAGGACCGGCTGCACTTCGCCGCGTTCGACGTGAAGACCAAGGACCGCGCCGAGCTGGTCCAGCTGCTCAAGGACTGGACCCGGGCGGCCGAGCGGATGACCGCCGGCCTCCCGGTCGGCGAGGGCGCGGTCGGCGGCCTGCCGGAGGCCCCACCGGACGACACCGGCGAGGCCCTGGGCCTCAAGCCCTCGCGTCTGACCCTGACCATCGGCTTCGGCCCGTCGCTGTTCGCCAAGGACCGGTTCGGCCTGGAGGGCCGGCGGCCGGAGGCCCTGGTCGACCTGGAGCTGTTCCCCGGGGACAACCTGGACCCGGCCCGCTCCGGCGGCGACCTGTGCGTCCAGGCCTGCGCCGACGACCCGCAGGTGGCGGTGCACGCCATCCGCCAGCTGGCCCGCATCGGCTTCGGCAAGGCGGCGATGCGCTGGTCCCAGCTGGGCTTCGGCAAGACCTCCTCCACCACCCCGGAGGAGCAGACCCCGCGCAACATGATGGGCTTCAAGGACGGCACCCGGAACATCGCCGGCACCGACACCGCCGCCCTCGACGAGCACGTCTGGGTCGCCGGCAAGGACGTCGCGGGCCCCTCGGCCTGGATGGCGGGCGGCTCCTACCTGGTGGCCCGGCGGATCCGGATGAACATCGAGACCTGGGACCGCACCCCGCTCCAGGAGCAGGAGGACATCTTCGGCCGGGACAAGGCCGAGGGCGCTCCCGTCGGCAAGTCCAAGGAGCGCGACGAGCCGTTCCTGAAGGCGATGAAGCCGGAGGCGCACGTGCGCCTGGCGCACCCCGACTCCAACAACGGGGCGACGATCCTGCGCCGCGGCTACTCCTTCACCGACGGCACGGACGGACTGGGCCGCCTCGACGCGGGCCTGTTCTTCCTCGCCTACCAGCGCGACGTCCGCAAGGCGTTCATCCCGATCCAGCGGCAGCTGGCGAAGTCCGACGTCCTCAACGAGTACATCCAGCACGTGGGTTCGGCGGTCTTCGCCGTCCCGCCGGGCGTCCGCGACAAGGACGACTGGTGGGGCCGGGCGCTGTTCGCGTAGGGCCGAGGGGGAGGAACCGTCGTGTTCAGCAACTATCTGATCGGCCTGCGTGAGGGGCTGGAGGCCAGCCTGGTCGTCTGCATCCTCGTCGCCTACCTGGTCAGGACCGGCAACCGCGACAAGCTGCCGCCGATCTGGCTCGGCGTGGGCATCGCGGCCGGCGTGAGCCTCGCCTTCGGCGCCGCCCTGGAATTCGGCACGCAGGAGCTCACCTTCCAGGCGCAGGAGGCGATCGGCGGCAGCCTGTCGATCGTCGCGGTCGCCCTGGTGACCTGGATGGTCTTCTGGATGAAGCGCACCGCGCGGCACCTGAGGGCCGAACTGCACGGCAAGCTCGACGCGGCGCTCGCGATGGGCACGGGGGCGCTGGTGACCACCGCGTTCCTGGCGGTCGGGCGCGAGGGCATCGAGACCTCGCTGTTCGTGTGGCGCTCGGTGAAGGCGGCCGGCGACGGCGCGGGCCCGCTGGCCGGCGTTCTCCTGGGCATCGGCACCTCGGTCCTGCTCGGGTACCTCTTCTACCGGGGCGCTCTGCGCATCGACCTGGCGAAGTTCTTCACCTGGACCGGCGGGATGCTGGTCGTGGTCGCGGCGGGCGTGCTCGCGTACGGCGTCCACGACCTGCAGGAGGCGGACTTCGTGCCCGGGCTGCGGGACAAGGCCTTCGACATCAGCGCGACGATCCCGCCGGACAGCTGGTACGGGACCCTGCTGAAGGGCACGTTCAACTTCCAGCCGGACCCGACCTGGCTGCAGGTCGCCGTGTGGGCGCTGTACCTGGTGCCCACGCTGGCGCTGTTCCTCGGGCGCAAGCCGTCCGCCCGTACGGCGGCCGCGCCGGCCGCGGGCACGACGGCCACGGGCGCGGGCGCGGCGGCCACCGGCGCGGCGGCGGAGAGCGGGAACTGAGCGGGAACTGAGCCGGAGCTGAGCGGGAACCGACAGCCCACGAGGCGTGTGTGCGGCGAGGGGGCCGTCGGCCGACGGCGCTCACCAGAGGCGGTCGACCGTTCCCGGGCAGAGGCCGGTCCGGGTGCCCGCGAAGGCCTCGGCGGCGGTCGTCACGGGATCAGGGTGCCCTGGCCGGAGACCCGGACCCGGGGGTCGCCCGCCCGCAGCTCCACGGTCAGCACGCCCGGGCGGCCCATGTCCTCGCCCTGGTGCAGGGTGAACACCGCGTCGGCCGGGACCAGGCCCAGCTCGCGCGCGTACGCGCCGAAGGCGGCGGCGGCCGCGCCGGTCGCCGGGTCCTCGACCACGCCGCCGACCGGGAAGGGGTCGCGGACGTGGAAGACGTCCGCGCCCGCCCGGTGGACCAGCTGGACGGTGGTGAGGTCCAGGCGCCGCATCAGCGCGGCCAGCCGGTCGAAGTCGTACGCAAGGTCGGCAAGCCGGGCCCGGGTGCCGGCGCCGAGCACCAGGTGGCGGTTCCCGGCGTACGCGATCCGCGGCGGGATCGCCGGGTCCAGCTCGGCGCGGTCCCAGTCCAGTGCGGCCAGCGCCTCGGCGAGGTCGTCCTCGGCCACGTCCTCGACGTGGCCGGGCACGCTGGTGAGGGTGGCGCGCAGGACGCCGTCCGCCCCGGCGGCGACGGAGACCGGGACCGGCCCGACCCCGGTGGTGAACAGCAGCTCGCCGGGGCCGATCCGGTCCGCCAGGGCCACGGCGGTCGCCACGGTGGCGTGCCCGCAGAACGCCACCTCGGCCAGGGGGCTGAAGTAGCGCACGTCGAACGAGCGCCCGGGCTCCCCGTCCGCCCCCTCGGCGGCCGGGGTCAGGAACGCCGTCTCGCTGTAGCCCAGTTCGGCCGCGATGCCCAGCATCGCGGTGTCGTCCAGTCCGGAGGCGTCGAGGACCACCCCGGCGGGGTTGCCGCCGGCCGGGTCGGCGGAGAAGGCGGTGTAGCGCAGGATCTCGGTCATGATCGCTCCAACTGTGGTCGGCGGACGGTCATTCCCGGCCAGGCGGCCTGCCCCGGCAGGCGCGGCGGCCACATGACCGATACGGACCGGCCCCCGGCCCGGCCCCGGCCCGGCCACCGGACCGGCTCCGGCCGACTACGGACCGCCGTCCGACCGGCTCCGGACCGACCACCGATCGCCCGGCCCCGGCCCTCGGCCCGCCGCCGGAACTCTTGCTCAGCCGCGGCCGATGTACGGCATGGCCGTCGCCATCACCGTGGCGAACTGCACGTTCGCCTCCAGCGGCAGCCCCGCCATGTGGACCACCGTGCGGGCCACGTCCGCGGCGTCCATCACCGGCTCGACCGCGAGCTGCCCGTTGGCCTGGAGGATTCCGGTCTGCATGCGCTCGGTCATCTCGGTGGCCGCGTTGCCGATGTCGATCTGGCCGCAGGCGATCCGGTAGGGGCGGCCGTCCAGCGAGAGCGACTTCGTCAGGCCCGTCACCGCGTGCTTGGTGGCCGTGTACGCGATCGAGTGCGGGCGCGGGACGTGCGCCGAGATGGAGCCGTTGTTGATGATCCGGCCGCCCTGCGGGTCCTGTTCCTTCATCTGGCGGAACGCGGCCTGCGCGCACAGGAAGGCCCCGGTGAGGTTGACGTCGACGACCTGTTTCCAGGCCTCGTACGGGAGCTCCTCCAGCGGGACGCCGGCCGGGCCGAACGTGCCGGCGTTGTTGAAGAGCAGGTCGAGCCGCCCGTACCGGTCGCGCACCGCCGCGAAGAGCGCGTCCACGCCCGCCGGGTCGCTGACGTCGGCCGGTACGGGCAGGACCTCGGCCCGATCGGACGCCAGGGCGGCGGCCTCGGCCGTGGCCAGCAGCGGCTCCGGCCGGCGTCCGGCCACCGCGACGGCCCATCCGGCCCCCGCGAGGGCGAGGGCGACGGACCGGCCGATGCCGGAGCCGGCGCCGGTGACAACAGCGATCTTCTGCCCGGATGCGTTCATGGGGCCGCAGGCTACGTCACAGCGGCCGTCCGGTCCGGGACGTTCCGATTGCTGAGAACATGGGTGGGCCGGTCGGGGATCGGATGATCCGAAGAGACGCGTAGAAGAAGTAGAAGAAGACGGGAGCCGCCCATGTCCGAGAGAGGTCCCGGCCCCGCCAAGGCCGCCTCCCCGGGGACACCGCCCGCCGAATCCTCCGCCGAATCCTCAGCCGCCGCACCCTCCACCGCCGCCCGCCGGACCGGCCTGCTCGTCATCTTCATACTCGGGGGCCTGTCGGCCCTGCCCCCGCTGTCCATGGACATGTACCTCCCGGCCCTGCCGGAGGTCACCGACGCCCTGTCCAGCCCGGCCGCGACCGTCCAGCTGACGCTGACCGCGTGCCTGGCCGGCATGGCCCTCGGCCAGCTCGTCATCGGCCCGATGAGCGACAGGTGGGGCCGCCGCCGCCCGCTGCTGGCCGGCATGGTCCTCTACGTCCTGGCCACCGCCGTGTGCGCGCTGGCCCCGAGCGCCGAGCTGCTGATCGCCTTCCGGCTGGTGCAGGGCCTGGCCGGGGCCGCCGCGATCGTGATCGCGCGGGCCGTCGTACGCGACCTGTACGACGGGGTCGAGATGGCCCGGTTCTTCTCCACCCTGATGCTGGTCTCCGGCACCGCCCCGATCGTCGCCCCGCTCATCGGCGGCCAGGTGCTGCGCTTCTCCGACTGGCGCGGGGTCTTCCTCGTGCTGACCGGGGTCGGCGCGGTGCTCACCCTGGCGGTGTGGCGGTGGCTGGGCGAGACGCTGCCGCCCGGGCGGCGCCACCAGGGCGGGGTCGGCGCGGCCCTGCACACGATGCGGGGGCTGCTCGCCGACCGGGTCTTCGCCGGGTACACCCTGGCGGGCGGCTTCGCCTTCGCGGTCCTCTTCGCCTACATCGCGGCCTCGCCGTTCGTGGTGCAGGAGATCTACGGAGCCTCCCCGCAGGCGTTCAGCCTGCTCTTCGGGCTCAACTCGGTCGGCCTGATCACGGTCGGCCAGATCAACGGCAAGCTGCTGGTCGGCCGGGTCAGCCTGGACAAGGTGCTGGCCGTGGGGCTCGCCGTCATCACGGTCGCGTCCGCGGCACTGCTGCTGATGGCGGCGGGGGTGTTCGGCGAGGCCGGGCTGGCGCCGGTGGCCGCCGCGCTGTTCACGCTGATGTCCGCGATGGGCCTGCTGCTGCCGAACACCAACGCCCAGGCGCTGATGCGCACCCCGCACGCGGCCGGCTCGGCGTCGGCGCTGCTGGGCACGTCGTCGTTCCTGGTCGGCGCGGTGGCCTCGCCGCTGGTGGGGATCGCCGGCGAGGACACGGCCGTGCCCATGGCGGTGGTCCAGCTGGTCTGCTCCCTGCTGGCGGCCGGCTGCTTCCTCGGCATGTGCCGGCCCTGGCGGGAGCGGGAGCCGGTGCCCGCCGCCGAGGCGGCCCGGGCCGCCGACGCGCCGTAAGCTGCGGTGGTGAACGCTGCCGTACCCTCCGCCTCCTCCCCCACCACCGCCGAGACCCTGCGCACCGCGCTCGGCGGACTGCTCGACGGGCTTCCGCCGACGCAGGCCGCGGCCGCCGTCGAGCGGCTGATCGCCAACTACCGGGGGCGGACCCCGACCGACGCCCCGGTGCTGCGGGACCGCTCGGACGTGGCGGCGTACGCGGCGTACCGGATGCCGGCGACCTTCGAGGCGGTACGGGCGGCCCTGTGGGCGCTGGCCGACGCGGCCCCGGACTTCTCCCCCGCCTCGCACGTCGACGTGGGCGGCGGCACCGGAGCGGCGACCTGGGCCGTGGACTCCGTCTGGGACGGGCCGCGGGAGACCACCGTGCTGGACTGGGCGGAGCCGGCGCTGGCCCTGGGCCGCGAGCTGGCGGCCTCCTCCGGCTCGCCGGTGCTGCGCCGGGCGCAGTGGCGGCGCGCGGTGATCGGGACGGGCCTGTCCCTGCCGGACGCCGACCTGGTCACCGTCTCGTACGTGCTGGGCGAGCTGACGGAGGCGGCCCGTACGGCGGTGGTCGCGGAGGCCGCCCGGGCGGCCCGGGCCGTCGTGGTGATCGAGCCCGGCACGCCCGAGGGCTATCTGCGCATCCGCGCGGCCCGCGACGCGCTGATCGCGGCCGGCCTGCACGTGGCGGCGCCGTGCCCGCACGACGGGACCTGCCCGATCGTGGTGGGCGAGGACTGGTGCCACTTCTCGGCGCGGGTCAGCCGGTCCTCGCTGCACCGGCAGGTCAAGGGCGGGTCGCTGGCGTACGAGGACGAGAAGTTCAGCTATGTCGCCGCCGTCCGCTTCCCGGCCGGCCCGGCTCACTCCCGGGTCACGCGCAAGCCGCAGATCCGCAAGGGTCTGGTCCTGCTCGACCTCTGCGGCCCCGACGGCCTGACCCGCGAGACGGTGACCAAGCGCCACGGCGCCGCCTACCGCTCGGCCCGCGACGCCGAGTGGGGCGACGCCTGGCCTCCGGCGCAGTGACGGCAGGCTCCGCCCGGGCCGCGGGGCCCGGGCGGAGCCGCGCTCGTGGCGGCGGGGGTCCGCGCTCGGCTCAGGCCGGGCGGAGTTCCTGGGTCACGCACTTCACGCTGCCGCCGCCCTTGAGCAGCTCGCCCAGGTCCACCCCGATCGGCTCGAAGCCGCGTTCGCGCAGCGGGGTGAACAGCCCCACCGCGGCCTGGGGCAGCAGGACGTGGCGGCCGTCCGAGACCGCGTTCAGGCCGAGCGCCGCCGCGTCCTCGTCGGTCGCGAGCAGCGCGTCGGGGAACAGCCGGCGCAGCACGGCGCGGCTGCCCGGCGAGAACGCCGGCGGGTAGTACATGACCTCGTCGCCGTCGAGCACGCACAGCGCCGTGTCCAGGTGGTAGTAGCGCGGGTCGACCAGGTCGAGGCCGATGACCGGCCGGCCGAAGAACTCCTGGGCCTCGTCGTGCGAGAGCGGGCTGGAGCGGAAGCCCCGGCCGGCCAGGACGTACGTGGCCGTCACGGCGAAGTCGCCCTCGCCCTCGTTGATGTGGGAGGCCCGGTGGATCTCCGGGAAGCCGTGCGCGGCGAACCAGTCCGCGTGGGCCTCGGCCTCCGCCGCGCGCTCCGCGTAGGCGAAGCGCGCGATCAGGACCCGGTCGTCGATGACGGTGGCGCCGTTGGCCGCGTAGACCATGTCGGGCAGGGCGGGGTCCGGTGCGAGCTCCTCGACGGTGTGGCCGAGGGAGCGGTAGCGGTCCCGCAGGTCTTCCCACTGGGCGAGTGCGAGGGGCAGGTCCACCGGTTTCGTGGGGTCCATCCACGGGTTGATGGAGTACGTGACCTTGAAGTGCACGGGTGGGCACATCAGGTACCGCCGGGGTGTGGCGTCTCTGCGCAAAGAAGGCTCCTCACGTTATGAGAGTCAGAGAATCGTCCCTCCTGGAGCGCGAGCGCGCAGTGAACTGATCGGGTGGTTTATCGGACCATTGGGAGACGATACGTCTCGCATTGGTAGGGTGACCGGATGGCGAAGACTCCCGACGCATCCCGGCGCAGCGACCGGTCCCGGCGCGCGATCCTCGACGCCGCCCTCGAACTGGTCGGCGAGGTCGGCTACAACAAGCTGACCATCGAGGCCATCGCTGCCCGGGCCGGCGTCGGCAAGCAGACCATCTACCGCTGGTGGCCGTCCAAGGCCGCGGTGCTGCTCGACGCCTCGCTGGCGCTGGCCGGCGACGCCGGGACCGAGGGCGGCTGGGAGGGCTTCCCCGACACCGGCGACCTGGCCGCCGACCTGAAGTACGTCCTGCGGGCCACGGTCGACGAGATGAACGACGGGAAGTACGACGCACCCGCCCGCGCCCTGACCGCCGCCGGAGCCACCGATCCGGCCCTCGGGGCGCAGTTCAACGAGAAGCTGCTGGAGCCCCAGCTCGCGCTGTACGAGGAGCGGTTGCGCACGGCCCGGGACGCGGGCCAGATCGCCGAGGACACCGACCTGCGGCTGGCGGTGGAGCTGCTGCTCGGCCCGCTGACGCACCGCTGGCTGCTGCGGACGGCGCCGCTCACGCACGCGTTCACGGACGCGATCGTGGACCGCGTGCTCGGCGGCATCGCGAGGGTGTCGTAGATCACCGCCACATCCGGCCGTCCAAGTGTGGCTGAAATGTGCAGTTATGTGGGGGTTGTGTGTCGTCCGGGCTCGTCCGGGCTCGCGGAGTACGGTCACTTCGGCCTTCGGATGGTGGGACGATGGGGGGATCTGCCGAGGACCAACGGTGAGGTGAGGGGAATAGATGGGGTCTGAGCCGGGCCGCGTCGAACGCGGTGCGCAGAGCAGGATTTCGGGATGGCTCCGCCGGCGCCGCAAACCCGTAGCCGAGGACCCCGGCCGCGAGCGCGAGGCGCTCCTGCTGGCCGTGGCCGCCGCGGGCCTGCCCCTCGCCCCGGCCGCCCACCCCGTCGGCTACCGGTGTTCGTGCGAACGCATCGGCTGTCCCACCCCCGCACGGCATCCCCTCTCCTTCGCCTGGCAGACCCAGTCCACGACGGACCGCGCGCAGATCGAGCGCTGGGCGCGCAACCAGCCCCAGGCCAACTTCGTCACCGCGACCGGCATGGTCCACGACGTCCTCGACGTCCCGCTGGCGGCCGGCCGCGACGCCCTGGACCGCCTGCTGGCGGCGGGCATCGCCGTGGGACCGGTCGCCGAGTCCGGCGCCGGCGCGGACGCCGACCGGGGCGCCCGGATGCTGTTCTTCACCGCCACCCGCGGCACCCCCGAGGACGAGGACGAGTGGTGGCCGTGCGAACTGGACTGCCACCCCGAGACGATGGACGAGCACCCCGGGCTGCGCTGGCACTGCCGCGGCAGCTACGTGCTGGTGCCGCCGGCCGCCCTGCCCGGTGACCACGCCGTGGCCTGGGTCCGGGGCATGGAGCACCCGCTGCCGGACCCGCTCACGCTGCTGGAGACCCTGACGGACGCGTGCGCGCTCCACGCGGACTCCTCCGACCACGACCCGCACGCCGTGGCCTGGCCCCTGACCCGCTGACCTGCGGGCCGGGGCGCGCGCCGGCGGCGCGGGGGCGCGCGTCAGTGGATGTGGCTGACCACCACGTCCAGCGACCAAGGCCTGGCGGCCTTCACCGGGGGCTCCGCCTCCACCAGGTGACCCAGGTCCCGCAGGGCGGTGACCAGTTCGGCCGGCGTACGGGGCTCGGCCCCGGCGAGCAGCAGGTCGCGGACCAGGCGCCCCTTCGTGGCCTTGTTGAAGTGGCTGACGACCGAGCGCTTCTCCACGCCGTCCACGATCCGGGCATGCAGCACCCGCACGGTCGCGGTCCGCCCGGCCAGCTCCCCCTTCGGCTTCCAGGCCGCCGCGTACGCCGACGACCGCAGGTCCAGGACCAGCCCGTCCCCGGCCGCCTCCGGCAGAGCCGTCGCCATGGGGGCGCGCCAGTGCGCGCCGAGGGCGCCCAGGCCCGGCAGCTTCACGCCCATCGAGCAGCGGTACGAGGGGATCGGGTCGGTGATCCGCACGGCGCCCCACAGCCCGGAGAACACGAGCAGCGCGCGCTCGGCCGCGGCGAGGGCCACCGGGGGCAGGTCGGCCAGGCCGAGGGCGTCGTAGAGGACACCGGTGTAGATCTCGCCGGCCGGGCGGGCCGGCGCGGTGCGCAGGGCGGCGTTCTTGGCGACCTCCCCGCGCAGGCCCTCGCTCAGCCCGAGCACCTCGCGCGCCTTGTCCTCGTCGCCCGCGCACAGCTCGACCAGCTCGTCCAGGACGGCGGCGCGGCCTGCGGCCAGCGCGGGCAGCGAGAGCGCGGCGGGGTCCAGGGGGGCGCCGGAGCCGCCAATTGCCTTTCCTTCGGACGGCGGCAGCAGCACGAGCACGGTGGTTCTCCTTCTCCACGGACCGAAGCGGGGGGTGCGGCCCCGCACCAAGCCTAAGCGGCCCCTGGCCGAGCCCCGCGCCACACCCGGGCCGCCCCGGAGCCCGGCCACACCCGCTGCGCGGAGCCTTTCCCCTACCCGCCCCTTCCCGTAACCGGGGCTGCCGCCCCGGGCCCCCACCTCTGACCCGCCGTCGTGGCTGGTCGCGCAGTTCCCCGCGCCCCTGGTTGATCCAGCCCCGCCGGCGTTTGAGGCGCGGGGGTCCGGGGGCGGAGCCCCCGGTTTCGGGAAGGGGCGGGGTGGGGAAAGGCCCCGCGCAGCGGACGGCCGGGTCCGGGGCCGAGCCCCGGCCAGGGTGCCGAGCCCCGTCGGGGGTTCTACGCTCGGGGCATGCCACGCCGCCTCATGCACATCGCCGGCAAGGACGGCAAAACCCTCCGCGCCGCGCTGCGCGCCCTACGCACCGAGCTGGCCGTACAAACCGGCTTCCCCGCCCCCGTACTCGCCGAGGCCGAGCACGCGGCGAACGCCCCGCGGCTGCCCGCGGCCGACGCCACCGGCGTGCCCCTGTTCACCATCGACCCGCCGGGCTCCGTCGACCTCGACCAGGCGATGCACCTGGCCCGCCGCCCCGGCGGCGGCTACCGCGTCCACTACGCCATCGCCGACGTCGCCGCCTTCGTCACCCCCGGCGGCGCCGTGGACGCCGAGGCCCACCGGCGGGTGGCCACCCTCTACTTCCCCGACGGCAAGGTGCCGCTGCACCCGCCCGTGCTGTCCGAGGACGCGGCCAGCCTGCTGCCGGGCCGGGTCCGGCCGGCGGTGCTGTGGCGGCTCGACCTCGACGCGGACGGCCGGGTGGGGGCCACCGAGGTCGTGCGGGCCCTCGTACGCAGCCGGGCGCGGCTGGACTACGAGGGCGTGCAGAAGGCGATCGACACCGGCACCGCCGAGGAGCCGCTGGCCCTGCTGAAGGACGTCGGCCGGCTGCGCGAGGCACTGGAGGCCGAGCGCGGCGGGGTCTCGCTGAACGTGCCCGAGCAGGAGATCGTCGAGCAGTCCGGCAGCTACTCGCTCGCCTACCGGGCGCCGCTGCCCGCCGACGGCTGGAACGCCCAGATCTCCCTGATGACCGGCATGGCCGCGGCCGACCTGATGCTTGCCGCCGGTACGGGCGTGCTCCGCACGCTGCCGCTGGCCCCGGACGGGGCGGTGGGCCGGCTGCGCCGGGCGGCGAAGGCCCTGCATGTCGACTGGCCGCACCACATGGCGTACGCGGAGCTGGTCCGTTCGCTCGATCCCGGGCTGCCCGCCCACGCCGCGTTCCTCCAGGAGTGCACGGCGCTGCTGCGCGGCGCGGGCTACACCGCCTTCACCGACGGCCGGGCCCCCGTCCCCGCCCTGCACGCCGCGGTGGCCGCCCCGTACACGCACTGCACCGCGCCGCTGCGCCGGCTGGTCGACCGCTACGCCTCGGAACTGTGCCTGGCGGCCGGGGCGGGCACTCCCCCGCCCGAATGGGTGCTCGCCGCCCTGCCCGCGCTGCCCGACGAGATGGCCGACGGCGGCCGGCTGGCCCGCACCGTCGAGCGCGAGTGCGTCGACCTGGTGGAGGCGGCGCTGATGAGGGAGCGGGTGGGCGAGACGTTCGACGCGGTGGTGATCGACGTCAGGGAGCAGGAGCCGACGACGGGGACCGTCCACCTCGAAGTGCCCGCGGTGGTCGGCCGGGTGGAGTCGCCCGACGAGGCCCTCCCGCTGGGCGACCGGATCGAGGTCCGGCTCACCGAGGCGGACCCGGGGCGGGCGAAGGTCCTGTTCACGCCGGTCTGACGGGCCGGCGGCCCAAGGGGACGGACCGAGCCCCCGCCGATGCCGCGCCCGCCCGTGCGGGGCATCCCGGGCCCGCGCCGGGGCCCGTCGGACTCGGACTACCGGCCGGTGGGCCGGCCCACGGCGGGACGCGGGCCGGCGGTGGCCCCGGGGGCGCCTGGGTTGCCGGTTGCCAGTGCCTGGACCAGGGTCCGCGGGTCGTCCGCGTGGAAGCGGACGGTCCGCGCCTCGCCCCGCCTGCCCAGCGGGCGGACGAAGGCCACCGGGCGGTTCAGTTCCAGGGTGACGGTGGTCTGGCCGCCGACGATCAGGTCCAGCACCCCGTCGTCGCCGACCGTCACGAGACGGCCCGTGGGGTAGCGGCGGTCCACCCGGGCCGACGCGATGGCGTCCGCGGGGATCCGCAGGTCGAAGAGGGCGCCGTAGCGCAGGCGCAACGAGCCGTCCGCGCCGAGCACATGGGGGCGGGTCACGCAGGCCGCGTGCAGGGCCAGGACGATCAGGACGCCGTAGACGTCCAGGACCAGCACGACCCGGTGCACGGCCGGCCACGGGATGAGGAGGGACAGGGCCACCGTCTCCACGACCGACACGAAGACCATCCCGTACATCATCGCCGTCTGCGGCCCGGTGTACCGGGCGGCGAGGTCGCCCTCCCCGACCCCGTGCCGGCGCCGCACCGCCCACAGCGCCAGCGAGACCGCGGCCCGCAGTTCGTGCGCGACCAGCCGGCGGACCTGCACCGGGACGACGGCCCGTACCGCCTCCCGCACCGCTGCCACGCGTCCTGCACGTCCGCTCATCCCCGTCCCTTCTCCATGAACGCCTCCATCACCCGGCGGACGACCTCCGCCTGGGCCGGCGCGTACTCCGCGAGCAGCGCCTCCTTGAACCCCGCCACGACCACCCCGTCGGACGGGACCGCGGCGAACACCTCGTCCGGCACGGCCGCCACCAGCTCCGCCGCCAGGCCCGGGATCCGGGGGTCGTCGGGAGCGGCGTCGGCGAGGTCGTCCAGCCGCTCGTACAGCGCGAGCACCGCCGGATCGGCGGCCAGCGGGCCGAGCAGCTCGTACAGTTCCCCGCCCCCGGCGCCGGCCGCGTCGAGCAGTGTCAGGTGCTCCCGGTCCTTGGCGGCGGACGGCGAGGTGGTCGCCGGCGCCTCGGCGAGCAGGGCGGCCAGGGCGGGCGAGACCGGTTCGACCTCACCGGGCGGCGCGGCCAGCAGCACCGCGAGCCGCCGCCTGCGCTCGTGGATCTCGGCCTCCTGCCGGGCCAGGTCCGCGTCCAGCTCCTCCAGTACGTCGGCCAGGTCGCGCCCGGCGTCGTCGGCGAGGACGTCACGCACCTCGTCCAGGCTCAGCCCGAGCTCGGTCAGCCGGCGTACGCGCGCCAGCAGGACGGCGTCCCGCACGCCGTAGGCGCGGTAGCCGTTGGGTCTGCGGGCCGGCTCCGGGAGCAGGCCGACGTGGTGGTAGTGCCGGATCGCCCGGGTGGTGACCCCGGCGAGGGCGGCGATCTCTCCGATGCGCATGCGTCCAGTAGAAACGTTGCCGTTGCGGCAAGGTCAAGGCGGCGCCGCGCAGCCGGGTAGCATGGTCACCACGCAGAACGACACAGGCGGACGGCCGCGTCGGGGCCTTGCGGCCCCGCCGAGGAACGTCCGGGCTCCACAGGGCAGGGTGGTGGGTAACGCCCACCCGGGGTGACCCGCGGGACAGTGCCACAGAAAACAGACCGCCGGGGACCTCGGTCCTCGGTAAGGGTGAAACGGTGGTGTAAGAGACCACCAGCGCCTGGGGTGACCCAGGCGGCTAGGTAAACCCCACTCGGAGCAAGGTCAAGATGAGTCGTCCCCGGACGGCTCTGCGCGGACGTTCGAGGGCTGCCCGCCCGAGTCCGCGGGTAGACCGCACGAGGCCGGCGGCAACGCCGGTCCTAGATGGATGGCCGTCTCCCCGGCGACCGCGAGGTCGCCGGGTGACAGAACCCGGCGTACAGCCTGTGTCGTTCTGCGTTCCGCCTTCCTGCCTGCGACGCAGCGCCGTTATCGGCGGTTGTGGGCGGCCCTGGGGAGCGTCTGGGGACATCGGCGCCGAAGCCGCAGCAGCTACCGCAGGTGCGACGTGTCGTTCAGGAGCCTGAGCGAGGCGTTGCCGTCCGCGTAGTAGGCGATCGCCGAGAGCGAGGCCGCCGAGAGCTCCATGCGGAACAGGGCCTCCGGCGGGGCCCCGAGGGCGAGGCGTACCAGGGTCTTGACCGGGGTCACGTGGGTGACCAGCAGGACGGTGCGCCCCCGGTGCGCGGCCAGCAGGCGGTCGCGGGCGGCCGAGACCCGGCGGGCGACGGCCGCGAAGCTCTCCCCGCCACCGGTCGGCGCGGCCTTCGGGGAGGCCAGCCAGGCGTCGAGGTCGGCCGGGTGGCGCTCCTTGACCTCGGCGAAGGTCAGCCCCTCCCAGGCGCCGAAGTCCGTCTCGCGCAGCCCCTCCTCGACGGTGACGGGGAGTCCGAGCCGGTCGGCGACGGTCTGCGCGGTCTCGCGGCAGCGGAGCAGCGGGGAGCTGACGACGGCCTGGATGGTGCCGCGGGCGGCCAGGGCTGCCGCGACGGCCTCGGCCTGGCGGCGCCCGGCGGGCGACAGCCCGGGGTCGCTGCCGCCACTGCCCGAGAACCGCTTCTGCGGGGTCAGCGCCGTCTCGCCGTGGCGCAGGAGGACGAAGGTGGACGGCGTCCCGAGGTCCGGCGCCGCCGAGGCGCTCCCGGCGGGGCCGCGGCCCACGACCTCCGCCACAGGCCCGGTCCCGGCCCTGTCGCCTATACACCTCTAATGCCGCCGACGCACTGACGCGCGGAGCGCGCGCTGGGG
>NZ_WTFF01000111.1 GCF_019400985.1 Streptomyces bambusae
CCCGGGTCGCCGCCGCGCGCCGCGGCCAGCAGCTCCTCGACGGCCGCGGCCGTCCCGCGCCCGGTGCCGTCCTCGGCGCCCCGGGCGGCTTCCGCCAGCCACTGCTCCAGCTCTGCCCCGGCCGCCGCGTCCGGGTACCCGGAGACCACGTCGAGCAGGACGTCGGCCCCCTTGTCGGCGAGGTCGCCGACCGCCGGGGCCTCCACGCCGGCCTCCAGCATCCGCGCGCGGACGCCGTACAGGCCGAGCGGTGTCAGGCGGACCATGCCGTAGCGCGAGACGTCCTCGTCGTCCGCCTCCGCGGCGGCCGTGAACTCCTCGTCGTCCGCCTCCGCCATCAACTGCTCGTCGACCGGGCGGAACTCCACCAGCCCGATCGGCTCCAGCTGCCGGAACTGGTCGTCCAGCCGCATCATCGCGTCCGAGACCTGTTCCAGGACCTCGTCCGTCGGGTCGGCCATGTCCTCGGGCACCACCATCGACGCGGCGAGCACCGGCAGCGGCACCGGGTTCTCGCCCGCCCCGCCCTCGGCGACGGTCAGCAGGTAGAGGTTGGCGAGCACGCCGTCGAGGAAGTCCGCCTCGCGCTGCGGGTTCCAGTCGAGCCGGTCGAAGTCGATGTCGCCGCCCTCGTCGAGGGCGTCGACCAGGTCGTCGAGGTCGGGTACGGCGGCGTCCGCGAGGACGGTGTCCAGCGCGGCCAGCCACAGGTCGAGGACATCGGTGGGCGATCCCCCCGTCACCAGCGCCAGGTCCGGGCCGGGAGCAGCCGTCCCGAACTCCCCCTCGGCGTCGGCATCGCCGCCATCGCCCCGGTCACCGCCGCCGTCGTCGTCGGGGTCCGTCACCTCCACCAGGCCGGTGTCGAGGGCGACCCGCCAGGCCTCGCTCGCGTACGCCTGCCCGTCCTCGTCGGCCCCGAGTCCCAGCAGCTCGGCCGCCTGCGGCAGTTGCTCCTCGACGAGTTCGCCGCTCGCGCCGACCCGGGTGGCGGGGCCGGCCCAACGGGCCAGGCGTACGGCGCGGGAGAGCAGCGGGGCGGCCAGCGCGTCGCGGGCCAGTTCCGCGTCGGAGTGCAGCCGGACCGGCGGCAGCGTAGGGCGCGGCTCTGCGGGCATGGGTGGTTCTCCTTGCGGACTACGGACCGGCAGACGACCGGTCGGCCGACGATGTCGGAGCCGTCGGCTTCGGACCGGCCGACGGCTTCTGGCGTACGGACCCTAGGGACCTCGGGACCTAGGGGCCTAGGGACCTAGGGACTCGCGGACTTGTGGGCTTGTGGACTTGCGGGCTTGCGGGCTTGCGGGCTTACTGACTTACGACTTGCGGACCTGCGGGGACGTGCGGACGTGAGGACGTGCGGGCTGACAGACGTACGGACGTGCGGAACCGCGGGCCTACGGACCCACGGACCCACGGACCTGCGGACGCGCCGGTTCGCCGACCGACCCCCCGTCAGCCCCCGGACAGCCCGCCGGCCGAAGGGCCGCAGCCTGCGGACCTCGGCCGCCGGCCCCCGCGCGGCGGCCCCTCGGCGGCCTCGTCCCGCCCCGCCGAAGAACGGCGCGCCGCCCCAGAGTAGACGTATCCGGACCCCTCTCCGCGAGCCGGCATCTTTGGTTCATCACACAGATACCTCCCGTATGCCTTGTAGGCCTTGACAACATTGCTGGCCACGCAGGAAATTGACGCGCGTAGAACTTCCTCCCCCTCATTCACTCACCGGAGTCACTGACCATGCGCTCCTCGCATCACCGTTCCGCCGCGGTCGCGGCCGTCGTGGCCACCGCCCTGGCCACCGGCCTGCTCGCCGGCTCCGCCGACGCCGCCGAGGCGGACGCGTCCGCCGAGCCGATACGCATCCACGACATCCAGGGCACCACCCGTACCTCCCCGCTGGCCGGCAAGCAGGTCGCCGATGTCGCGGGCATCGTGACCGGTGTTCGTACGTACGGCTCGCGCGGCTTCTGGATCCAGGACCCGGACGCCGACGACAACGCCGCCACGAGCGAGGGCATCTTCGTCTTCACCAGCTCCGCCCCGACCGTCGCCGTGGGCGACGCCGTCAAGGTCTCCGGCCTGGTCGGCGAGTACGTGCCCGGCGGCCTGAAGTCGGGCAACCAGTCGGTCACCCAGATCTCCAAGCCCACCGTGACCGTGGTCTCCTCGGGCAACGCGCTCCCCGCGGCCACCGCGATCAACGAGTACACGGTCCCGGCCGAGTACGCCCCCGCGGGCGACCCGGCCGCGGAGGGCAGCATCAACGGCCTCACCCTCGACCCGACCCGCTACGCCCTGGACTTCTACGAGTCCCTTGAGGGCATGAACGTCGCGATCGGCACCTCCCGCGTCGTCGGCGCCACCGACCCGCACGCCGAGCTGTGGGTCACGGTGAAGGGCTGGGAGAACAACACCCGCCGCGGCGGCACCCTCTACGGCTCCTACGAGTCGCAGAACACCGGCCGGCTCCAGATCCAGCAGCTCGCCCCGCTCGCCCAGCAGCCCTTCCCGGTGGCGAACGTCGGCGACCGGCTGACCGGCACCACCGAGGGCCCGCTGGACTTCAACCAGTACGGCGGCTACACGCTGGTGGCCCGCACCCTGGGCACCGTGCAGTCCAAGGGCCTGGTCCGTGAGAAGACCAAGCCGCAGGCGCAGGGCGAGCTCGCGGTCGCGACGTACAACGTCGAGAACCTCGACCCGACCGACCCGCAGGAGAAGTTCGACGCGCTCGCCAAGGCGGTCGTGGAGAACCTGGCCTCCCCCGACATCCTCGCCCTGGAGGAGATCCAGGACGACAACGGCGCCAAGAACGACGGCACCGTCTCGGCCGAGCAGACGCTGACGAAGTTCACCCAGGCGATCGCGGCGGCCGGCGGCCCGGCGTACCAGTGGCGCTCCGTCAGCCCGGTCAACAACAAGGACGGCGGCGAGCCCGGCGGCAACATCCGCCAGGTCTTCCTCTTCAACCCGGCCCGGGTCTCCTTCACCGACCGCGCCGCGGGCGACGCCACCACCGCGACCGGTGTGACGCTGGAGCAGGGCAAGGCCGCCCTGACGCACTCCCCCGGCCGGATCGACCCGGCGAACGCCGCCTGGAACGACAGCCGCAAGCCGCTGGCCGGCGAGTTCGTCTTCCGCGGCCGGACCGTCATCGTGATCGCCAACCACTTCGGCTCCAAGGGCGGCGACGAGAGCCTCACCTCCCACCACCAGCCGCCGGCCCGCTCCTCGGAGGCCAAGCGGCTGCTCCAGGCGCAGGCGGTGAACGGTTTCGTCAAGGAGGTCCTGGCGACCCAGAAGAACGCGAACGTCGTCGTCCTCGGTGACATCAACGACTTCGAGTTCTCGGCGACCACCAAGGCCCTGACCGACGGCGGCGCGCTCTTCCCGGCGATCACCTCGCTGCCGAAGTCCGAGCGCTACTCGTACGTCTTCCAGGGCAACTCGCAGGTGCTGGACCAGATCCTGACCAGCCCGGCGATCAAGAAGTTCACGTACGACAGCGTGCACATCAACGCCGAGTTCGCCGACCAGAACAGCGACCACGACCCGCAGGTCCTGCGCTTCCGCCCGTAACCGCGGACCCGCACGACCCCGCACGATCCCCGCACGACCCCGCACGGCGGGTGGACCCGGTCTCCGGCCCGGGCCCACCCGCCGTGCCTCGTTCCGCCGTGCCGCCTTCCGCCGTGCCCCCTCCCGGCGCACTCCTGGCAGACTCGGCCCATGCCCACGCCCCCGGTCTTCCGCCCCGCCACCCGCGCCGATCTGCCCGCCGTCCTCGCCCTGTTGGCCGACGAGGACCAGGTGGTGGACCCGGCCTCGGTCACGGTGGGCGAGGCCCACGAGCGGGCTTTCGCCGCCGTCGACGCCGACCCGCGCAACGAGATCATGGTCCTGGCCGAGGGGAGCGGCGCCGCGACCGTGCTCGGCTGCCTCCAGCTGACGTACATACCGGGCCTGGGCCAGGGCGGCGCCGAGCGCGCGCTGGTGGAGGCCGTACGTGTCCGCGCGGACCGGCGCGGTACGGGACTCGGCGCCCTGCTGATGGAACGGGCGGCCGAACGGGCCCGCGGACGCGGTTGCGCCCTGCTCCAGCTGACCAGCAACAAGCGCCGCGCCGACGCCCACCGCTTCTACGAGCGGCTCGGATACGCACGCAGCCACGAGGGTTTCAAACTGCCGCTGGCGCCGTAGGCGTGGACGTTTTCCGCCTGGGTGGGGGACTTTGTACCCTGGCGTGATCCTCGACACATCTGCCCGCAAACGGCCGGTTGTGGTGTTGAGTGTCTGCACGCGCGATCCCGCACGGTTGCGCACCGCCCGTACTCCCCCGGAGGACCCGCGTGTTCCCCTCCATCTCCCTCGTCCAGGAAGTCGGCTTCGCCGTGCTGCTGGTCGCCGCGCTCGTCTGGGTGATCGGCCTGGGCCACGTGCTGTGGGGCAGCCGCCTCCACAGGCCGGCAGGGGGCGAGGCCGAGGGTCTTGATCCCGGCCTCCCCGACGGCCGCTGCGACACCGACGGGCTCACCGCCATCCCCCGGCAGCGCGGCCGCGCCTCGCACCCGATGGAGCGCGTCCAGCTGACGGAGGCGGAGGAACAGGCCTTCGCCGGCCTGGTCCGCTCCCTCCCCCGCCACTGACGCCACCCCCGCGCACGCGCCGAAGCCCCCGGTCCGGCGAAGCGGTCGGACAGGGGGCTTCGGACAGGGGGCTTGCGCACGCGCCCGGGGACCGGGCGGCGGGCGTCAGTTGTGGTTGTGCAGGATTTCGTTCAGGCCGCCCCAGACCGCGTTGTTCGGGCGGGCCTCGACGGCGCCGGTGACCGAGTTGCGGCGGAAGAGGATGTTGTCGGCGCCCGAGAGCTCCAGGGCCTTGACGACCTGGCCGTCCGGCAGGGTGACGCGGGTGCCCGCCGTCACGTACAGACCCGCCTCCACGATGCACTCGTCGCCGAGCGCGATGCCGACGCCGGCCTCGGCGCCGATCAGGCAGCGCTCGCCGATCGAGATGATCTGCTTGCCGCCGCCGGACAGGGTGCCCATGGTGGAGGCGCCGCCGCCGATGTCGGAACCGTCGCCGATGACGACGCCCGCGGAGATGCGGCCCTCGACCATGGAGGTGCCGAGGGTGCCGGCGTTGAAGTTGACGAAGCCCTCGTGCATGACGGTGGTGCCCGCGGCCAGGTGCGCGCCGAGGCGGACCCGGTCGGCGTCGGCGATGCGCACGCCGGCGGGAACGACGTAGTCGGTCATCCGCGGGAACTTGTCGACCGAGGTGACCTGGAGGTGCAGGCCCTGGGCGCGGGCGTTCAGCCGGACGGCCTCGATGCTGTCCACGGCGACCGGGCCCAGCGAGGTCCAGGCGACGTTGGTGAGCAGGCCGAAGACGCCGTCCAGGTTCTGGCCGTGCGGCTTGACCAGGCGGGTGCTCAGCAGGTGCAGGCGCAGGTACGCGTCGTGCGCGTCCAGCGGCTTGTCCTCCAGGGAGGAGATCACGGTGCGGACGGCCACGACCTCGACGCCGCGGACCGCGTCCGTGCGGATCGCCTGGGCCACGGCGGCGCCCAGGAGCTCCACCGCCTGCTCGGGGTCGAGGCGCTCGGTGCCGGCCGGGCCGGGCTCCTCGACCAGCTCGGGGGCCGGGAACCAGGTGTCGAGCACGGTGCCGTCGGGGGTGAGGGTGGCAAGGCCGGCGGCGACGGCGCCGGTGGTACGCGTAGCAGTCATGCCTGAACGCTAACCGGCGACGGCCCGTACGGGCGAACCGGTCTCATGTGCCGGTCGCCCGGGTCGCCGCACCAACCGCGCCCCCATGATCAGCACGGTGGCCCCGGCCACCGCGCCGAGCCCCGCGCACAGCGGCCACAGCAGGCCGGGCGCGGCGGCGTACAGCGATCCGCCCAGCGGCGCGGCGAGCACCACGCCGCTGACGGAGACCCCGGCGTACAGGCTCTGGAAGCGGCCGACGGCGTGCTCGGGGGCCTCGTCGGCGACGTAGGCGGTCGCGGTGGTCTTGTAGAGGATCTCGCCGAGGGAGATGAGCACCATCATCGCGACGGCGGTGGCGACGCCCGCGCCGAGCAGCAGCACCGCGTAGCCCGCGGAGACGAGCAGCAGGCCGGTGCCGATGAGGTGCAGCGGGGACCGGCCCAGCAGGGCGAGGGCCGCGGGGATCTCCAGGAGCAGGATGACGCCGCCGTTGACGGCGATCAGGAGGCCGTACGCGCGGGTGTCCATGCCGTGGTCGGCGAGGAACGCCGGGAAGGTGGAGTACTGCTGGCGGTAGACCACGTCGATGACGAGGATCGCGGCGAGCAGGACGAGGACGGCGGGCCGCGCGCGCAGTTCCCGCCACACCCCGCCGCGGCCCAGACCCCCGTCCGGGGCCGCGGCGGTGCGGGCGGCGCCTCGGGCCGGTACGACCCGGGCGGTCCAGAAGGCGAAGAAGAGGGTGCCGAGGCCGTCCATGACGAACAGCCAGTCGTACGAGAGGGCGGTCGCGACCAGGGCGCCGAGTGGCGGGCCGAGGGTGAAACCGCCGTTGGAGACGGCGCGTACGAGGGCGAAGGCCTGGCGGCGGGTGCCCTCGGGCACGGTGACGGCGACCAGGGCGGCGTTGGCGGCGCGGACCACGCCGGAGGCGTACTGGGCCGCGGGCAGGGCGAGGTGGAGCAGGGCCAGGGGCAGGAGCGGCAGCAGCAACAGGACGGCGCCGCCGAGCGCGGAGGCGGCGAGCAGGACGCGGCGGTGGCCGAACCGGTCCCCGTACCAGCCTCCGGTGAAGTTCCCGGCGACCAGGCCGATGCCGCCGAGGCCGACGACGACCCCCGCCTCGGCGGTGCCGAGGCCGCGCGGACCGGTCAGGTACACGAACACGAAGACGAAGGTGAAGCTGACGACGGCGTTGACGAAGACTCCGCCGGCCAGCAGCCACACCGCCTTGGGCACGTCCTTGAAGCCTTTCGGCACGAGATCTCCCCCGGAGTCGGTCCCCTGTAAATCTGTAAGTTCCTTTTGGGAACTGACTATGTCAGCATGGCAGCCTCGGGGTCAACGAGAAAGAGACCGTGAGGACGGTGGCCATGGCCCAGCGAACCCGGCTCGGCGAGGCCGACTGCTCCATCGCCCAGGCGCTCGACGTGGTGGGCGACTGGTGGACGCTGCTGATCGTGCGGGACGCGGCGCGCGGTCTGCACCGCTTCGAGGAGTTCCAGCAGGAGCTGGGGGTCTCCCGGAAGGTGCTGGCGGAGCGCCTGAAACTGCTGGTCGAGGCGGGGGTCCTGGCGCGCGAGCCGTACCAGGACCGTCCGGTGCGGCACGCCTACCGTCTGACCCCGCGCGGCCGAGCGCTGCTGCCGGTCCTGGTCGCCCTCCAGGACTGGGGAGACACCTGGATCCTGGGAGAGGGAGAGATGACGGCGACGACGGGCGCGGCCTCGCGCGAGGCGGAACGCGTGCACGCACTGAAGGGGACCCGGCTGCCGGAGCTGACGCTCCCCGACACGACGGGCGAGCCACGCGACCCGGTCGCGGCCGGCACCCCGTTCACGGTCCTGTACTGCTTCCCCGGCGCCTACGCCCGCGCCGAGTCCTACCCGCCCGGCTGGGCCGGGATCCCGGGCGCGCGCGGCTGCACGCTGGAGTCGTGCACCTACCGCGACCAGCTGGCCGAGTTCGCGGCGGCGGGGGCGACCGTGCACGGGGTCTCCACGCAGCGTCCGGACGAGCAGCGCGACTTCGCGGCGAAGGAACGCCTGCGCTTCCCGCTCCTGTCGGACGCGGACCTGGACCTGACGGCGGCCCTTCGGCTGCCGACGTTCCGGGCGGGGGGCACGAGCCGGCTCAAGCGCCTGACCCTGGTGGTCGACCGGGACCGGACGGTCCGCGAGGTCCTCTACCCGATCCAGGACATCGAGGCGAGCGTGGCCGCGGCCCTGGCGGCGGTCCGCAGCGGGGGCTGACCGGGTCCGCACCCCCGGCCCCGGCGGGGCGGGATGCCCTAAGCCCCCGGCCGGGCGGGCTCGGCCCCTGCCGGGGCCGGGCGGGCTCAGCCCCCGGCGGCGCCCAGCACCCGCCGCAGGATCTCGCGGGTGTACGGCTCGTCGTACTCCGTGTCCGTCAACAGGACCTGGAGGCAGATCCCGTCCATCACGGCCACCAGGGCCCGCGCCGTGACCGGGTCGGTGCGGTCCGCCAGGATGCCGGCCATCGCCTCGCACCACTCGGCGGCCACCGGGCGCAGCGCGGGACGGCGCAGGGCGGCCAGGTACAGCTCGTACTCCAGCTCCGCGCGGCCCCGGTCGGCCGCGAAGACCTCGCCCAGCAGCCCGGCCAGCGCCGTGGCCAGGTCCGCCTCGGGGTCGGCCACCGCCGGGCTGCGCGCGATCTGTGCGGCGAAACCCTCGTTGGCCCGGCGCAGGGCCGCGACCAGCAGGTCGTCGAGGGTCTTGAAGTGGTACGTGGTGGAGCCGAGCGGGACGTCCGCCTCGGCCGCCACCGAGCGGTGGCTCAGCCCCGCGATGCCCTTCCGGGCCACCACCCGGATCGCCGCGTCGACGATCCGCTCGCGCCGGCCGGGGTCGTAGCGCCGGACCGCGCCCGCGGCCATCAGTGGGCCCCCTGGAGGTTGAGCAGCACCACCCCGGCGATCACCAGCAGGATTCCGGCGATCTTCACCGCACTGGCGGACTCGCCGAGGAAGAACATCCCGATCGCGGCGATGGCGGCGGTGCCGACGCCGGCCCAGATCGCGTACGCGGTGCCCACCGACATCGACTTCAGGGTCTGGGCGAGCAGGCTGAAGGCGATCAGATAGCCGGCCAGGGTGCCCAGCGAGGGCCACAGCTTGGTGAAGCCCTCGCTGTACTTCATGGCGGTGGTCCCGGCGACCTCGGCGGCTATGGCGGCGGCAAGCAGAACATAGGGCATGTGTACGAGCGTACACAGCGCTGCGTACGCCCGTACACATCCCCGTACGGGTACCGGAACACATCCCCGTACGGGTACCGGACAGCGAGGAGGACCCCCGGCCGGAGCCGGGGGTCCTCCTGGGCGTGCGCGCGACGGTGCGGGGCGGGGTCGACCCGCCCTGCGACGCGGCGGTGTCAGACGTTGAAGCCGAGCGCGCGGAGCTGCTCGCGGCCGTCGTCGGTGATCTTGTCCGGGCCCCACGGGGGCATCCAGACCCAGTTGATCCGGAGCTCGTTGACAATGCCCTCCGTGGCGGACTTCGCCTGGTCCTCGATGACGTCCGTCAGCGGGCAGGCCGCCGAGGTGAGCGTCATGTCCAGGGTGGCGATGTTCGCGTCGTCGATGTGGATGCCGTAGATCAGGCCCAGGTTGACGACGTCGATGCCCAGCTCGGGGTCGACCACGTCGTAGAGGGCCTCGCGGACCTCGTCCTCCGTGGCCGGCTTGATCGACGCCTCGGGCGCCGCGTTCTCGGTCATGCCGTCTTCCTTTCCGCGTCACCCATCACCTGGGCCGTCGCGTCCTTCCACGCCATCCAGCTCAGCAGGGCGCACTTCACCCGCGCCGGGTACTTCGAGACACCGGCGAACGCGACCGCGTCCTCCAGCACCTCCTCCATCGCCTCGTCGGGCTCGACCCTGCCCTTGGACTGCATCAGCTCCAGGAAGGTGGCCTGGATCTTCTGCGCCTCGGCGAGGTCCTTGCCGACCATCAGCTCGTTCAGCACGGACGCGCTGGCCTGGCTGATGGAGCAGCCCTGGCCCTCGTAGGAGACGTCCGTCAGCGTCTCGCCGTCGTACTTCACGCGCAGGGTGATCTCGTCGCCGCACGTCGGGTTGACGTGGTGCACCTCGGCGTCACCGTCGCGCAGGCCTCGCCCGTGCGGGTGCTTGTAGTGGTCCAGGATCAGCTCCTGGTACATCGAATCCAGCTTCACAGCGGCCCCGTCGTCATCCGAAGAAGTTGCGTACGTGCTCCAGGCCGTCGATCAGCGCATCGACGTCCGCCGGAGAGGAGTACAGATAGAACGACGCTCGCGTGGTCGCGGGAATTCCGTACCGCAGGCAGACCGGGCGCGCGCAGTGGTGGCCCACGCGGACCGCGATGCCCTGCTCGTCCAGGACCTGGCCGACGTCGTGCGGGTGGATGTCGCCGAGTACGAAGGAGATCGCCGCGCCGCGGTCCTCGGCCGTGGTGGGGCCGATGATCCGCAGGTCGGGGACCTCCTGGAGGCGCTTGACGGCGTACTCGGTGATCGCGTGCTCGTGCGCGGCGATCTTGTCCATGCCGATCGCGGACAGGTAGTCCACGGCCGCGCCGAGGCCGACGGCCTGGGCGATCGGGGGCGTGCCGGCCTCGAACTTGTGGGGCGCCGGGGCGTACGTCGAGGAGTGCATCGAGACGGTCTCGATCATCTCGCCGCCGCCGAGGAACGGGGGCAGGTCCTCCAGGAGCTCCTGGCGGCCCCAGAGCACGCCGATGCCGGTCGGGCCGCACATCTTGTGGCCGGTGAAGGCCACGAAGTCGGCGCCGAGCGCCTGCACGTCCAGGGGCATGTGCGGAGCGGCCTGCGAGGCGTCGATCAGCACCAGCGCGCCGACGTCCTGCGCGCGCCGGACGATCGCCTCGACCGGGTTGACGGTGCCGAGCAGGTTGGAGACCAGCGTGAAGGAGACGATCTTCGTCTTCTCCGTGATGACCTCTTCGATGTTCGACAGGTCGAGCCGGCCGTCGTCGGTGAGGCCGAACCACTTCAGCTTCGCGCCGGTGCGCTGCGCGAGCAGCTGCCACGGGACGATGTTGGAGTGGTGCTCCATCTCCGTGATGGCGATCTCGGTCTCACGGTCGACCCGGTAGGGCTCGTCGGCCCAGCCGAGCATGTTCGCGACCAGGTTGAGCGACTCCGAGGCGTTCTTGGTGAAGATCACCTCGTCGCGGCTCGGTGCGTTGATGAAGGCGGCGACCTTGTCGCGGGCGCCCTCGTACAGTGCCGTGGCCTCCTCGGCGACCAAGTACACGCCGCGGTGGACGTTCGCGTTGTGCCGCTCGTAGTACTCGTTCAGCGCGTCGAGCACCTGGCGCGGCTTCTGCGAGGTCGCCGCGGAGTCCAGGTAAACGATCTTCTTCCCGTCGTGGACCACACGATCCAGCAGGGGGAAGTCCTTGCGGATCGCCTCGATGTCGAGGAGGCCGGGCATCTGTGTCACGCCGTCGCGCCACCCTTCACGTAGGACTCGTAGCCCTCGGCCTCCAGCTTGTCGGCGAGCTCGGCGCCGCCGGACTCGGCGATGCGGCCGTTCGCGAACACGTGCACGAAGTCGGGCTTGATGTAGCGCAGGATGCGCGTGTAGTGGGTGATCAGCAGGGTGCCGACCTCACCGGTCTCGCGGACGCGGTTGACGCCCTCGGAGACGATGCGCAGGGCGTCGACGTCGAGGCCGGAGTCGGTCTCGTCGAGGATTGCGATCTTCGGCTTGAGCAGCTCCAGCTGGAGGATCTCGTGGCGCTTCTTCTCACCGCCGGAGAAGCCCTCGTTGACGTTGCGCTCGGCGAAGGCGGGGTCCATCTGGAGGCGCTCCATGGCCTCCTTGACCTCCTTCACCCACAGCCGCAGCTTGGGGGCCTCGCCGCGGACGGCGGTGGCGGAGGTGCGCAGGAAGTTGGACACCGAGACGCCGGGGACCTCGACCGGGTACTGCATGGCGAGGAAGACGCCGGCGCGGGCGCGCTCGTCGACGGTCATCTCCAGGACGTCCTCGCCGTCGAGGGTCACGGTGCCACCGGTGACGGTGTACTTCGGGTGACCGGCGAGCGAGTACGCCAGGGTGGACTTGCCGGAGCCGTTGGGGCCCATGATGGCGTGCGTCTCGCCCTGCTTGACGGTCAGGTCGACGCCCTTGAGGATCTCGCGGGAGCCGTTCTCCGTCTCGACGGAGACGCGCAGGTCGTTGATTTCAAGCGTTGCCATGGGTGCCTCAGGACTCCTGGGAGAGGGAGACGAGCACGTCGTCCCCTTCGATCTTTACGGGGTATACGGGGACGGGGCGCGTGGCCGGAAGCCCGGACGGCTTGCCGGTGCGCAGGTCGAAGCTGGAGCCGTGGAGCCAGCACTCGATCGCGCAGTCCTCGACCTCGCCCTCCGAGAGGGAGACGTTCGCGTGCGAGCAGACGTCGTAGATCGCGAACACCTCGCCCTCGGTCTTGACGACGGACATCGGCGTGCCGTCGAGTTCCACCCGCTTGGGGGTGTCCTCCTCCAGCTCGCTCAGCGCACAGACCTTGACGTAGGCCATCAGACGGACGCCTCGAGCTCGGCCTCGATCTTGGCGATCAGGCGCTCTTCGGTCTCGGCGACGCCGATCTGCTGGACGAGCTCGGCGAAGAAGCCGCGCACGACCAGGCGACGGGCCTCGCCGGCGGGGATGCCGCGGGCCTGGAGGTAGAAGAGCTGCTCGTCGTCGAAGCGGCCGGTCGCCGAGGCGTGGCCGGCGCCGACGATCTCGCCGGTCTCGATCTCCAGGTTGGGCACGGAGTCGACCCGCGCACCGTCCGTGAGGACCAGGTTGCGGTTCATCTCGTAGGTGTCGGTGCCCTCGGCGGTCTTCTCGATGAGGACGTCGCCGATCCAGACGGCGTGGGCGCCGTCGCCCTGCAGCGCGCCCTTGTAGACCACGTTGGACTTGCAGTGCGGGGCGTCGTGGGTGACCAGGAGGCGGTGCTCCTGGTGCTGGCCGGCGTCGGTGAAGTACAGGCCGAGCATCTCGGCCTCGCCGCCGGGGCCGGCGTAGCTGACGCGCGGGTGGATGCGGACGACGTCGCCGCCGAAGGTGACGACGACCGACTTGAAGCTCGCGTCGCGGCCGATCAGCGCGTTGTGCTGGGAGGTGTGGACGGCGGTGTCGTCCCAGTCCTGCACGGACACGAAGGTGACCTTGGCGCCGTCGCCGACGAGGATGTCGACGTTGGCGGCGCGCACGCCGTCACCGGTGTGGTCGATCACGATGATCGCCTCGGCGAACGGCTTGACGTCGAAGACGGTGTGCCCGAAGGTCGTGCCGCCCTCGCCGTGCAGGGCGATGCGGATCGGCTCGGCGAGCACGGTCTCCGTCGGCACGGTGACGACCGTGGCCTTGGCGAACGACGAGAAGGCCTGGGCGGCGACCCGGTCCACCGGGGTGCCGGCCCTGCCGACGCGCGCGTCGCCGCGCTCCACCGACTCGACGGTGACGCCCTCGGGCGCGTCGATCTGGACCTTCATGGTGCCGTTGGCGACCGCGGTGCCGTCGTGGAGTCCGCGCAGCCGCTCCAGCGGGGTGAAGCGCCACTCCTCCTCGCGGCCGTGCGGCACGGGGAAGTCGGCCACGTCGAAGGACGGGGGCGCGCTCATCCGGGTGGCGACGGTGGACTCGGCGGCCACCGCGATCGAACCCGTGGTGGTGGAGCCCACGGGGATGTTCTGAGCCTCAGCCATGGCTGTCGTCTTGCTCTCTTCCTGCGTCGTGCGTCAAAGGGGCCTTGCGCTGCGGATGCGGGGCCGGACTAGCCGACCGCGCCCTCCATCTGCAGCTCGATCAGCCGGTTGAGCTCCAGCGCGTACTCCATGGGCAGCTCCTTCGCGATCGGCTCGACGAAGCCGCGCACGATCATGGCCATGGCCTCGAACTCGGTCATGCCGCGCTGCATCAGGTAGAAGAGCTGGTCGTCGGAGACCTTGGAGACGGTGGCCTCGTGGCCCATGGTCACGTCGTCCTCGCGGACGTCCACGTACGGGTACGTGTCCGAGCGGGAGATGGTGTCCACGAGCAGGGCGTCGCAGAGCACGTTGCTCTTGGAGCCGGGGGCGCCCTCGCCGATCTCGACCAGGCCGCGGTACGAGGTGCGGCCGCCGCCCCGCGCCACCGACTTGGAGACGATGTTCGAGGAGGTGTTCGGCGCCATGTGGACCATCTTGGAGCCGGCGTCCTGGTGCTGGCCCTCGCCCGCGAAGGCGATGGACAGGGTCTCGCCCTTGGCGTGCTCGCCCATCAGGTAGACGGCCGGGTACTTCATGGTGACCTTGGAACCGATGTTGCCGTCGATCCACTCCATGGTCGCGCCCTCGTACGCCACGGCGCGCTTGGTGACCAGGTTGTAGACGTTGTTCGACCAGTTCTGGATGGTCGTGTAGCGGCAGCGGCCGCCCTTCTTGACGATGATCTCGACCACGGCGCTGTGCAGCGAGTCCGAGGAGTAGATCGGGGCGGTGCAGCCCTCGACGTAGTGGACGTAGGCGTCCTCGTCGACGATGATCAGCGTCCGCTCGAACTGGCCCATGTTCTCGGTGTTGATCCGGAAGTAGGCCTGGAGCGGGATCTCGACGTGCACGCCCTTCGGCACGTAGATGAAGGAGCCGCCGGACCACACGGCGGTGTTCAGGGAGGCGAACTTGTTGTCGCCGACCGGGATGACGGTGCCGAAGTACTCCTTGAAGAGCTCCTCGTGCTCCTTCAGCGCGGTGTCGGTGTCGACGAAGATGACGCCCTGCTCCTCCAGGTCCTCGCGGATCTGGTGGTAGACGACCTCGGACTCGTACTGGGCGGCGACACCGGCGACGAGGCGCTGCTTCTCCGCCTCCGGGATGCCGAGCTTGTCGTACGTGTTCTTGATGTCCTCCGGCAGGTCCTCCCAGGACTCGGCCTGCTTCTCGGTGGACCGCACGAAGTACTTGATGTTGTCGAAGTCGATGCCGGAGAGGTCGGAGCCCCAGGTCGGCATGGGCTTCTTGTCGAAGAGCTTCAGGCCCTTGAGGCGGAGCTTCAGCATCCACTCGGGCTCGTTCTTCTTCGCCGAGATGTCGCGGACCACGTCCTCGTTCAGCCCGCGCTTGGCGGCGGCACCGGCCGCGTCGGAGTCGGCCCAGCCGTACTCGTACTTGCCCAGACCCTCGAGCTCAGGGTGAGCAGTCTCCGTGGTCATGCGGGGTTCCTCCCGGCCGTGCTTGCAGATGCTGATGTGGTGGTCTGTGATGTGCCCGCGCTGCGCGGAATGAACGTCGTGCACACCCCGTCGCCGTGGGCGATCGTGGCGAGACGCTGCACATGGGTCCCGAGCAGGCGGGAGAAGACCTCGGTCTCCGCCTCGCACAGCTGCGGGAACTGCTCGGCGACGTGTGCGACCGGGCAGTGGTGCTGGCAGAGCTGTTCTCCGCTGTGCGGACCGGGAGCGCTCTTGGCCGTAGCAGCGTACCCGTCCACGGTCAACGCCCTGGCAAGGGCCTCGGTCCGTCCCTCGGGGGCTGCCGCGTCGACGGACTTCCGGTACGCCTCCGCCTGCGCGGCCAGCCGTGCCCTGGCGAACGCCGCGACCGCGGCCTCGCCCTGCTCGCCGCCGCCGGCGCACTGCGCGATCCAGCGCAGGGCGTCCGCGGCGAGCGCGTCGTAGGACTGGTCGAAGGCGTCGCGGCCGCAGTCGGTGAGCGCGAAGACCTTGGCGGGCCGGCCCCGGGTGCGCGTTCCGTACACGCGCTGCTCACGGGGTGCGACCACGTCGTCGGCGACGAGCGTGTCGAGGTGGCGGCGGACGGCGGCCTGGGTGAGGCCGAGACGCTTGGCGAGATCGGCGACGGTGGACGGACCGTGGTCCAGGATCGACCGCGCGACCCGGTTGCGGGTTGACCGCTCCCCGGTCGCGAGCTCCCCTTGCGGGGCCTCGATCAGCCGTTCGCCGTTTTTCACAACGCCATTGTTGCGTAATTAGCCGAGCCCCGACAAGCCGTGACGGACGCCACGGGCGGTGGCCTCCATCACTAAGGGTTACCTAACCAATCGACGGAGAGTCACCGCCGCGGGGAGGCCGAGCAGCGCATTCCGGCCGCATTCCCGGCCGCTTCCCGGCCACTCCCCGGCCGCTCCCCGGCCGCCGCCCGCCCCTCACCCCGCGCCCGAGGCCCTCTTCCGCGGCTCCGTAGACTCACCCGCATGAGCAACGACCCCGCCGTGGTGATCCGCGGACTGGTGAAGCGGTACGGCGCCAAGACCGCGGTGGACGGACTGGACCTCGACGTCCCCGCGGCCGCGGTCACGGCGGTCCTCGGCCCCAACGGTGCGGGCAAGACCACCACCGTGGAGACCTGCGAGGGGTACCGCCAGCCGGACGCCGGCAGCGTCCGCGTCCTCGGGCTCGACCCGGTCGCCGACGCGGCGGCCCTGCGCCCGCGGATCGGCGTGATGCTCCAGTCCGGCGGGGTCTACTCCGGCGCCCGCGCCGTGGAGATGCTCCGCCACATGGCGGCCCTGTACGCCGACCCGCTCGACGTCGGCGCCCTGGTGGAACGGCTGGGGCTGGGCGGCTGCGGCCGCACCCCCTACCGCCGGCTCTCCGGCGGCCAGCAGCAGCGGCTCTCCCTCGCGATGGCCGTGGTCGGCCGCCCCGAGCTGGTCTTCCTGGACGAGCCGACGGCGGGCCTCGACCCGCAGGCGCGCCGCGCCACCTGGGACCTGGTCCGCGAGCTGCGGGCCGACGGGGTGGCCGTCGTCCTCACCACGCACCACATGGACGAGGCCGAGCAGCTCGCCGACGAGGTCGCGATCATCGACGCCGGCCGGGTCATCGCCCACGGCAGCCCCGAGCAGCTGTGCCGCGGCGGCGCCGAGAACACCCTGCGCTTCACCGGCCGCCCCGCCCTGGACCTGGCCTCGCTGCTCAAGGCCCTGCCGGACGGGACGCAGGCCGCGGAGCTCCTCCCCGGCGCCTACCGGGTCACCGGGGACGTCGACCCCCAGATGCTGGCCACCGTCGCCTCCTGGTGCGCGCAGCACGGCGTGATGCCGGACAGCCTCTCCGTGGAGCGGCACACCCTGGAGGACGTATTTCTCGAGCTGACCGGTAAGGAGCTGCGCGGATGAGCGCCGGCACGTTCACCCCCCGGCCGGGCGCGGCGCCCGTGTCGCGCATGATCGCGGCGCAGACGGCGCTGGAGACCCGGATGCTGCTGCGCAACGGCGAGCAGCTGCTGCTGACGGTGATCATCCCGGCGCTGCTGCTGGTGCTGTTCTCCGCCGTCGACATCGTCGACACGGGAGCCGGCAAGCCGGTGGACTTCCTCGCACCGGGCGTGCTGGCGCTCGCCGTGCTGTCGACCGCCTTCACCGGACAGGCGATCGCCACCGGCTTCGACCGCCGCTACGGCGTGCTGAAGCGGCTCGGCGCCTCGCCGCTGCCGCGCTGGGCGCTGCTGACCTCCAAGACCCTGTCGGTGCTGGTCACCGAGGTGCTCCAGGTGGCCCTGCTGACGGCGATCGCCTTCGGGCTGGGCTGGTCGCCGCAGGGCGACCCGCTGTCCGTGGCCGCCCTGCTGCTGCTGGGTACGGTGGCCTTCTCGGGCCTGGGCCTGCTGATGGCCGGCACCCTCAAGGCCGAGGTGACGCTCGCCGCCGCGAACCTGGTCTTCCTGCTGCTGTTGGTCGGCGGCGGGGTGATCGTGCCGCTGGAGAAGTTCCCCGACGCCGTGCGGTCGGTGCTGTCCCTGCTGCCGGTCTCGGCCCTCTCCGACGGCCTGCGGGAGGTCCTCCAGCACGGCGCCGCCCTGCCCTGGCGGGACGTGGCCGTGCTGGGCGCCTGGTCCGTCGCGGGCCTGGGCGCGGCCGCCCGCTTCTTCCGCTGGGAATGACGCCGCCGGAGTCCGTCAGGCCCTGTGCGACTCGCCGGTAGCAAGGGTGCTTCCGTCGGACCGGACCTTCCCGCGAGGATGTACGCCTGACCACATGATGACCACATGAGGTGACGCCGGGGGGCGGCATGGCGGGGCGAGAGGCCGTTCTACGGCTGGACGGGGAGTGGGCGCGGATCCGCGCCGGGGACGGGTTCGCCGGTCCCGAGGAGCAGGAGCGGCTGCTGGCCGAGCTGATCGCGGCCCTGCGCGAGCCCGCCCGGACCGATCCCGAGTGCGCGGCCCGGCTGGGGCTGCGGCTCGGCGACCTGGCGGCGCGCCGGTTCGCGGCGGGCGACCGGGCGGGGGCGCTGTCCGCCGTGGAGGAGGGGCTGCGGCACGCCCAGCAGGCGGCCGGGCACCACCCGGAGTACGCGCGTTGGTACGCCCGCGGCCTGATCAACCAGGGGGTGTGGCTGGCCTGGCCGCTCAGCGACGCGCAGCGGCTGCCGAAGTACCCGCTGGGGCCGGCCGGCGAGGAGGGCCCGGGCCCGATGGAGCGGGCGGCCGGCGAGCGGGCCCGCGACCTGACCCGGTCCGCCGTGGAGGTCTGGGCGGGGCTGGACCAGCAGGACCCGGTCAACCACCGCGGCCTCGCGCAGGCCAAGGTCTTCCTGGGCGACCGGTGCGCGGAGCTCGGGCGGACCGAGGAGGCCACGGCCTGGGCGGTGGACGCGGAGGCCGGCTTCCGCCGGCTGCTGCTGGTGAGCGAGGACCCCGGGGCGCTCCAGGAGGCCGAGGAGGCGCTCGCGCACCTCGGCCGCCAGCTGGAACTGCGGCTGCGTTTCCTGTCCTGCGAGTCGCTGGGCCGGCTGCGGGCCCGGAGCCTGCTGCCCGAACGGCTGCTGCCGCAGGCGGTGGTCGCCGCCCGGATCCAGGGCGCCGCGCCCGGGGAGGCGGCCGCGCTGCTGGGGCTGGATCCGGAGCACGTCGAGACGATGCTGGAGGTCACCCCCTGGCTGGCGGTCTGGCGCTTCGAGGTCCGCGGCCCCGACGGGTTGTGGCAGCCGCGGGCGCATCCCTGGCACAGCGCCGCCGAGGTACGCAACCGTACGGCGGCGGACGTGGCGGGCGAACTGATCCGCGGGTTCACGGCGTCCGCCGCCTGCCCGGGGCCGGGCGGGTACTGGCGGCTGCACGTGTGGTGGCAGGAGGAAGGGGATCCCGCCGGGGCCCGGTTCCGGCAGCTCGTCGGCCCTGAGGCGGCCGCCACACCGCCGGGCGGCACCCCCTCGTGAATGTTTGCACAAGGCGGCGCCTACGATAGGGGCGTGTTCAACCCCTTCGCCTACCTCGCCGCGCGCTGGACCCCGTCACCCCGGATCGTCCAGCGGGCCGCACTCGCCGCCCTCACCATGACCGTGGTCATCGTCGTCACCGGCGGCGCGGTGCGACTGACCGGATCCGGTCTCGGCTGCGACACCTGGCCCAAGTGCACTGACGACAGCCTGATCACCACTCAGGCCCAGGGCATCCACGGCGCCATCGAGTTCGGCAACCGCATGCTGACGTACGTGGTCAGCGCGGCCGTCGGCTGGTGCATCCTGGCCGCCCGGTGCGCCAAGCCGTGGCGGCGCTCGCTGACCCGGCTCGGCTGGGCGCAGTTCTGGATCGTGTGCGCGAACGCGGTGCTCGGCGGTATCACCGTCCACACCAAGCTCAACCCGTGGAGCGTGGCCGGGCACTTCCTGCTCGCCACCGGGCTGATCACGGTGACGACGCTCACCTGGCAGCGCAGCCGCGAGGGCGACACGGCACCCAGGCCGCGCGTCCCGGCCCCGGTGCGCAAGCTGTCGTGGGCGCTGGTCGCCACCACGCTGGTACTGATCGCGGCCGGCACCGTGGTGACGGGCTCCGGCCCGCACGCCGGTGACAGCAGCGAGGTGCCGCGGATGCCGTTCGACTGGGAGAGCACCGCGCACGTGCACGCCGTCGCCGCATGGGTGGTGTGCGCGCTCGCCGTCGCGATGTGGCTGGTCCTGCGGGTGGTGGACGCGCCGGACGACACCCGGGCCCGGGCCCGCGACCTCATCGTCGTCCTGCTCGCCCAGGGCGCCCTCGGCTACGTGCAGTTCTTCACCCAGCTGCCCGAGGTCCTCGTCGCGGCGCACATGCTCGGCTCCTGCCTGGTGTGGATCGCGGTGCTGCGCGTCGCCCTGAGCCTGCGCGAGCGCCCGGCGGACAAGGCGGGCATCCCGGCCCAGGGCGACCCGGCGCTCTCCGCCGCGGTCTGAGCACGGCGCTCTCCGCCGCGGTCTGAGCACGGCGCTCTCCGCCGCGGTCTGAGCCCGGGGCTCTCCGCCGCGGTCCGGGCCCGGGGCTCGGCCCAGCGGTCCGGGCCCCGTCCGCTCCCAGCGGTCTCAGGCCAGCCGGTAGACGCGGCGGGCGTTGCCCGCCGCGATCATCGCGGCGACCCGCTCGGCGTCCTGCCGGGACCAGGCCCCGTCGCCGACCCAGCCGCCCAGCACCCGGTCCAGCGCCTCCCGGAACACCTGGGCGCCCACCACGTGCAGCTCCGGCAGGTGCCGCCCGCCGCTGGAGAAGAGCAGCTTGCCGAACGGCGCGAGCTCCAGCAGCTCGGCCAGTACCTCGGCGGCCCGCGCCCCGGTGTGCGCCAGGGCGGGGCCGAGGTCGGCGTAGACGTGCGGGAAGGCCGCCGCCAGATGGGCCGCGTGCCGGTGGTACGGATACCCGTGCAGCAGCACCAGGTCCGTGCCCAGGCCGGCGGTCGCCCGGACGAAGTCCGTCAGCAGCGTGGGATCCGTGCGGTCGATCCGCTCCCGCGGGTCCCCGGCGCCGGCGTGCAGTTGCAGCGGCAGTCCGGACGCGACAGCGCTCCACAGCAGGTGGCGCAGGAGTACGGGGTCCCGTACGGCCCCGCCCTTGGGGCGCGCGGCCAGCCACCGTCCGGCCGCCCCGTGCACCTCGCCGGGTCCGGGCGGCTCGGGGGCGAAGGCGAGGGCGGTGCCGTGTCCGGCGCCGGTGCCGCAGGTGAAGGCCACCGCCGTCGCGGCGGCCGCGTGCAGGGCCCCGGCCAGGTTGCCGAGGAAGGCCTCGGCGGTGCCGGAGGTGTCGGCGATCTGCTCGGCCAGCTTCTCCAGCCGCACGATCTCGTGGGCCTCGGCGTCGCCCGCGAGCGCCAGTTCACCCGGACCGGTCAGGTCACCCGGTTGGCCCGTGTCCACCAGATAGGTGGCGATGCCGGAGCCGCGCAGCAGCCGGCGGCCGGTCTCCATGACACCGAGCTCGCGCCGCCGGGCCAGATAGCGGGCGGGCGGGCAGTGCGGCTCCAGGCCCAGCAGGGGCGGGCACCAGCGCCGTACGGCGAAGCCGGTCTGGGTGTCGAAGAAGGTGGTGCCGGCCGCGGGCGGCCGGCCGGAGCTGGTCAGCTGGGCCTCGAAGGTGCCGAGGCCCAGCTCGGTCCGGAGCACTCCATGGCAGTACTGGTCCACCAGGGGCGGCGTTTCGATCATCCGGTCATCCCGTTGCGGACGTGGGGCGGGCTTGCGCGCTTCCACACGTCCTAACGGGTGACGGGGGTGTCAGGTGTTGCTCGTGCTGTTGACCGAGCGGCCATCCGCCCGGAGGGGCGGGACACGCCTAAGCGCTCCGCTGGAAGTGCGGTGATGAAACCGCGGGCCGGTGGGGGCTGGTCGCGCCCACGCGGCGGAGCCGCATACGCAGACAGCCCCGCGCCCCTGACGGGGCGCGGTACCGCACCGGACTTCGCTGAGCCCGCTCAGGCCTGATCGGCGGGCTTGGCCGACTCGTCCTCGGCCTTGTCGTCAGCCTTGTCCTCGGCGGGCGTCTCGGCCTTGTCCTCAGCCTTGTCCTCGGCGGGCGTCTCGGCCTTGGGCTCGGCCTTCTCCTCGGCCTTCTCCTCGGCCTTGGGCTCGGCGGCGGGCTCAGCCTCAGGCTCGGCCTTGTCCTCGACAGCCGGCTTCTCCTCGGCCTTCGGGGCCGCCTCGGCCACCGGGGCGTCGGCCTTCTCGGCAGGCGCCGCAGCCTTGGGAGCGGCCTCGGCCGGCTTCGGCGCGGCCTCGGCGGCGGCCGGCGCGGCCTCTGGCTCTTATTACACATCTGTCGCTGCCGACGAGCTTACGCGTTTTGATATAGGGGGTCCGGTGAGCTATAGAACTAGTAAAATCTCATCATATCTGCGTTAGTAGTGCACTTGTACATGGACGGTCACTTATTACGAGTGAGTGTCAACACTACTAGGTCGTGT
>NZ_WTFF01000112.1 GCF_019400985.1 Streptomyces bambusae
CAGCCGGACCGGTCCCGGGCGCGGCCGGTGCCGCGACGGCCCCGGCCGCCGCTCCGACCGGTCCCGCCGCTCCGACCGTTCCCGCGGCGCCGGCCGCCCCTGCGACCCCCGCCGCCAACAACCCCCGACGAGACAGACTCACCCGCCCGACGCTAGCGGTCCGCGCCCTTCCACCCCGACATACCGACTGGTTAGTCTGCCCCTGATCCCGGATCTCCGGACCCGCCACGAAAGGTGGACCCAGTGGGCGCATACCAGGGCATGCGAGTCGTCGTCACCGGCGCGGGCGGCGGCATCGGAGCCGCACTCGCCCACCGCTTCGCGGCCGAGGGGGCCACCGTCGCGGTCAACGACCTCGACCCCGCCAAGGCCGCCGCCGTCGCCGCGGAGATCGGCGCGGCCGCGTACGCCGTACCGGGCGACGCCTCGGCGGTCGTCGACGAGGCCCGCGAGGCGCTCGGCGGCACCGTGGACGTCTACTGCGCCAACGCCGGCCTCGCCTCGGGCGGCGGCGCCGACGCCGACGAGGAGGTCTGGGAGGCGGCCTGGCAGACCAACGTCATGGCCCACGTACGCGCCGCCCGCGCCCTGCTGCCGCACTGGCTGGAGCGCGGCACCGGCCGGTTCGTCTCGACCGTCTCGGCCGCAGGCCTGCTCACCATGATCGGAGCCGCGCCGTACAGTGTCACCAAGCACGGTGCGCTCGCCTTCGCCGAGTGGCTCTCGCTGACCTACCGCCACCGTGGCGTGAAGGTCCACGCCATCTGTCCGCAGGGAGTCCGCACCGACATGCTCACCGCCGCCGGCTCGGCCGGCGAGCTCGTGCTCGCCCCGACGGCCATCGCCCCCGAAGCAGTGGCGGACGCGCTCTTCGACGGGATGGCCCAGGACCGCTTCCTGATCCTCCCGCACCCCGAGGTCGCCGCCTTCTACGCCGCCCGCGCCACCGACCCGGACCGCTGGCTCACCGGGATGAACCGCCTCCAGCGCACATGGGAGGGTGCGTGACGGCCTCCCGCTACGCCGCCATGCCGTGGCTGCGCCGGCTCAGCCCCGCCCAGCGGGCGCCCGTCGAGCCCGCGCCGAGCGTGCTGCACGCCTTCCGCGAGGCCGTGCGGCGCGCCCCCGGGCACACGGCGCTGGCCTACTTCGACGGGCGGATCGGGTACGCCGAGGCCGACGCGCTGTCCGACTCCGCCGCCGGGCACCTCGCCGCCCGGGGCGTGCGCCCCGGCGACCGGGTCGCCGTCATGCTCCAGAACACCCCGCACTTCGTCCTCGCCGTGCTGGCCGCCTGGAAGGCCGGCGCGATCGTGGTCCCGCTCAACCCGATGTACAAGGCGGCCGAGGTCATGCACATCCTGCGCGACAGCGGGGCCGCCGCCCTGGTCTGCGAGGCGGGCGCCTGGGCGGCGTACGTGGGCGGGGCCGCGGCCGGTACGTCCGTACGCGCCGTGCTCACCATCGACGACCGCGACTTCCAGACCCGCGACGACCCGCGCGTCCTCGCCCCCCGGACCGGCACGGCCCCGGCACCGACCGTGTCGCCGGCGCCCCATGCCGCCCAGGCGCCCGCCGGCCCGCCCTCGACCCGCTCGTCGGCCTGTGCCCCGACCTCGCCGCAGGCCCCCGTCCCGGCCTCGCCGCAGGCCTGCGCCCCGGCCCCGTCGCCCGCCCCCGTCCCGGAGGACTTCGCGGCCGTGGCCCGCCGGGGCCACCCCGCCCCCGCCGGCGTGCCCGAGCCCCGCTCCTCCGACACCGCCCTCCTCAGCTACACCTCCGGCACCACCGGCGCCCCCAAAGGCGCCATGAACCCCCACGGCGCGCTCACCTACAACGCCGTGCGCCAGGTCACCGGCCACCCGATACCCGAGGGCGCGGCCTACTTCGCGCTCGCCCCGCTGTTCCACATCACCGGCATGGTCTGCGAGCTCGCCGCCTGCCTCACCAACGCCGGCACCCTCGTCCTCGCCCACCGCTTCGACGCGGGCGTCGTCCTCGACGCCTTCCTCGAACACCGGCCCGCCTACACCATCGGCCCGGCCACCGCCTTCATCGCCCTGGCCGCCCACCCCGCCGCCACGCGCGAGCACTTCGCCTCCTTCCGGATCGTCTCCTCCGGCGGCGCCCCGCTGCCGCCCGCCCTCGTCGCGCGGCTCCGGGCCCGCTTCGGCTTCCACCTCCGCAACGGCTACGGCCTCACCGAGTCCACCGCCGCCGTCAGCGCCGTCCCCGCCCACCACGAGGCCCCCGTGGACCCGGCCACCGGGACCCTCTCCGTCGGGGTACCGGGCGCGCAGACCGTCGTACGGATCATCGACGCGCACGGCGCGGAACTGCCCTTCGGCGAGACCGGCGAGATCACCGTGCGCGGACCGCAGCTCGCCACCGGCTACTGGGGCCTGCCCGACGCCACCGCCGAGGCCTTCCCCGACGGGGAACTGCGCACCGGCGACGTCGGCTTCATGGACGGGGACGGCTGGCTCTACGTCGTGGACCGCAAGAAGGACATGATCAACGCCTCCGGCTTCAAGGTCTGGCCGCGCGAGGTGGAGGACGTCCTCTACACCCACCCGGCCGTCCGCGAGGCCGCCGTCGTCGGCGTCCCCGACCCCTACCGCGGCGAGAGCGTCAAGGCCTACGTCAGCCTCCGCCCGGGCGCGGCGGCCGACCCGGCCGAACTGTCGGCGTACTGCGCCGAGCGCATCGCCGCGTACAAGTACCCGCGGCACGTGGAGATCCTGCCTGTCCTTCCCAAGACGACCAGTGGCAAGATCCTGCGTCGAGAACTGCGCGAGCGCGGCTCGAAACATTCGTAGGAAAGGGGAGGGCCCATGCCGGCCAGGACCACCAGCGCGGAGTCCGCGGACATGCCCGTACCGCAGCGGCTGCTCGCCGTCGCCACCCGGCTCTTCGCCGAGCGCGGCTACGACCGCACCTCCGTCCAGGAGATCGTCGAGGCGGCCGGGGTCACCAAGGGCGCGCTCTACCACTACTTCGGCTCCAAGGACGACCTGCTGCACGAGGTGTACGCCCGCATGCTGCGCCTGCAGCAGCAGCGCCTCGACGCGGTCGCCGACTCCGACGCCCCCGTCGAGGAGCGGCTGCGCACGGCGGCCGCCGACGTGGTCGTCACCACCATCGAGAACCTCGACGACGCGATGATCTTCTTCCGCTCCATGCACCAGCTGAGCCCGGAGAAGTACAAGCAGGTGCGGGCGGAGCGGCGCCGCTACCACGAGCGCTTCCGCGCCCTGGTCGAGGAGGGGCAGCGCAGCGGGGTGTTCTCCTCCGCCACGCCCGCCGACCTGGTGGTGGACTACCACTTCGGTTCCGTGCACCACCTGTCCACCTGGTACCGCGCGGACGGCCCGCTCACCCCGCAGCAGGTCGCCGACCACCTCGCCGACCTGCTGCTGCGCGCACTGCGCCCCTGAGCGTCACGACCACGCGTCCCGCACCAGACGTCTCACCTCACACGTCACGCCTCACGCGTAACGCTTCAGCTCCCGCCGCGCCAGCGACCGCTGGTGCACCTCGTCGGGGCCGTCCGCGAGCTGGAGCGTACGTGCCGCAGCCCACAGCTCGGCCAGCGGGAAGTCCTGGCTGACACCGCCCGCGCCGTGCAGCTGGACCGCCCGGTCCAGGATGCCCACCACCGTGCGCGGGGTCGCGATCTTGATGGCCTGGATCTCGGTGTGCGCGCCCCGGTTGCCGACCGTGTCCATCAGCCAGGCCGTCTTGAGCACCAGCAGCCGCAGCTGCTCCACGCTCACCCGGGCGTCCGCGATCCAGTTCTGTACGACGCCCTGCGCGGCCAGCGGCTTGCCGAAGGCCGTGCGCTCCACCGCCCGCCGGCACATCAGCTCGATCGCCCGCTCGGCCATGCCGATCAGCCGCATGCAGTGGTGGATCCGGCCCGGGCCGAGCCGGGCCTGGGCGATGGCGAAGCCGGAGCCCTCCTCGCCGATCAGGTTCGACGCGGGCACCCGTACGCCGTCGAAGACGACCTCGGCGTGGCCGCCGTGGTCGTGGTCCTCGTACCCGTACACCCGCATCGCGCGGCGCACCTCGACGCCCGGGGTGTCGCGCGGCACCAGGACCATCGACTGCCGGCGGCGCGGATCGGCGCCCTCCGGGTCGGTCTGGCCCATCACGACGAAGATCTTGCAGTCCGGGTTCATCGCGCCCGAGATGTACCACTTGCGGCCGCTCACCACGTACTCCGAGCCGTCGGCCGACCGCTCGATGCGGGTCTCGACGTTCGTCGCGTCCGACGAGGCCACGGCCGGCTCGGTCATCGCGAAGGCCGACCGGATCTCGGCGGCCAGCAGCGGCTGGAGCCACTGCTTCTTCTGCTCCTCGCTGCCGAACTGCGCCAGCAGCTCCATGTTCCCCGTGTCCGGGGCCGCGCAGTTGGTCGCCATCGGCGCCAGGTGCGGGCTGCGCCCGGTGATCTCGGCCAGCGGCGCGTACTGGAGGTTGGTCAGCCCCGCGCCGTACTCCGGGTCCGGAAGGAAGAGGTTCCACAGGCCGCGGCGGCGCGCCTCGGCCTTCAGCTCCCCGAACACGGGCGGGGTGTCCCACGGCGAGGGCAGGGCGGCGCGCTGCTCGGCGGCGACGGGCTCCGCCGGCAGGACGCACTCCTCCATGAACGCGAGCAGCCGCTCGCGGAGTTCCTCGGTCCGGGCGTCGAATGCGAAATCCATGACGGTGGCTCCTCAGCCTTCCTGGAGGGTGGTCAGGCCGTGCTCGATGAAGACCGGTACCAGCTCGCCGATCCGGTCGAAGCCCGCGCCCACGGTCTGCCCGAGCGTCCAGCGGTAGTGGATGCCTTCGAGGATCACCGCGAGCTTGAACCAGGCGAACGCCGTGTACCAGGCGATCGGCCCGGTGTCCCGGCCCGAGCGGGCGGCGTACCGCTCGACCAGCTCGGCGGGCGCCGGATGCCCGGGCGCACCGCTCGTCGTGCTCACCGGGGAATCGGCCAGCCCCAGGTCCGAGCTGTACATCACCAGCAGGCCGAGGTCGGTGAGCGGATCGCCCAGGGTGGACATCTCCCAGTCCAGCACCGCCCGGACCGCGTCCTCCGGGCCGCCGATCAGGACGTTGTCCAGCCGGAAGTCGCCATGCACGACCGTGGGGGCGGGGGAGCGCGGCAGCGCCCGGCCGAGCGCGGCGTGCAGCTCCTCGATGCCGGGCAGTTCGCGGCCCCGGGAGGCCGCCAGCTGCTTGCCCCAGCGGCGCAGCTGCCGGTCGAGGAACCCCTCGGGCCGCCCGAAGTCGCCCAGCCCCACCGCCTCCGGGTCCACCGCGTGCAGGTCCACGAGCGTGTCCACCAGGCGCAGCACCACTTGCCGGGTGCGCTCGGGACCGAGCGCGGCCAGCTGCCCGGCCGTGCGGTACGGGACGCCGTCCACGAACTCCATGACGTAGAACGGCGCGCCGAGCACCGACTCGTCCTCGCACAGCAGCAGCGGCTCGGGCACCGGCACCGCCGTGGCGTGCAGCGCCTCGATCACCCGGTGCTCGCGCCGCATGTCGTGCGCGGTGGCCAGGACGTGCCCGAGCGGCGGCCGCCGCACCACCCAGTGGCCGGTGCCGTCGCTGACCTCGTACGTGAGGTTCGAGCGGCCGCCCTCGACGAGCCGGCCGCTCAGCGCTCCGGTCACCAGTCCGGGGCGCGCGCGGTCGAGATGGCCGCGCAGCCGCTCCAGATCGAGACCGCGGGGGTCGGCTGAGGTCATGCGTACCTCCTACGGAGTTGAGGGGTTCCCTACGCTCGCGCCCATCATGCCGACCAGTCGGTATGTCGTCCAGAGGTACGCCGTCCCGGCGTGTGTGTCGGGCCGGGCCCGGCCCGACCCGGACGACACGGCCTACGCGTGGCAGGCCACCGGCACGCCCCCGTTCATCACCGTCATGTCCCTGAGCACCGCCACGATGTCCAGCGGCGCCCCGGCCGGCAGGCCCTCCAGCTCCGCGTACGCCCGGTGCAGGTTCGCCACGAGCCGCTCGCTCTCCCGCCAGTCCGCGAACTCGCCTAGGTCCGCCTGGCGGGCGGTCTCCAGCGGGGTCTGCCCCTTCGCGCGGCCCTCCCGCGCGAGCGCGTCGACGTACCGCAGATAGCGCTCGGTCGCCGCGTACGCCGCCGGGGTGGTCAGCGGCCCGTGCCCCGGTACGACGGTCTCCGCGTCCAGGCTCCGCAGCAGCTCCAGCGCCCGCAGGGATCCGGCCACCGAGCCCATGGCCACGAACGGCGTGCCCTCGGCGAAGACCAGGTCGCCGGTGAACACGACCCGCTGCTGCGGCAGCCAGACGACCGAGTCCCCGGTCGTGTGCGCGACCCCCGGGTGGAAGACCTGGACCTCGGTCGCGCCTATGTACAGGGTCATCCGATCGTTGTAGGTGAGGGTGGGGGCGGTGATCCGTATGTCCCCGAAGTCGGTGCCCGGCCAGATCATCTCCAGCTGGTGGCCGGCCGCGAGCTGCTCGCTGCGCGCGCTGTCGTGGCCGACGACCAGCGCCTCGGGGGTGAACACGCCGTTGCCGTACGTGTGGTCGCCGTGGTGGTGGGTGTTGACCACCAGGCGCGGCAGCGGGGCGCCGGTCCCCACGAGCGCGTCGCGCAGGGCGTGCGCCCGGCGCTCGGTGGCGGCGGTGTCGACGAGCAGGGTCTGGCCGCCGTCGGTGACGAAGCCCGCGTTGTTCAGGCACCAGCCGCCGTCCGGCTGGACGTAGGCGTACACCCCCGGCGCGGGCTGGACGAGATAGGGCTGATCGGCGGTCATGTGCGCTCTCCCCGGGTCGCGTTGGCGTGCACCCGGCATCCTGCCAGCCCGGGCGCGACCGGCGGGAGAGCGGGGGGTGGGCGGGGCGTGGGCCGGGCGTGGGTGGGCGGAATCGCCCGGTGTGCCGTGTGTCGTGCCCGGGGCGGGCCCGGGGGCTTGGACATCCTGGGGCCGGGGCCTCGTGCGGGGTCCCTCGTCTCGTGAGCGAGGAGGAGCGATGTCTGCCGACGTCGTCACCCGGTTCCTGTCGGCACTGGCCCCGGCCGACCGGGAAGAAGTGCAGCAGCGGCCGCGTGAGGAGCAGGAGTCGCTGGCCGCCGCGTGGGAGGACGAGCTGCGGGACGACGCCGAGCTCGACGCGCTGGACGAGCTGTCCCCCTCCGCGGCCGAGCAGGAGGCGGCCAGGCGGGTCCTGGGCCGCCCGTAGACGCGTACCCATCCGGCCGGGGCCGCACAGGAAGCGCGCGCCCGGGCTGCCGGGCGGGAAACGGCCGAGGACCCCGGCGCACGCGGCGGCGGGGTCCTCGGGGCGGAGCGGGCGGGGTCAGTCGCGCGGGGACCCGGCCAGCTCGGCGACCCGGCGGCGGACCAGGAACCAGCCGCCGACCAGGGCGGCCGCGATGGCCGGCAGGAACATCACGGTGGTGCGGCCGACACCGCCGTCGCACCACATGAGGACCAGGACGGACGCCAGGAAGACCAGCGTGACGATCTGCGTGTAAGGCGCCCAGGGCAGCTTGTAGCCGGGGCGCTCGACCAGGCCGTTCTGCGCGCGGCGCCAGAACAGCAGGGAGCAGATCATGACCATCGCCCAGGTACCGAGGATGCCGATGGAGGCGAGGTTGAGGACGATCTCGAAGGCCTCGCCGGGCATCCGGTAGTTCAGGAACACGCCGGCGACGCCGAAGGCGGCGGTGAAGAGCACGCCGCCGTAGGGGACCTTGCCCTTGTTCATGCGGGCGGTGAACTTCGGGGCCGAGCCCGCCATGGCCATGGAGCGCAGGATGCGGCCCGTGGAGTAGAGGCCGGAGTTCAGCGAGGAGAGCGCGGCCGTCAGGACGACCAGGTTCATGATGCCGGCGGTGCCGGGGATGCCGAGCTTGTCGAAGATCGTGACGAACGGGCTTTGGTCGCCCGAGTACGCGGTGTACGGCAGGAGCAGGGCCAGCAGCACGACCGAGCCGACGTAGAACACGCCGACGCGCCACATGATCGAGTTGATCGCCTTGGGCATGATCTTCTCGGGGTTCTCGGTCTCACCGGCGGCGACGCCGCACAGCTCGACGGAGGCGTAGGCGAAGACGACGCCCTGGACGACCAGGAGCATCGGGAGCACGCCGGTGGGGAAGAGCCCGCCGTTGTCGGTGATCGTGGACAGGCCGGGGGTGTGGCCGTCGATCGGGTGGCTGGTGGCGACCAGGTAGATGCCGACCAGCATGAAGATCACCAGCGCGGCGACCTTGACGATCGAGAACCAGAACTCCATCTCGCCGAAGTACTTCACCGAGATCAGGTTGGCGGTCAGGACCACGGCGAGGGCGATCAGCGCCAGCACCCACTGCGGGACGCTGGAGAACATCGACCAGAAGTGCGCGTACGTCGCGGCGGCCGTGATGTCGGCCACGGTCGTGGTGGACCAGTTCAGGAAGTACAGCCAGCCCGCCGTGTAGGCGCCCTTCTCGCCCATGAACTCGCGCGCGTACGAGACGAAGGCGCCGGAGGAGGGGCGGTAGAGGACGAGCTCGCCGAGGGCCCGGACCACGAAGAAGGCGAAGACACCGCAGACGGCGTAGGCGATGGCGAGGGAGGGACCGGCGCCGGCGAGCCGGCCTCCGGCGCCCAGGAACAGGCCGGTGCCTATCGCCCCGCCGATGGCGATCATGTTGATGTGGCGGGACTTGAGGTCCTTGCTGTAGCCCTCGTCGCCGGCGTCGACGTGCGGGGAAGCCGACGCGGCGGGCGCGGACGCCGAGGCCTTCGTCAGGGTGCGGTCACTCATGTATGACTTCGCCTTCGTGGGTGGGACAGGCAGCCCGGAGCGCCCCGCAGGGTGACGGGATGGTGTCCCCTGTGCGGCGTTCCGGTGTTTTTATTCGCCCCAGGAGACCACGCGACCCGGTGGGGACCAAAACTGGCCATGCATGGCGAAGGCCCCCGGCGCCCTTCGAAAGGGGTGCCGGGGGCCTTCGCGGAGCCTGTTGGCAAGGTCAGTCGCGGCTGTCGGCTTCGGCGGCCGCCTGCTCCAGCCGGAAGGCCTCGTTGCCCAGCCCGATGCGGGCGTGGACCTCGGGGTTGCGGGCCCGCAGCACGGCTCCGTGGACCAGGCCGGCCACGAGGGCGGCCCCGATGACGGCGGGCAGCAACCGGCCCAGCACGGAGCCCTCGCCGGCGCCGACGAGGACACCGAAGTCCTTGACGGTGTAGCCGGCGATGCCCAGGAGCGCCAGGCCGGCGGCGCCGGCCGCGACGAGCCGCCACAGCTGGGCGCCGGCGGCCCCGCGACGGACGAAGAAGGCGATCACGGCGAAGGAGGCGGCGGCCATGAGGATCGTCACACCGAGCGCGCCGACGCTGCCCATCCAGGTGAACAGGTGCATCACCGGGACGGTGGGGTCGCCGGCCGGCTTGTCGTCGGCGACGGCGAAGCCGATGACCACCAGGGTGGCGACGACGGTCTGCAGCAGCGAGCCGGTGGCGGGGGCGCCGGTGCCGGGGTTGGTCCGGCCGAACCGGGCCGGGAGCAGGCCCTCGCGGCCCATGGCGAAGGCGTAGCGGGCGACGACGTTGTGGAAGCTGAGCATCGCCGCGAACATGCCCGTGACGAACAGCACGTGCAGGACGTCGGTGAAGGACGTGCCCAGCCGGGTCTCGGTGAGCTGGAAGAGCAGGGCCGGGCCGGCCTCGGTGGAGGCCTTGACCACCTCGGCGGGGCCGGTGGCAACGGTGATCGCCCAGGAGCTGAAGGCGAAGAAGAGGGCGACGAAGCCGACCGCGAGGAACATCACACGGGAGACGACGATGTGCGGCTTGCTGGTCTCCTCGGCGTAGACCGGGGACTGCTCGAAGCCGACGAACGCGGCGATGCAGAAGCACAGGGCGGTGCCGAGCGCGGGGCCGGAGAGGGTGGCGGGGTCGAAGGCGTGCAGCGAGACGCCCGCCGGGCCGGGCTCGGCCAGTGCGGCGGCGTCGAAGACCACGACCAGGGCGCACTCGATCAGCAGCAGCACGCCCAGCACCCGGGCATTGAGGTCGATCTTGAGCCAGCCGAGGGCGCCGGTGACGGCGACCGCGGCCAGCGCCGGTATCCACCAGGCGAGCTCGGTGTCCAGGTAGGTGGCGAACAGGCCGGAGACCTCGAAGCCCAGGATGCCGTACACGCCGACCTGCATGGCGCTGTACGCGACGAGGGCGACCAGCGAGGCGCCGGCGCCGGCGGTGGGGCCGAGCCCCCGGGCGATGTAGGCGTAGAAGGCGCCGGCGTTGTGCACGTGCCGGCTCATCTCGGCGTAGCCGACGCTGAAGAGGGCGAGGACGAGGCCGAGGACGACGAACAGCAGCGGCTGCCCGACGATGCCCATCGGGCCGAAGATCTGCGGCATCACGCCGGCGACCACCATCAGGGGGGCGCTGGCGGCGAGGACGGAGAGCAGCAGGCCGGCGGTGCCGAGACGGTCGGCCCGCAGGGCCCGGTCCTGGCCCTTGTACGTGCGGATCTCGGCATCGGCCGCGGCCGAGGAGGTGCTGCCGAGCGTGGTGGATCTGCCCGTCGCCATGGCGGGTGGTCCTTTCGGGGGTGTCCCTCCGGGGGCGGGAGGGGTCAGGCGGAGCCGAGCGCGGCATTGCGCGCGGCGAGGAAGGCCTTGTGGGGGTCGAGGTCGGGGTAGGACCAGGGGGCTCGGGTGGCGTGCCGCCCGATGCGGTGGAAGAGGGCGGCGGCCTCGGCGGGCCGGCCCTCGCAGAGCTTGGCGTGCGCGAGGAAGTTGAGGTCGACCCGGTTGCGGGGGTGGTCCTCGCGCTCCCATTCGAGCCACCAGTCGAAGGCGGTACGCAGGACCTGGCGGGCACGGCGGCCCGACCAGTGCTGGGTGGCGCTGTCGAAGGTGTGGCCGTGCGTCGCGGCCAGCACCCGGTAGCGCTCGGCGTGGGCGACGACGGGCAGCACGGCCAGCGGGGAGTCGGCCGGGGACTCCTCGGCGGCCCAGGCGGCGAAGTCGTAGACCTCGTGCAGCGGGTCGTGGCCGGATCCCGGGGTGCGCTCGGCGAGCTTGGCGACCATGAGGTGGTGGGCGTGGTGGTGCTCGCGGTGGCGGGCCCGGACCTGGTCGAAGTGGCGGCTGAACTCCTCCTCGGAGCCGAAGGCGCGGGACAGCAGCAGCAGGCCGAGCCACGGGGTGGGGTCCGCGGGCAGCAGGGCGGCGGCCCGGCGGCAGGCCTGCTCGGCCGCCTCGGGCGCGCCCTTGCGGCGCAGGGCGTCGAAGACGGCCGCGCACGCGAGGAGGGTGGTGGCATCGGCGCTGTCGGGCTCGGCCAGCAGCCACTCGCGGGACCAGGCCGTGGCGGAGGGGGTCTGCGCGAGGACGGTGAGGCGGTGCCCGCGCCGGTCCCAGTCGTCCCCGGTGGCGCCGAGCAGCGCACGGGCCTTCGCCCACCGGCCCTGGGCGAACTGGGTGCGTACGTCTACCAGTTCGACATCACAGAGGGCCGGGTCGAAGAGCTGGGAGTCCCGCTTGCGGGCTCGGCCGAGGGGCGGCGGAGGCGGCGACATCCGCGAAGTTCCCTCCAGGACGCGGGCGCGGGCGGTGTGTTCGGGTCACGCCGGAGTCACTCCGGGTGGTGATCACGCACAGCAAACCGGTACGCACAGCTCCACGTCAAGGTCTGGCCAGGCGGGTGGCGCGTTTCAACTCCTGTTCAACTCCTGTGGCCACCGGACGAGTTGGGGCGGATGTCCGGTTCCCCGCCGCGGCGGCCGGGGCCCCGGCCCGGCCGGACAGGACGGACGGGGCCCGGCGGCCGCGGCGGCGTGTCCCGCGGGTCGGCACGCGTACCCGGCGGGCCGGCCCGGCCCGGCGGCCGGATCCGTTCGGTCGGCCGACCGCCTTTTCGGCCAACCGGCCCGCCGCCGGGACTCTTACGGCTCGGTCCGCGATCGATGACGGGTGCAGCTCCGTGTCGGGGGCAGCCGATCCGGGGTGTTGCGACGACCGTTGACCGGCCCGGGGGGTTGTGATGTGCGGTGCTCGGGGATATTCGCTGGTTGCTGCTTGCCGGTGGTGTTCATACTGCCGCAATGGATCCGGTGACTCTTGAGACCGACCGTCTGGTGCTGCGGGCCTTCGCACCTGCCGACGTGGATGCGGTGTACGAAGCCTGCCAGGACGAGGACATCCAGTTCTACACCCCGGTGCCGGTGCCGTACCGGCGTGCGGACGCGGAGAAGCTCGTCGGCGAGACGCTGCCCGCTCAGTGGGCCGAGGACAGGGACTACACCCTCGGCGCGTTCCGCAAGGACACCGGCGCCCTGGTCGGCTCGTACTGCCTGACCCTCATCAGCCGCGGCGTGTGGGAGCTCGGTTACTGGGCGGTCAAGGAACAGCGCGAACGCGGGTACTCGGTGGAGGCCGCTCAGGCCCTGTGCGACTGGGGCTGGGCCACCCTCGACGTCCACCGCATCGAGTGGTGGGCCATGGCAGGGAACACCGGCTCGCGTGCCGTCGCCGAGAAACTCGGCTTCACCGTCGAAGGGACACTGCGCAATCGTGGCATCGCCAACGACGGTAAGCCGCATGACTGGTGGGTGGGCGGACTGCTGAGGCCCTGATGCTCGGGCCGGTGCCCGGCAGGCCGCCTGCTGATCAACCACCGGCCGACCCGCCAGGCCGGCACGCACAAACCTCGATCACGGACCAAGTCGTCAGGTGGGCCGACCGCTTCCCGGCCGCCCGGCCCACCTCCCGGGTCCTTCGGTCGGCCGACCGCCTCCCCGGCCGCCCGGATCCGTCGGGTCAGCCGACCGCTCCACCCGCAGCCCGGCCCGCCGCCCGCCCCGAGAAGATGCAGCCGCCGAGGAAGGTGCCCTCCAGGGCGCGGTAGCCGTGGACGCCCCCGCCGCCGAAGCCGGCCGCCTCGCCGGCCGCGTACACACCGGGCAGCGGATCGCCGGAGGCGGTCAGGACCCGCGAGGACAGGTCCGTCTCCAGGCCGCCCAGGGACTTGCGGGTGAGGATCGACAGCCTGACGGCGATCAGCGGACCGGCCGCGGGGTCGAGGATGCGGTGCGGGGCGGCCGTGCGGATCAGCCGGTCGCCCAGGTACTTGCGGGCCCCGCGGATCGCGGTGACCTGGAGGTCCTTGGTGAAGGGATTGGCGATCTCCCGGTCCCGGGCGGTGATCTCGCGGCGTACGTCGGCCTCGTCGAGCAGCCCCTCCCCGGTGAGCTCGTTCATCCGGCGGACCAGGGTGGACAGCTCGCGCTCCACCACGAAGTCGACACCGCGGTCCATGAAGGCCTTGACCGGGCCGGGCACGGCCTGCCGGGCGCGGACCAGGACCTCGCGGACGGACCGGCCGGTGAGGTCGGGGTTCTGTTCGGAGCCGGAGAGGCCGAACTCCTTGCCGATGATGCGCTGGTTGAGCACGAACCAGGTGTGGTCGTGCCCGGTCCGCATGATGTGGTCGAGGGTGCCGAGGGTGTCGAAGCCGGGGAAGAGCGGCACGGGCAGCCGCTTGCCGGTGGCGTCCAGCCACAGGGAGGACGGCCCCGGCAGGATGCGGATGCCGTGCCGCGCCCAGATCGGGTTCCAGTTCTCGATGCCCTCGGTGTAGTGCCACATCCGGTCGCCGTTGATGTGGTGGGCCCCGGCGTCCTCGGCGACGCCCAGCATCAGGCCGTCCACATGGGCGGGGACGCCCGAGACCATCCGCTGCGGGGGCGTGCCGAGACGGGCCGGCCACTGCTTGCGGACCAGGTCGTGGTTGCCCCCGATGCCGCCCGAGGCGATGACGACGGCCTGCGCGCGCAGGCTGAACTCCCCCGTCACCTCGCGGCTGCTGGCGGCGCCCCGGACGGCGCCGGAGGGCGCCAGGACCTCGCCGGTGACGGTGTCCACGGTGCCGGCACTGCGCGACAGGCCGGTGACCCGGTGGCGGAACGCCAGCCGGACCAGGCCGCGCGCCACCCCCGCGCGCACCCGCCGCTCGAACGGCTCGACCAGGCCGGGGCCGGTGCCCCAGGTGATGTGGAAGCGGGGGACGGAGTTGCCGTGGCCGTTCGCGTCGTAGCCGCCCCGTTCGGCCCAGCCCACCACCGGGAAGAAGCGGACGCCCTGCGCGTGCAGCCAGGACCGCTTCTCGCCGGCGGCGAAGTCGACGTACGCCTCGGCCCAGCGGCGCGGCCAGGCGTCCTCGGCGCGGTCGAACCCGGCGGTGCCGTACCAGTCCTGGAGCGCGAGCTCGCGGCTGTCCTTGATGCGCATCCGGCGCTGCTCGGGCGAGTCCACGAAGAACAGGCCGCCGAAGGACCAGTGCGCCTGTCCGCCGAGGGACTGCTCGGGCTCCTGGTCCAGCAGGATGACCTTGCGGCCGGCGTCGACCAGTTCGGCGGTGGCGGCCAGGCCCGCGAGCCCCGCGCCGATCACGATGACGTCTGCGTCGTACCCCATGCGTTCCCGTCCGTCCCGTCGGTCCCGGCCGCCGTCCCTGCTGGTGGCGGCGGATGTGGTGGGAGTGATCCTGGCTACGCATCGGTAACCCGTCAACACCGGTGATTGGATGAACCGCATGAGTGCCGCTGATGAAGTACTGGACGTCGTGGACCGCGAGGACCGGGTGGTCGGGCAGGCCCCGCGCGGCGAGGTCTACGCCCGCGGGCTGATCCACCGGTGCGTGTTCGTACAGGCCGTGGACGCCCACGGGCGGATCTTCGTGCACCGCAGGACGGCGTCGAAGCTGGTGTTCCCGTCCGCGTACGACATGTTCGTGGGCGGGGTGGTGGGCGCGGGCGAGTCGTACGACGAGGCAGCGCTGCGCGAGGCCGAGGAGGAGCTCGGGGTGACCGGGCTGCCGCGCCCCGAGCCGCTCTTCGCCTTCCTGTACGAGGGCGAGGGCGGGGCCTGGTGGTCCTCCGTGTACCGGGTGCGGTGCGAGCTGCCGGTCCGGCCCCAGGAGTCGGAAGTGGCCTGGCACGCGTTCCTCGACCCCGGCGAGCTCCGGCGGCGGGTGGCCGAGGGCGGCTGGACCTGGGTACCGGACGGGCTGGAGGCCTACCGGCGGCTGGGGGAGCTGGGCCGCTAGTTGGGGTCTGTCAGGGCCTGCCGTGATCTAGATTGCGGCTGTGACCGACTTCGGCAAAGACGTACGCCTGTGGTTCGCGCCGCAGCGGGTGCGGGAGGAGGGCGAGACGCCCGACTACCGCTTCTCGCTGGCCAACGAGCGGACCTTCCTCGCCTGGATCCGGACCGCGCTGGCCCTGGTGGGCGGCGGTTTCGCGGTGGACCAGTTCCTGCCGGACCTGCGGTGGGGCGTGCGGGTCGGGATGGCGCTGGCGCTGCTGGCGGTGGGCGCGGCGTGCGCGCTGCGCGCGGTCAACCACTGGGTGCGGTGCGAGCGCGCGATGCGGCGCGGCGAGGACCTGCCGCTGTCGCGCTTCCCGGTGGTACTGAGCCTGGGCGTCGGGCTGGTGGCGGTGGCCATGATGGTGATCGTCCTGATGGGCTGGACGAACGGCCGGTGAGCCCCCGGGAGCCCGCCACGCCGGACACCGGAGCCGGGTCCGGGCGCAACGCCGGAGGCGGGCCGGGTGCCGGGTCCGGACGCGGCGTCGGAGGCGCGGGGGGCGCCGCGCGGGACCCCGGGCTGCAGCCCGAACGGACCCGGCTCGCGTGGCGGCGTACGACGCTGACCTGCGCGATCACTGCGGTGCTCGCGGTACGGGGGGCCGTCCACGGGCCGGGCACCGCGACGGACGTGGCCGGCACGGCCTTCATCGTGCTGCTGTGGCTGGCCTTCCTGGGCCTCGCCCACGTCCGCATCCGGGCCCTGGCGGCGGCCCGCCCCGCCCCACTGGCCCCACGCGCCGCACTCGGCGCGACCGTGTGCGTCCTGGCGCTCGCGGGCTTCGCGGTGGCGGTGATCCTCTGAGCATCCCGTCGGACGATCGGGCTTACCGCTCACCGCCAGGACACAGCCCCGCATAACAGGCGATACCGGACGATCCTGACTAGCCTCGCTCCATGACGACCCTGCACCAGGAACACTCCACGCACGAGCACGCGCACGGACCGGGCTGCGGCCACACCGAGGTCGCCCACGGCGACCACGTCGACTACGCCCACGACGGCCACCTGCACCGGCAGCACGCGGGTCACTGGGACGAGTGCGAGCCGGCCGGGCACACCGCGCACGAGGCCCACGAGCACGCGCACGGCGAGGGCTGCGGCCACGACGCCGTACCGCACGGCGACCACCTGGACTACCTCCACGACGGCCACCGCCACGCCGCGCACGACGGCCACTACGACGACCACTGAACCCGCGCCGCAGAACCCTTTCGCCCCCGGGCGCCCCACGGCCGGCCGCACCCCGCCCGAAAACGCAAGAAGACCCCTGGAACACAGGGGTCTTCTTCGTGGTGTCCGAGGGGGGACTTGAACCCCCACGCCCGATAAAGGGCACTAGCACCTCAAGCTAGCGCGTCTGCCATTCCGCCACCCGGACAAGGTGTCTGTCTCGCGTCCCTTGCGGGCCGCTCCGACGAAGAGAACATTACCAGGGTTTCGGAGTGCCTCGATCACGGGTACGCCCGCCCCTCCTCGCCCCCGTGGCCGTCCCGGCCGGGGAGGGTCTTGGGGGTGGCGGCCCGGGGCGCGAGGATGGGGGCAGGGCCGGCAGCGGCCTGTCGATCAACGGGAGGAAGCAGCGTGAGCGAGTCGAGCACGGGCAGGACCGTCTCCGGCGAGGACGAGGTCGTCGACCTCTGCCGGGACCTCATCCGGATCGACACCAGCAACTACGGCGACCACTCCGGACCCGGCGAGCGCAAGGCGGCCGAGTGGGTCGCCGAGAAGCTCGCCGAGGTGGGCCTGGAGCCGCAGATCTTCGAGTCGCACAAGGGCCGCGCGTCCACCGTCGCCCGGATCGAGGGCGAGGACCCGTCCCGGCCCGCGCTGCTCATCCACGGCCACACCGACGTCGTACCGGCCAATGCCGCCGACTGGACGTACGACCCGTTTGCGGGGGAGATCGCCGACGGGTGCTTGTGGGGGCGCGGCGCGGTCGACATGAAGGACATGGACGCGATGACGCTGGCCGTCGTACGCGACCGGCTGCGCAGTGGCCGCAAGCCGCCCCGCGACATCGTGCTGGCGTTCCTCGCCGACGAGGAGGCCGGCGGCGTCTACGGGGCCCGCCACCTCGTGGACAAGCACCCGGGGCTGTTCGAAGGCGTGACCGAGGCCATCGGGGAGGTCGGCGGCTTCTCGTTCACCGTCAACGAGAACCTGCGGCTCTACCTGATCGAGACCGCCCAGAAGGGCATGCACTGGATGCGGCTCACCGTGGACGGCACCGCCGGCCACGGCTCCATGACCAACGACGACAACGCGATCACCGAGCTGTGCGAGGCCGTCGCGCGGCTGGGCCGGCACCAGTTCCCGGTCCGGGTGACCAAGACCGTGCGGTCCTTCCTGGACGAGCTCTCGGACGCCCTGGGCACCCCGCTCGACCCCGAGGACATGGACGCGACCCTCGCCAAGCTGGGCGGCATCGCCAAGATCATCGGTGCCACCCTGCGCAACACCGCCCAGCCGACCATGCTCGGCGCCGGCTACAAGGTCAACGTCATTCCCGGCCAGGCGGTGGCGCACGTGGATGGCCGCTTCCTGCCCGGCTACGAGGACGAGTTCCTGGCCGACCTCGACCGGATCCTCGGGCCGCGCGTCAAGCGCGAGGACGTGCACGGGGACAAGGCCCTGGAGACCGACTTCGACGGCCGGCTGGTCGACGCCATGCAGACCGCCCTCAAGGCCGAGGACCCCATCGCGCGGGCCGTCCCGTACATGCTCTCGGGCGGTACGGACGCCAAGTCCTTCGACGACCTGGGCATCCGCTGCTTCGGCTTCGCGCCGCTCCAGCTGCCGCCGGAGCTGGACTTCGCCGGGATGTTCCACGGGGTGGACGAGCGGGTGCCGGTGGACGGGCTGAAGTTCGGGGTACGCGTGCTCGACCGATTCATCGACAACTGCTGAGATTCGGGAAGGTGTTCCTTTCTCACCGGGACGAGTGAATGCGCTCATAGGCTCGTAGCCCTGGTGGGACCTCCTCGTTACAGGTGGTGCGGTCCGCGGCTGGGACCGCATTGCCTACTAGGAGGAATGATGATCAAGAAGGTTGTCGCTGCCGCGGCTGCCACCGGTGGTCTGGTTCTCGCGGGTGCGGGCCTGGCTGTCGCCGACGCCGGGGCCCAGGGTGCCGCTGTCGGCTCCCCGGGTGTCCTGTCCGGCAACGTCGTCCAGGTTCCCGTCCACGTTCCGGTGAACGTGTGCGGCAACACGATCAACGTCATCGGCCTGCTGAACCCGGCCTTCGGCAACACCTGCATCAACAACTGACACAGCTGGTGTCCCGGACCCCGGAGCGCATTCCAGCGCTCCGGGGTCGCCGGGCTTTCGGCTTGTTTCGTCAGATCGAGTTGGGCACAGCAGGGGGCGAGTCACAGATGCAGGTGCGACGACAGGTCGCGAGGAAGACGTTGATCACCGTGGCGGCCGCGGGAGGGATGCTCGCGGCGGGCGGGGGGTACGCACAGGCGGACGCCGGAGCCACGGGTACCGCCGCGAATTCTCCGGGGGTCCTGTCAGGGAACTCGGTGTCGGCGCCGGTGGACGCGCCGGTGAACGTGTGCGGCAACAGCGTGACGGTGGTGGGCGGCCTGAACCCCGCCTTCGGAAACCGCTGCGCGAACGGCGGGAACGGCGGGAACGGCGGAGGGCAGCCGGGCCAGCCCGGTCAGCCGGGTCACCCGGGGCAGCCCGGGCAGCCGGGCCAGCCCGGACACCCTGGGCACCCGGGTCACCCGGGTCACCCCGGACACCCGGGCCACCCGGGTCACCCCGGACACCCGGGCCACCCGGGTCACCCGGGTCACCCCGGTGGGCCCGGCGGCGAGGACTGCGAGCCCGGCCAGCCGGGTGGTCCGGGCAACCCCGGAAACCCCGGCACCCCGGGCAACCCCGGGAACCCCGGCAACGGCGGCCAGCCCGGCACCCCGGGTACGCCCGGAAACCCCGGCACCCCGGGCAACCCCGGCACTCCCGGGACCCCCGGTGCGGGCACCACCACGCCCGTCACGCACCCCGGCAGCAACGCTCCGGGTCCGCAGGGCGGTAGCGGAGGTGGAGCCGGTGGCGGTGAGCTCGCCGAGACCGGCGGCAACGCCGCCCTCGGCATCGCCGCACCTCTCGCGGGCGGTCTGCTCCTCGGGGGAGCCGTGCTCTACCGGCGGGCCCGTAGCGCCGCCTGAGAGCGGCCGCTGCGGCGGCAGTGTGCGAGCGGGCCCCAGGTCTCACGACCTGGGGCCCGCTTCACCATGTGGCGCGTACCTGACGGATGATCCTGCGGCGCAGCCGCACGCGGCGGCTCCCGTCCCGCAGGAGCGTCAGGCGGTCCAACTCCCAGTGCCCGTACTCGGCATGGTCGGTCAGCAAGCGGGTCGTCTCCTGGCGAGGGACACCGCGAGGCACGTACACATCGACAAATTCGTATTCCGGCATCGAATCTATTGTGCGGGCACCGGCCCGCTACGGATAGCGTCTGCACTATGTCTGATGCCGCAGTGCCCACCGTTGCCGAGGTACGCGCCGCCGCCGAGGCGGTCAAGGCAGCCCTGGACCGCCACCTGGCCGCGGTCGAGAGCCGCTCCGGAGCCAAGGACCCGGCCGTCCAGGCCGCCTTCAACGCACTCGCCGCGTCGGCCGAGGCCTACGACGAGCTGCTCTACGAGGTGTACGACGAGGTCATCCCGTTCGAGATCCCGGACACCGAGGACGGTGTCCCGTACGCCGGACCGGCCGAGCCCACCGCCTTCAGCGTGCTGATCCGCCGGGACTACTCGGTCGCCGAACCGCAGCGGCTGATCGCCCAGGCGGAACGGGTCGCCGCGCACGACCGGGACGCCGATCTCCTCCACGACGGCGGCACGGCGGGCGCGCTCGGCGTGCTCTTCGGGGAGTACGAGGCGGACGAGATCGCCTCCCGCTACAAGGAGTTCGGGCTGGAGGAAGGTGACTCGACGCTCTGGATCGGCGCCCTGGAGGAGGTCCCGGAGCCGGGGGAGTGGCTGGCCGCCCCCTTCGACCACGCGGATCCCGAGATCGTGCTCCACCGCTTCGACGTGAGTTCCGTCTTCGACGACGAGTTCTACGAGGACGAGGACGAGCACGGGGACCACGACGACGGCCCCGACCACGACGATCACGACGACCGCGACGACGACCTGGAGCTCGCGGCCGACCGCTGAACCGCGGCACGGGCCCGACGGCCCGGCCCCGCCGCCGCCCCTGCCCCGCCCCGCCGGCGGAGCAGGGGCAAAGGCAGAGGCAGGGGGCAGGGGCGGGCCCGTACGCCGCCCTCCCCGGCCCCGACCCCGGCCCCGGCCCGGCGAGGCTGCCCGGCAGCCCGGCTCCGCGACCTACTCGGGCTGCTCCCGTGCCGCGGCGACCAGGCTCCGCAGGAGGCCCGTCAGCCGTGTCGTCCGCGGCTTCGGCATGACCTCCGCCACCGCCCGCGGCAGCGCCTGGTCCACCCCGTGCACCACGGACAGATGGCGCTCGGCCCGCCCGAACGCCGTGTACACCCAGTCCCGCGACAGGGCGTCCGCCGCGTCACCCGGCAGCACCACGACCACGGCCGGCCAGCGGCTGCCGACCGCCTGGTGCGCGGTCAGGGCCCAGCCGTGCCGGACCGAGGACTCCACCCGGTCCTTGGCCACGACCACCCGCCCGCCCGCGCCCGGGCAGTCGAGGTGGAGGCCCTCGGCGTCGGCGGAGACGACCCGGCCGGGCAGCGCGCGGCCGGGAGAGGGGACGTGGACGATCCGGTCCCCGAGGTCGAACCCGCCGAACCGGCCGGGTCCGGGGTTCAGGCGGTCCTTGAGGGCGGCGTTCAGCGCGCGGGTGCCGGCGGAGCCTCCGTGGCCGGGCGTGATCACCTGCACGGCCTCCGGCGGCAGGCCGAAGGCCCGCGGTACGGAGTCCGCCACCAGCTGGACCGTACGGTGCACGGCCTCGCCCGCGTCCCGGACCGGGACGATCACGACCTCCTTGCCGGGGGCGTCGACCTGGCCCAGCTCGCCGATGCCGATCCCGGAGACCAGTTCGCCGATGGGCCCCGGGTCGGGCGTCCGCGACGCGACGACCGGGCAGACGCGGGCGGCGAGGACGTCGGCGAACACCCGGCCGGGGCCCGCCGATCCCAGCACCCCGGGGTCGCCGGAGAGCACCAGCCGGGCCCCGTCCGGCACCGCCTCGACCAGCGCGGCCCCGTTCTCCACGTCCAGCTGCGGGGCGTCCGCCACGATCAGCAGGTCGAGCGCGAACTGGCCCTCGGCGTCCCGGCCCGGCCCCTCGGCCCCGCCGAGCAGCCCGGCGACGGTGACCACGCCCTCCTGCGGGGCGGCCGGGGCGTGGGTGCCACGGCGCGCGGCCCCGCCGCGTCAGGGCCGCGGAGGTGAGCGGGCCGCCGCAGGCGGCCGTGAGGTATACGGCGAGCGGGAGGTTGACGTGGCCGTGGGTGCCCGATTCCGGCAGGCGGAGGTGGGTGAGATCGTCGTCGGGGTCGAACATGGCGATGCCCTCGGGCCGGACCACGGCGACGCGCCCCGTCAGTTCGGTGATGCACGGGGTGAGGAAGCCGCGCTGACGGGTGAGGTAGGCGAGTTC
>NZ_WTFF01000113.1 GCF_019400985.1 Streptomyces bambusae
GCCCCGGCCGCCCCGCGCTCACCGGCTCCCGCCGCGCCCGCCGGACCGGCGCCACCGCCGACGTCCTGCGGGCCGGCATGGTCTGGCGCGACCCGGGCGGCTCGCTCTCGCTCGGCCTGGAGTTCGCCGCCGACATCGAGTTCTGGCGCGGCGAGCACGGCGGCCGCCTCGTCGCCCCCCGCCCCAACCGGGTCACCGACGAGGTGGCCGCGGACACCCCCCGCGTGGAGGTGCCCGTCTCGGCCCTGACCCCGTTCGCCGCCCGGCACACCCGCCGCACCCGCGCCGTCCGCACCCTCCAGCCGTACGCCGTCGCCCTGCCCGAGGACATACGCTTCCCCGTCGACGTCGTCTACACCTGGGTCGACGGCAACGACCCCGCCTGGCAGCAGCGCCGCCGCGCGTACGGCGACGGCGGCTACCACGAGGAGGCCGCCAACCCCGCCCGCTACATCAACCGCGACGAGCTGCGCTACTCGCTGCGCTCCCTGGAGCAGCACGCCCCCTGGGTGCGCCACGTCTACCTGGTGACCGACCGTCAGCGGCCCGACTGGCTCGACGACGGCCACCCCCGCCTCACCGTCGTCGACCACAGCGAGATATTCGACGACCCCGCCGCGCTGCCCACCTTCAACTCGCACGCCATCGAGAGCCGGCTGCACCACATCGACGGCCTCGCCGAACACTTCCTGTACTTCAACGACGACATGTTCCTCGGCAACCCCGTCACCCCGCAGGACTTCTTCCTCTCCAACGGGACGACCCGCGCCTTCCTCTCCCCGTCCCAGGTCCCGCACCACGCCCTGACCCCGGACGACCGGCCCGTGGACGCGGCCGGCAAGAACAACCGGCGGCTCATCGAGGAGACCTTCGGCCCGACCATCGTGCAGAAGATGCGGCACGCCCCGTACCCGCTGCGCCGCTCCCTCCTGCTGGAGCTGGAGCAGCGCTTCGCCGGGCCCCACCGGGCCACCGGCGCGAGCCGGTTCCGCAGCGCGACGGACATCTCCATCCCGTCCTCGCTCTACCACTACTACGCGTACCTCACCGGCCGGGCGGTGCCCTCCGACATCGAGTTCGCCTACCTCGCCCTGGACCGGCCGGAGATCGAACGCCGGATGGGCATCCTGCTCGCCCGCCGCGACCGGCAGGCGTTCTGCATCAACGACACCGTCTCCGACGGCCGGGACGCCGCGGCCCAGGCGCGCATGGTGCGCGACTTCCTCGACGCCTACTTCCCGGTGCCGGGGCCGTTCGAGCGGAAGGGGCCGCACACCCGATGAAGATCTCCTTCCTGATCAACAACATCTACGGCATCGGCGGCACCAACCGCACCGTCATCAACCTCGCCGAGGCGCTGTCCGCCGACCACGAGGTGGAGATCGTCTCCGTCTTCCGGCGCACCAACGCCGCCCCCCGCTTCGAGATCTCGCCGCAGGTCGCGGTGCGGCCCCTGGTGGACCTGCGGCCCGGACGGAACGGCGCGGACCGCGGCGATCCGCTGCTCGCCGAGCCGACCTCCGTGGTGCCCCGCCAGGAGGAGTTCCACGCCCAGTACAGCCAGTTGTCCGACCAGCGGATCATCGAGTACCTGGCGAAGACCGACGCCGATGTCGTCATCGGCACCCGGCCCAGCCTCAACCTCTTCGTCGCCCGGTACACCCGGGACTCGGCCCTGCGCGTGGCCCAGGAACACATGACCCACCTGGCCATCCCGCCCGCCGTACGGGCCGAGATGGCGCGGCTCTACCCCCGCCTCGACGCCGTCACCACCGTCACGGACGCCGACGCCCGCTCCTTCCTGGAGCACACCCCCGTCCCGCCCGGCCTGCCCGTCCTCGCCGTCCCCAACAGCGTTCCGGAACCGGTGGTACGGCCCGCCGGCCCCGACGCCGACCGCAAGATCATCGTCGCGGCCGGCCGGATGCACCGCGTCAAGCGCTACGACCTGCTGCTGCGCGCCTTCGCCCAGCTCGCCGCCGAGTTCCCCGACTGGCAGCTGCGTATCTACGGCGACGGCGGCGAGGCCGCCCGGCTGCGCACGCTCGTCCACGACCTCGGGGTGGCCGGACAGGTGCTGCTGATGGGCGGCTTCTCGCCGATCGAGTCCGAATGGGCCAAGGGCTCGATCGCCGCCGTCACCTCCAGCGCCGAGTCCTTCGGCATGACGCTCGTGGAAGCCATGCGTTGCGGCCTGCCGGTGGTCTCCACGGACTGCCCGGTCGGGCCCCGCGAGATCCTCCGGCACGGCGAGGACGGACTCCTCGTGGCCAACGGCGACGCGGACGCCGTCGCGGCCGGACTGCGCGCCCTCATGGCCGACCCGGCCCTGCGCGGCCGGATGGCCGCCGCCGCCCTGCGCAACTCCGCCCGCTACGACCCCGCGGTGATCGCCGCGCGCTACGTCGAGATCTTCGATGACGCCGCCCGCCGCCGGGCCGCCGGGGCCGGCCGCGGCTACCGCGCGCCCTCGGCCAAGCCGCTCGGCCGCGCACCCGGCACCAGCGCACCCCCGGCCACCCTGCGCACCGCCGTCTGCCACGTCACCGCGGTCGGCCACGCCCGGCTGCACCTCAGCCTCGACGGACCCGCCGACGGCCGGCACCGCTGGAGCTTCCTGCTGCGCGACCAGAGCCCGTCCGCCCGACGGCTGCCGGACCTGCCCCTGCACACCCGGCGCACCGACCGGGAGGCCGGCGGCACCCGCTACACCGCCGAAGTCGCCCCCGAGGCCCTGGCCGAACTGGGCGACGGCCGCTGGAAGGTGCTGGCCCGGTCCGCCAAGGGCGAGCTCGTGCACCTGCGGGCCGGCATCCGCGACACGCGCGCGCTGATCGACGCCCGCCACGCCCTGCTCACCGGCGGCACCCCGGGGCCCGTCCTGTGGAACCTGCCCTACGCGCAGCCCAACGGCAAGCTGATGCTGCGCACCGTCCACCGCGACGCGCACGCCGAGATCCGCGCCGTGCACGTCGACGACGACCGCATCACGCTGTCCGCCGTACTCCTCGGCGACCGCTACCTCCACCCGGGAGCCCGGCTCGTGCTGACCCGCCGCGGCCACCACCGGGCCGAACTCTCCGTCCCCGCCCAGCTCGGCCACGGTGGCCTGTTCCACGCCGAGGTCCCGGTCCTGCCGGCTGTCGAGGGGCGGCTGGAGCGGTGGGAGGACTGGGACTGGTGGGTGCAGCCCCATCCCTTCGAGAAGGGGCGGGTGCGTGTCTGCCACCTCTTCGAGGACTTCCCCGACGTCAAGGGCGCCTTCGCCTACCCGGCCGTGCCCGTGCGGGAATCCGCGGACCCGCGCTTCGTCCAGGTGTATCCGTCCAGGCCGGTACGCGTCCGGCCGTACTGCTCCGTATCCGGGGCCATGGCAGTGAATGTGGTGGACCGATGAACAACTCAGCCCGCTCGATCCTGAACGTCGTCGCGCACCAGGACGACGACCTGTACTTCATGAACCCCGACCTGGTCCGCTCCCTCCAGGACGGCGACCGGGTCACCACGGTGGTCCTCACCGCGGGGGAGGGCGACGGGATCAACATCGACACCGGCGACCCCGACCGGGCGGACGCCGAGCCGGACCACGCCGGCTACAGCGCCGCCCGCGGCTGCGGACTGCGCTCCGCCTACGCCCGGATGGCGACCGGCGACCGCGACTCCGCCTGGCGGCGCGAGACGAAGGACCTGGTGGCCGGGTTCGCCGTGGAGCGCTTCACCCTGATCGCCCGGCCGGCCGTCCAGCTGTACTTCTGCCAGCTCCACATGGGCGCCTTCCGCCCCGGCGGCGGCGACCGGACCCGGCTGTTCCAGCTCTGGGACGGCAGCCTGGACACCCAGGCCACGCTGCCCGTCCGCGGCTCGGCGCTGACCGAGGTGCAGCACGTCGACCGCGAGACGGTGATCGCGGGTCTGGCCGCGCTGCTCGCCGAGCTGCGGCCCACCACCGTACGCACCCTCGACCCCGACCCCGAGCACGACGGCGGCAAGGAGGGCTACGTCCCCTCCGACCACGTCGACCACACCACCACCGCCGAGTTCGCCGTCGCCGCCCTGCTGCGCCACCGCGAGACCGACGCCCCGGCCCCGGTCGTGGAGTACTACCGGGCCTACGCCAACCGGTTCTGGGGACAGAACCTGGACGCCCCGGAGCTGGCGGAGAAGGCCGACTACCTCGCCGTCTACGCCGGCCTGGGCAGCCAGGAGTGCCCCGAAGGGCTCTGCGAGCGCTGCGGCGACCGCCAGCTGGGCCCGAACCCCTACCGCAGCACGCACATGGTCAGCTGCGCCGCCCGCTACTCGCCCGCCACCGGCTGGCTCCGGCTGGGCCCCGGCGACCGGCTCCAGGCCTTCGCCGTCCTCGGGGGCCGGCCGGTGATGTGGTCGCAGGCCCGGCCGGGCTCCGACGAGTGGCACGGCCCCGTCCCCCTCGGCGAGGGCTGGCACGCCCCCTCCCTGGCGGTCGCGGGCACCCCGGGCGGCCCGGCCCACCTGGTCGCCCTGCGCCGGCAGGCCCCGGACGCCGAGGGACCCGCGCCGGAACTCGTGTACGCGGTACAGGACGCCGAGGCCGCCGCCGCTTACGCCGAGGCCGTCGCCGACGGCGGGCCGGCCCCGGACCGGGCGGGCTTCGGCGACTGGCGCCCGCTCGGCAACCCCGACGCGGACGAGGCCGACCCCCGGCGCCGGCGCGAGCTCGGCGTTCCGCTGGCCGCCCTCGACGGCGAGGGCCGCCTCCACGTCTTCGCACGCGACTTCGCCCAGGGCATCTCCCTGCGCCGGCAGGACACCGACGGCGTCTGGCGGCCCTGGGAGAGCATCGGCGGCGGCTTCGTCCAGGACGCCGGCGCGGCGCTCACCCGGCAGGACGGCACCGTCGAGCTGTACGTGCCGGGCAAGAAGACGGTGCTGCGCTGGTTCCAGGACGGCCCCGGCGGCAACTTCGAACGCGACACGACCCTCAAGACCGGCGTGGTCGCCACCGGCGGCATCGCCGCCGTCGACTCCGGCGACAACCGCACCTGCCTGTACTTCCGGGAGGCCGGCACCCAGCAGGTCATGGCCTACCGCCAGCACGACAACGGCCGCTGGCCCGGCGGCCCCGCGGGCGTCGGCGGGGCCGGGGGCACTGGCGCCGTGGCCGCGCTGTGGGCGGCCGGGCGCGGCGCCCGCGACGCCTTCCTGGCGCACCGCAGCTCCGGCGGCCGGCTCACCGTGTCCCTGCCGCACCCGGACAGGGCCGTCGGCGGGCCGCGCTGGCGGGAGAGCGGAGAATCGTTTGCCCATGCGCCGTCCCTCGCGTACGACGCCACCGGCGCCCTGGTCGCCGCCGTGATCGGCACCGACGGCCGGCTCCACGTCCGGCGCGCGCTGACCCCGGACGCGGGCAGCCCGTTCGGCCCGGACCTGGTCATATGAGGAAGCGTCTACTCGGTGCGGCGGTCGCCCTGGCCCTGGCGGCCGCCGCCGGCGCGGTGGGCCTCGTACGGCACGACGAGGCGGAGAAGCGCAAACAGGCCGCCCAGACGGTCAAGGTCGTGCACTGGAACATCTGCGGAGCCGCCCAGAACTGCGCCAACCGGGGCGCCACGCACGCCGGCACCTCGGTGGCCCGGCTCGCGGACGAGGCCCAGCGCCGCCGGCCCGACCTGCTGAGCGTCAACGAGATCTGCCGCGCCCAGTACGAGGAGCTGGACCTGCTGCTCGCCCTGAAGGGCTGGCGGATGGCGGGCGCGTACGCCCAGATGCACGACAACGTCCCCGCGTGCGGCGGCGACAGCTCCTACGGGCTGGCGGTCTTCTCGCGCGAGCCGCTGACCGGCCCCGTGCAGTTCCGCCCCTTCACGGTGACCGGGGACGAGGAGTACGAGGCCCAGGGCCGGATCGAGCAGGTGCGCCGCGGGATGCTGTGCGTGCCCACCTCGGCCCGCGGCCGGCAGCTGGCGCTGTGCGGGGCCCACTCCGGGACCGCGCCCGGGCAGCTCGCCGAGGTCCACCACTGGTTCGCCGACCGCGCGGCCTTCCCGCCGCAGCTGCCGGTGGTGTTCGCCGGCGACCTGAACCAGCAGCCCAACGAGGCGTCGTTGGCGGGCCTGTACGCGCACACCCGCGGGGAGAAGGACCTGGGGGAGCCGGACGGCCGCTTCATCGAGGCCGACGAGCGCGACCGGGACTGGTTCCGGCAGGGCGGGGCCGGCGGGGTCCGGTGCGACACCAAGGGCGTCTCACGCTGCCGCAACGGCGCCCCCACCACCGTCGACGACAGCCGGAAGATCGACTACGTCTTCGCCACCGAGGACCACTTCACCGCGCCGGACGGCCGCACGGCCCGCTTCCCGGAGTCCGACCACCTGCTGTACGAGGGCACGTTCCGGTTCCGCCAGTGAGCCCGGGCGGCGCTCCTCCTGCCGCCCCGCACGACGAAGGCCCGTACGACGAAGGCCCGTCCCGCACCGGGAAGTCCGGTGCGGGACGGGCCTTGCAGTGGCTGCCTGCCGGGTGGCGTTGGCGTTACGCCGGGACGCTCGCGACGCCCGGGGCGAGGAACTTCTTGCCGTTCACCCGCTCCGCGACGCCCTCACGGTCCAGGTACGGCGTGATGCCGCCCAGGTGGAAGGGCCAGCCGGCGCCCGTGATGAGGCAGAGGTCGATGTCCTGGGCCTCGGCCACGACACCCTCCTCCAGCATCAGGCCGATCTCCTGCGCGACCGCGTCCAGGACACGGTCCCGGACCTGCTCCTCGGTCAGGACCGAGTCGCCCTGCACCAGGAGGGCGGCGACCTCGGGGTCCAGCTCCGGCTTGCCGGAGTCGTAGACGTAGAAGCCGCGCTTGCCGGCCTCGACGACCCGCTTGAGGTTCGGGGAGACGGTGAAGCGCTCCGGGAAGGCGCGGTTCAGGGTCTCGGAGACGTGCAGGCCGATGGCCGGGCCGACCAGCTCCAGCAGCACCAGCGGGGACATCGGCAGGCCGAGCGGCTCGATGGCCTTCTCCGCCGTGACGACCGGGGTGCCCTCGTCGATGATGTTCTGGATCTCGCCCATGAAGCGGGTCAGGATGCGGTTCACGACGAACGCCGGGGCGTCCTTGGTGAGGACCGCGGTCTTCTTCAGCTTCTTGGCGACACCGAAGGCGGTGGCCAGCGAGGCGTCGTCGGTCTTCTCGCCGCGGACGATCTCCAGCAGCGGGAGGATCGCGACCGGGTTGAAGAAATGGAAGCCGACCACGCGCTCCGGGTGCTGGAGCTTGGAGGCCATCTCCGACACCGACAGCGAGGAGGTGTTGGTGGCGAGGATCGCGTGCGCCGGGGCGACCGCCTCGACCTCCGCGAACACCTTCTGCTTGACGGACATCTCCTCGAACACGGCCTCGATGATGAAGTCCGCGTCCGCGAAGCCCTCGGCCTTGTCCAGGACGCCGGTCACCAGGGCCTTGAGGCGGTTGGCCTTGTCCTGGTTGATGCGGCCCTTGCCGAGCAGCTTCTCGATCTCGGAGTGGACGTAGCCCACACCCTTGTCGACGCGCTCCTGGTCGATGTCGGTGAGGACCACCGGCACCTCCAGGCGGCGCAGGAACAGCAGCGCCAGCTGCGAGGCCATCAGGCCCGCGCCGACCACGCCGACCTTGGTGACCGGGCGCGCCAGGTTCTTGTCCGGGGCGCCGGCCGGGCGCTTGCCGCGCTTCTGGACCAGGTTGAAGGCGTAGATGCCCGAGCGCAGCTCGCCGCCCATGATGAGGTCCGCCAGCGCGGCGTCCTCGGCGTCGAAGCCGGCCTGGAGGTCGCCGCTCTTGGCGGCGGCGATGATGTCCAGGGCGCGGTAGGCGGCCGGGGCCGCGCCGTGCACCTTGGAGTCCGCGACGAAGCGGCCCTTGGCGACGGCCGCGTCCCAGGCGTCGCCGCGGTCGATCTCGGGGCGGACGACCTCGGTCTCGCCCTTGAGGACCTTGGCGGTCCACAGCAGGGACTGCTCCAGGAAGTCGGCGCCCTCGAAGATGGCGTCGGCGATGCCGAGCTCGAAGACCTGCTTGCCCTTGAGCTGGCGGTTCTGGTTGAGCGAGTTCTCGATGATCACCGAGACCGCGCGCTCGGCGCCGATCAGGTTCGGCAGGATGGCGCAGCCGCCCCAGCCGGGGACCAGGCCGAGGAAGACCTCGGGCAGCGAGAAGGCCGGGATGGCCTTGGAGACGGTGCGGTACGAGCAGTGCAGACCGACCTCGACACCGCCGCCCATGGCCGCGCCGTTGTAGTACGCGAAGGTGGGCACGGCCAGCGCGGACAGACGCTTGAAGACGTCGTGGCCGCCCTTGCCGATGGCCAGGGCCTCCTCGTGCTTCTTCAGCAGCTCGACGCCCTTGAGGTCGGCGCCGACGGCGAAGATGAACGGCTTGCCGGTCAGGCCGACGCCGACGATCGAGCCCTCGGCGGCCTCCTTCTCGACCTGGTCGATGGCGGCGTTGAGGTTCGCCAGCGACTGCGGGCCGAAGGTGGTCGGCTTGGTGTGGTCGAAGCCGTTGTCCAGCGTGATCAGCGCGAAGCGCCCCGCGCCGAACTGCAGGTCGAGGTGGCGGACGTGGGCCTGGGTGACGACCTCGTCCGGGAACAGTTCGGCCGCGCCCTTGAGAAGCTCAGCGGTGGTGCTCACTTGTCGCCTCCGGCGTCCTTGTGGTGCGGGTTCTCCCAGATGACCGTGGCGCCCATGCCGAAGCCGACGCACATGGTGGTCAGGCCGTAGCGGACCTCCGGCTGCTCCTCGAACTGGCGGGCCAGCTGCGTCATCAGGCGGACGCCGGAGGAGGCCAGCGGGTGGCCGAACGCGATGGCGCCGCCGTACTGGTTGACGCGGGCGTCGTCGTCGGCGATGCCGTAGTGCTCCAGGAAGGCGAGCACCTGGACCGCGAAGGCCTCGTTGATCTCGAACAGGCCGATGTCGGAGATCGACAGGCCGGCCTTGGCCAGGGCCTTCTCGGTGGCCGGGATCGGGCCGTAGCCCATGACCTCGGGCTCGACGCCGGCGAAGGCGTAGGAGACCAGGCGCATCTTGACCGGGAGGTTGTTCTCGCGGGCGAAGTCCTCGGAGGCGATCAGCGAGGCGGTGGCGCCGTCGTTGAGACCGGCCGCGTTGCCCGCGGTGACCCGGCCGTGCACGCGGAACGGCGTCTTCAGGCCGGAGAGGTTCTCCAGGGTCGTGCCCGGGCGCATCGGCTCGTCGGCGGTGACCAGACCCCAGCCGGTCTCACCCGCCTCCGGGTTGGTGCGGCGGACCGAGATCGGGACCAGGTCCTGCTGGATCTTGCCGTCCGCGTACGCCTTGGCGGCCTTCTCCTGCGAGCGCACGGCGTACTCGTCGGCGCGCTGCTTGGTGATGGCCGGGTAGCGGTCGTGCAGGTTCTCGGCGGTCATGCCCATGAACAGGGCGGACTCGTCGACCAGCTTCTCGGAGACGAAGCGCGGGTTCGGGTCGACGCCCTCGCCCATCGGGTGGCGGCCCATGTGCTCGACACCGCCGGCGATGGCGATGTCGTACGCGCCGAAGGCGACGCCGCCGGCGACCGCGGTCACGGCGGTCAGCGCGCCGGCGCACATGCGGTCGATGGAGTAGCCCGGGACGGACTGCGGCAGCCCGGCGAGGATGCCGGCGGTACGGCCGAGCGTCAGACCCTGGTCACCGATCTGCGTGGTGGCGGCGATCGCGACCTCGTCGATCTTCTGGGGGTCGAGGTCCGGGTTGCGGCGCAGCAGCTCCCGGATCGCCTTCACGACGAGGTCGTCGGCGCGGGTCTCGTGGTAGATGCCCTTCGGGCCCGCCTTGCCGAACGGGGTGCGGACGCCGTCGACGAAGACGACGTCCCTGACGGTACGAGGCACGATGGCTCTCCTCCAGGTGCGGGATGGCACTGCTGCGCGGCATGGCGCGTCAGTCTCCTGAGCGCTTGCTCACCGCCATGCTACTTGCGGGTAACTGTTGTGCACACCCCCCGCCCCCCAAGCGGCGAACGTCACACTGCGGCGCGGGCTCCGGCCTGGACTCCGGCCTGGACTCCGGCCTGGGCGGGAACCGCCGGAACCGGGCCGTCCGACATGGTCGCGGCCATCGGCGCCGAGGAGCCGACCACGTCCGACACGAAGGCGCGCCGCGACACCCCGGCCTCCCGCAGGGCGGCCCCGTGATCGGCCGCCACCAGCAGCGCCGCCGCGGCCACCATGGCCCGCCAGCCCGCGGTCGCGGCTCTCCGGGCGGGCCGGGGCAGCCCGGCGAGGCCCTCGTACAGGCGCCGGCAGTGGAACGGTACGTGCCGTTCCTCGTCGGCCAGGATCCGGGCCGCGACCTCGGAGGTCAGCGGGTCGGCGGAGCCGTCGCGCAGGGCCCGGTAGTACCGCAGGGCGACGACCTCCGCGACCATCAGCACCATCAGCTCGACCCGCAGCCCCAGCAGGCGCCGTACCCGGACGAACGCCGCATCGCTCCAGTGCCCGTCGAGGGTCCCGGCCCCGGCCGCCGACAGCAGCAGGGCCAGCAGGCGCGCGTGGTTCTGCTCCTCGGCGACGAACAGCCGCGCCGCGGCCGCGTAGACCGGGTCCCCCGCGCGGTCCGCCTTCGATATGAGGGCCGCGCCGTCGCCGCCCTCGCCCACCTGGAACGTCTGGATGCTGCGGACCAGCGCCGGGGACAGCCGCGCGCCGCGCGAGCGGTCCGGGTCGCCGAGGGCGGCGCGGCGCTCCCGCTCGGCCTCGAAGTGGCGCACCCAGGCGGCGTACGTGCCGTCGTGCTCGTGCTGGATCTCGTTCTGGGTGTCGTTCCGCGTCTCGTTCTGCGTCTCGCCCTCATTTTTGATCACGTTCAAGAAACTAGCCAGCGTTGAGCGTGTTCAGAAGAGCCGGAGCGTCATGATCGCGTAACGGAATGTCATGGTCGCGCAACAGCGGGGCGCGGCCCGCCGTGGAAGCGAAGGAGCCCCCGGCCGGTGGGCCGGGGGCTCCCTCGAAGGGCGGCGTGTCGCGTCGGGCGGTGACGCTCAGCCGGTGGCGGCCAAGGCCGTGACCAGGGCCGCGGTGACCCGTTCGATCTGCCAGGGGCGGGCGCCGTAGCCGGCCAGGGCCTCCTCGACCGACTCCGGCGAGACGCGGAACGGCGGCTCCCAGCACAGCCGCCGGACCGTGTCCGGCGTGAGCAGGTTCTCCTGGGGCAGCTTCAGCTGCTCCGCCAGCGCCGAGACCGCCGTCCGTGCCGCGGCCAGCCGTGCGGCGGCCGCCGGGTCCTTGTCCGCCCACGAGCGCGGCGGCGGGGGCCCGGACGGAGCCGCTCCGGGCTGCGGCAGCTCGCTCTCGGGCAGCGCCCGGGCCCGGTCCACCGCGGCCATCCACTGCTCCAGCTGGCGCCGGCTGCTCCGCTGCCCGAACCCGGGCAGGGCGGACAGCGCCTGCACGTTCGACGGCAGCGAGAGCGCGGCCTCGACGATCGCCGCGTCGCCGAGGACCTTGCCCGGCGACACGTCCCGCCGCTGGGCGATCCGGTCGCGGGTCTCCCACAGCTCGCGTACGACGGCCATCTGCCGGCGCCGGCGCACCTTGTGCATGCCCGACGTACGCCGCCAGGGGTCCTTGCGCGGCGGGGCGGGCGGCGCCGCGACGATGGCCTCGAACTCCTGCCGGGCCCACTCCAGCTTCCCCTGCCGGTCCAGCTCCTTCTCCAGCGCGTCGCGCAGGTCCACCAGGAGCTCCACGTCGAGCGCGGCGTAGCGCAGCCACGGCTCGGGCAGCGGGCGGGTGGACCAGTCGACGGCGGAGTGCCCCTTCTCCAGGGCGTAGCCGAGCACGTTCTCGACCATGGCGCCGAGCCCGACCCGCGGGAAGCCGGCGAGCCGGCCGGCCAGCTCCGTGTCGAACAGCGCGGTCGGCACCATGCCTATGTCGCGCAGGCAGGGCAGGTCCTGGGTGGCGGCGTGCAGGATCCACTCGGTGCCGGTCAGGGCCTCGCCCAGCGCGGACAGGTCCGGGCACCCGACCGGGTCGATCAGCGCGGAACCCGCGCCCTCACGGCGCAGCTGGACCAGGTAGGCGCGCTGCCCGTAGCGGTATCCGGAGGCGCGCTCGGCGTCCACGGCCACGGGGCCGGTGCCCGCGGCGAAGGCCGCGACCACCCGGGCGAGGGCATCGGCGTCGGTGACCACCGGCGGAATTCCCTCGCGGGGTTCGAGCAGGGGGATCGGTGGGATCGGCAGCCCGTCGGACGGAACATCGACATCGTCCGGGGGGCCGCCCCCGGTGGTGGTGCGCAGGTGTGCTGCGGTCTCTTGGGCGTCGGTCACCGCTCAAGGGTATCCGTGGATACGACGCGCCCGTCGCCGGAACGTTCCGTCGACGGGCGTGATCGCTTCGGACGGCCGGTCTTTCGGCCAGTCCGCCGGCCGGGCTCAGTGGATGATCCCCGTCCGCAGTGCCACGGCGACCATCCCGGCCCGGTCGCCGGTGCCCAGCTTGCGGGCGATCCGGGCGAGGTGGGACTTGACGGTCAGGGCGGACAGGCCCATCGAGACGCCGATGGCCTTGTTGGACTGGCCCTCCGCGACGAGGCGCAGGACCTCGACCTCGCGCCCGGAGAGCTCCCGGTAGCCGCCCGGGTGGCTCGGGGCACCCGGGGGGCGGCGGTGCATACGGGCGGCGGCGGCACCGATGGGGGCGGCGCCGGGCCGGCCGGGCAGCCCGATGTTGGTACGGGTGCCGGTGACGACGTAGCCCTTCACCCCGCCCGCGAGGGCGTTGCGGACCGCGCCGATGTCGTCGGCGGCGGACAGGGCCAGTCCGTTGGGCCAGCCCGCGGCACGGGTCTCGGACAGAAGGGTGAGACCGGAACCGTCGGGCAGGTGGACGTCGGCCACGCAGATGTCACGCGGGCTGCCGACGCGGGGGCGGGCCTCCGCGATGGACGACGCCTCGATCACGTCGCGCACCCCGAGCGCCCACAGGTGGCGGGTCACGGTGGAGCGGACGCGGGGGTCGGCCACGACGACCATGGCGGTCGGCTTGTTCGGGCGGTAGGCGACCAGGCTTGCAGGCTGCTCAAGAAGAACGGACACCAGGCCTCCTGGGGAGTGGCGGGACGTCCGGCTGGGGAAGGAGCCGGCGCGCACCGTGCGGATGGTCACTGACTCCTCCTTCGGCACGTCACCCGCCCGGCTTTAGGGAATGATCACGATTTGGTGAGTAACAATTCGGGCAATTCGGACGAGCGATCGATCGGCGAACGGTCGACGACCGATCAGGGGGCGATCAGAAGCCCCCACGCGCCGCCCTCTTCCGACAGCCCGTCACCGCACATCCCGTCGCGGCGCATCCCGTTGCGGCGCATCCCGTCGCGGCGCAGTCAGTCATCTCACGGGTGGCGCCGGTGCCGGTCCCGGCGGCCGCTGTTGCTCCGGTCCGGCGTCGCCCGGTCCGGGGCCTCAGGGGTGGTGCGGGCCGCGCCGCTGCGGCAGCGACACCACGCCGCCCTCCGCCGGCCCGGTCGGCGGCAGCCCCGCCACCTGGCACAGCAGCTCGCACCACGCCGTCAGATGGGCCGCCGTGTCCGGCACCCCGCCCACACCCTCGCGCGGGCTCCACGAGGCCCTGATCTCGATCTGGGTCGTCGGCCGCCGCTCGTGCAGCCCGCCGAAGTAGTGCGAGCCCGCCATCGTCACCGTGCCGCTCGGCTCCCCGTACGCCAGCCCGCGCGCCTCCAGCGCCCCCGTCAGCCACGACCAGCACACCTCCGGCAGCAGCGGGTCCGCGGCCATCTCCGGCTCCAGCTCCGCCCGCACCAGCGTGACCAGGCGGAACGTGCTCCGCCAGGCCTCGTGACCGGCCGGGTCGTGCAGCAGGATCAGCTTGCCGTCGGCGAGGTCCTCGTCCCCCTGGACCACCGTGGCCTCCAGCGCGTGGGCGTACGGGGCGAGCCGCTGGGGCGGTCTGGTCGGGTCGATCTCGATGCCCGGCCGCAGCCGGGCCTTGCCCAAGCCGTCGACCGCCCGCCGGAACGGGAGCGGGACGGAACTCTCCTTCGCGCTGTCCCTGCCGTCAGCGCCATCTGAAAATCGTCCCTGAGCCGCAGCCATGCCGGGAAGACTAGGCGGAACAAGGGCCCGTTCAGCGCAAGGACACCCGCCCTCAGGGGGCCACTTCTGCGTACGTGCGAAGATTTGGGGCGTGAGCGCCAACGACCGCCCGACGGGCCAGCCGAGCCAGACGTACGATTCCGCCTTCCTCAAGGCGTGCCGGCGCGAGCCCGTGCCGCACACCCCCGTGTGGTTCATGCGGCAGGCCGGGCGCTCCCTCCCCGAGTACCGCAAGGTCCGCGAGGGCACCGCGATGCTGGAGTCCTGCATGCGGCCCGACCTGGTCACCGAGATCACGCTGCAGCCCGTACGCCGCCACAACGTGGACGCGGCGATCTTCTTCTCCGACATCGTCGTCCCGCTCAAGGCCATCGGCGTCGACCTCGACATCAAGCCGGGCGTCGGCCCGGTCGTCGCCCAGCCGATCCGCCGCCGCGAGGACCTCGCACAGCTGCGCGACCTCACCCCCGAGGACGTCGCGTACGTCACCGAGGCGATCGGCATGCTCACGGGTGAACTCGGCGGCACGCCGTTGATCGGTTTCGCCGGCGCGCCTTTCACCCTCGCGAGCTACCTCGTCGAGGGCGGTCCGTCGCGCAACCACGAGCACACCAAGGCGCTCATGTACGGCGACCCGCAGCTGTGGGCCGACCTGCTCGACCGCCTGGCCGAGATCACCTCGGCCTTCCTCAAGGTCCAGATCGAGGCCGGGGCCTCGGCGGTGCAGCTCTTCGACTCCTGGGTGGGCGCCCTCGCCCCCGCCGACTACCGCCGCTCGGTCATGCCGGCCTCGGCGAAGGTCTTCGACTCCGTCGCCTCCTACGGCGTCCCGCGCATCCACTTCGGCGTGGGCACGGGCGAGCTGCTCGGCCTGATGGGCGAGGCCGGCGCGGACGTCGTCGGCGTGGACTGGCGCATCCCGCTCGACGAGGCGGCCCGCCGGGTCGGCCCCGGCAAGGCGCTCCAGGGCAACCTGGACCCGGCCGTCCTCTTCTCCACCGAGGAGGCGGTACGGGCCAAGACCGATGAGGTCCTGGCGGCTGCGGCGGGGCTGGAGGGCCACGTCTTCAACCTGGGCCATGGGGTCCTGCCGACCACCGATCCGGAGGCCCTGACCCGCCTGGTGGACTACGTCCACACGAAGACGCAGGGCTAGTGGCCTGCGCCAGTAGTTGAAACTGGAGCCGCTGCTGCCCAGGCGCTGGCCCTGCGCGCACGGATCGTGCTGGCGTGCGCGAGGCCGGAGGTGCCGCCGATCGTCGCGGTCGCCCGGGATCTGCGGGTGATTGCGGACATGGTCCGCAAGTAGCGCCGACGCTTCCTCGCCGACCGGCTGGACGGCCTGGTCGACGAGCCCAAGCCTGGCCGACCGCCCACCATCGACGTCGGCCAGGTGGAGGCGGTCGTGGTCACGACGCTGGAGGAACTCCCGAAGAACGCCACCCACTCGTCACGCAAGTCGATGGCGGACCGCAGCGGCCTGTCCAAGTCCACCGTCGGCCGGATCTGGCGGATTTCCAGCTCAAGCCGCACCCCGGCGGCGCAGGACACTAGCCGGGCCGGGGGATGCCCAGATCAAGCCTGGCCTGCTCGTGATAGGCGTTCATCAGAGCAGAAAAATCCCTCTCGGGCGGTGTCACGTGATCGCGGGCCGCCTCCAGCCCGACCCATACGGCGAGGTTGACCTCATGGGCACAGGCGATCGCTGCCGGCGACGCCAGCAGGACCAGGGTCTCGAAGAGCGCCGAGCGCCGCAGTTCCGCCTCCTCCATCGCGGCGAGGAACTCCTCACGAGACTCCGATCCTTCTCTCGCCCGCCAGGCTCGTTTCGAGAGGTCGGCTATCTCCTTCACGCAGGAGGCGTACTCGATGTATGTCGCGAGCTTTTTCTCATCCCAGCGCGTCGCCATGGCGCGACGGTGCCGAGCGCGCTCGGCCGTGGCCGTGGCCAGATACGAGGTCAAGGCACCGATGAGGACGCCGACGAGGGTAACTATCTGACTGATCATGGTGTCGAAAATATGCCCTGCCCGACGGGTCCGTGCCACGATTCGTGGGACAGGCGCAACGACCGGAGACGAGGCAGCCATCTGAGGTGGTTGCGCACGCACAGAACACACAGGGGGACGGGGTCGTGAGCTGGTACGTGCTGGTGGAAGCCAACAAGTCGTGGAGCGGCGACAACACGTGGGAGCTGGTGGAAAAGATCCCCATCGAAGGTGGAAGGGAAGCAGCCCTCGCCCGGGCCGAGGAGATGAGCCGGACCTATGCGCGGGGCGTTGACCGCGAGAAGATCGGCCGTCTCGTGTTCCGTACGTCCCCGACGAGCTGGCTCGTCGAGCAGACCCGGTCGGTCTGGTACGAAGGCTCAGGCCCCACCACGCTCTCCGAACACATGCGCATCTGCGTCGCCGAGTTGGTGCTCGCACGGGAGCCGGTCCCGGCCGATCCCCCCAAGAAGTTCTGGCAGCGCAGGTGACCGCACGCGGCTTGATCGAGTCGGTCAATGACACCCTCAAGGGCCGGCTCGGGCTTGAACAGTGCGGCGGCCGGACCTTCGAGGACGTCGCCGTCCGGGCCACAGAGCGCGTCCTCGCGCCGGCCCTGGCAATCTGACACAGCCGTAAGACCGTACAGCCGGTCCCGCGATCTCTGATTGGCCTACGACTGATCACATCGGAATGACTCGTCTGGGACGACGGGAGGCTACGGAGACGGAACTGTGCGACGTCATCGTGACGAGCATGGTCGCGCTCGCCACGATCAACCCGGAGGGCGAGAAACTGCTGGAGGAACGGATCCGCCACCTGGTGCAGAGGGTTCTGCCTGACGATCTCCCGTAGGTCCGGGCCACAGTCCCGGCCGACGCCGTCCCTCCCGCTGCCGGCGGGGCTACTCGCGGACCAGGTCGGCCCTGAGCGGGGGTTCAGGAGTCGGCCTTCCGGACGCGGCTCGCGCGGCCGGTGCAGGGGCCGGGCCTCTCTTCCGACTCCGGCCGGCGCCGTGCCGATAGCTGCTCGGCCGGTCGGGGCCTCTGCGGGCTGCCGGCCGTCGCGGGCCGGTCGCGCAGTTCCCCGCGCCCCTGGCGGGGCACATGCCCCCGCGGCCGAGCGTCCGGTCTCGCCCTGACGGAGCGGCGGGAACCTCAAATGTTGCTCTGAACGTCCCGGTTCGCGGTTGGCTCGGGTTCGGGCGGGCCATGACATCGGCACGGAGAACGTCGGAAGGGGGCGAGGGGGACATGGAGCCCATGGCACGCCTGGGGGTGGGGATCGGCTGGCGGCCGGAGATCGCGGACGCGGTCGAGCGCCTTCCGGGGCTCGACTGGGTCGAGGTGGTGGCCGAGAACATCTGCCCCGGCCATCTGCCCGAGTCGCTGCTGCGGCTGCGCGAGCGCGGGGTGGCCGTCGTACCGCACGGCGTCTCGCTGGGCCTGGGCGGTGCGGACCGCCCCGACCCGCAGAAGCTGGCCGCGCTCGCCGAGCGCGCGGTGGCGCTGGGGGCGCCGCTGGTGACCGAGCACATCGCCTTCGTCCGGACCGCCTCGCCGGTGCTGGAGGCCGGGCACCTGCTGCCCGTGCCGCGCACCTGGGACGCGCTGGACGTGCTGTGCGAGAACGTCCGGATCGCGCAGGACGCCCTGCCCGTGCCGCTCGCGCTGGAGAACATCGCGGCGCTGCTGAGCTGGCCGGACGAGGAACTGACGGAGGCGCAGTTCCTGACCGAGCTGGTCGGGCGTACGGGGGTGCGGCTGCTGATCGACGTGGCCAACCTGCACACGAACCGCGTCAACCGCGGCGAGGACCCGCTCGCGGTGCTCGACGCGCTGCCGCCGCAGTCGCTGGCGTACGTGCACGTGGCGGGCGGCGTCGAACGGGACGGCGTGTGGCACGACACCCACGCCCACCCGGTCCCGCCGCAGGTCCTCGGCATCCTGTCCGAGCTGCGGGCGCGGACGGACCCGCCGGGCGTGCTGCTGGAGCGGGACGACGACTTCCCGCCGGAGGCGGAGCTGGCCGGCGAACTCGACGCGATCAGGGGCGCCCTGGCCGCTGCCCCCGTGCCCTCCGGGCCCCCGGCGCGATCCGCGGCCGGGGCCGCACCGGGCGCCGCGGGGGCGGTGTCCGTCCCCGCCGGGGCCCGTGCGCGGCTGACGGTACGGCAGGCCGCGCTGCTGTCGGCGCTGGTGGCCGGGACGCCCGTGCCCGAGGGCTTCGACGGGCAGCGGGTACGGGTGCAGGCGCGCGCCCTGGTGGCGAAGCGGGCCGGGGTCGTCCGCAAGATGGCGCCCGAACTCCCGGAGATCCTGGGCGGGCTGCCGGCGTACCGGGCGGCGTTCCAGGAGTACGCCCGCAACCGGCCCATGACGGCCGGCTACCGCCGCGACGCCCTGGACTTCGCCGAGCACCTGCTGATCCAGGGCCTGCCGCGGGACGCGGCCGCCCGGCGCCGGCTGACGGCGTGGTGGCGGGAGCGGTCGGGCGCCCGGCCACCGGGCCTGGGTACCCAGCTGCTCGACCGGCTGCTCGACCGGCTCCACAACCTCCGGCGGCCGCGCAGCAGTGGCCGTAGCCGTTCGCGTACCGGTACCGGTTCTCTGTCTCGTGCCCATGCGCCGGCGCCGGACACCGCCGTGCAGGTCGAGCGCGCCGAGCGGGTCGGGTCCGCGGTCGGGAGGGCGGGAGCATGAGCGTCCTCGCCGTACTCGTCTGGTTCGCCGTCATCGGGTCGTCCGTCGCGCTGGGGCGCGGCGTGGTGCGGCAGCGGCCCGGGGCGCGTGTGGTCGCTCCCCGGCTGCACGACCTGTCCGAGGCCGCGTTCGTGGCCGGCGGGCCGGGGCGGGTCGTGGACACCGCGCTCGTCTCGCTGCTCGGGGACGGCCGGCTGGTGGTGGGCGGCCCCGGCATCGTCCGCATGCGTCCCGGGGCGAGGGCCGCCGACCCGGCCGAACAGGCCGTGCTGCACGCCTGCCACGCCGCGTCCTCCGGCGCCCTGCACATGGTCCGCTACGAGGCCATGTTGCACCCGGCCGTGCAGGAGATCGGCGACGGGCTGGCTGCCCGCTCCCTGATCGCGCCGCCCGGATCGGGGCGGCGGTGGCGGCGCTGGGGAGTGGCCCAGGCAGTGATCTGTGGTGTGATGATCCCGGTCTCGTTCATCCTCACGGTCGTGCAGTTCGCCGTGGACACGCAGGTCCACGGCGGCCCGATGCCGTTCGTGGTCCTGGTCATCCCCGTCCTGGCCGGCGGGACCTACGTGGGCGCCCTGTACGCCGCACGTGCACGCGGCCGGGCCACCCCGGCGGGCATGCGGGCCCTGCGCCGGGTCCGCAGGGTCCACCTGAACGACAGCACCCCGCACGTGCAGGTCGCGCTGTACGGGCTGCGGGGGCTCCAGGACCCGGTGCTGCGCGAGCAGTTGGTGCAGGCCGCGCGGTACACGCCCGGCGTGGCGGCCGCCTCCTCGCCGTCCCATACGCGTTCGCGTACGTCGTCCACGTCGTCCGGGGGCGGCACGGCCGACGACGGCGTCGAGTTCGTCCCCGTGGTGTGGTGCGCGTCCGTCGACGGCGGCGGGGCCGGCGGGTGCGGCAGCACCTCGGAGGGCGGTGCCGGCGGGTCCGGCGGCTCCGGAGGGTCCGGCGGGTGCGCGTCCGGATCGTCCTGCTCGGCCGGATCGGGGTCCAGCTGCTCCAGCTCCAGTTCATCGAGCTGGAGCAGTTCGTCGAGCTGCGGTTCGTCGTCGTCCGGGTCCAGCTGCGGGAGCAGCAGCAGTTCCTGAGCCGCCCGGGCGGCCGGCTCCTCGCCCACTCCTGGACCGACCCGTCTGCCGGCCCGTCGGCCGGTCGTACGCCGCATCCGGAGCCCGCGCCGGTGTCGCTGGACGGCAGGGGCGCGGCGACCCTCGGGTCGCCGCTGCCGCCTCCTGCCGTCTGAACTTCCGGGGCGGGGTCTCCGGCTGCGTCGTTTCGGGGGCTGGGCCTCCCGATCCACCGGAGAAGGTCAGTCCTCCGGTCCTTCCCCCCAGGGGAGGTATCAGGCGAGTCCGGCCACCAGATCGGCGACGGACTTGCGGCGTCCGGTGAAGAAGGGGACCTCTTCCCGGACGTGCATACGGGCCTCGGAGGCGCGCAGGTGGCGCATGAGGTCCACGATGCGGTAGAGCTCGTCGGCCTCGAAGGCCAGCAGCCACTCGTAGTCGCCGAGCGAGAAGGAGGCGACGGTGTTGGCGCGGACGTCGGGGTAGCCGCGGGCCATCTTGCCGTGGTCGGCGAGCATCCGGCGGCGGTCCTCGTCCGGCAGCAGGTACCAGTCGTACGAGCGCACGAAGGGGTACACGCTGACGTAGTCGCGGGCGACCTCGTCGGCCAGGAAGGCCGGGATGTGCGACTTGTTGAACTCGGCGGGGCGGTGCAGCGCCATGTTCGACCACACGGGCTCCAGGGCGCGGCCCAGCTTGGTGCGGCGGAACAGGTTGTACGCGCTCTGCAGCTCGTCCGCGGTCTCGGCGTGCCACCAGATCATGACGTCGGCGTCGGCGCGCAGGCCGGAGACGTCGTAGGTGCCGCGGACGGTGATGTCCTTGGCGGCCAGCTGGTCGAACAGCTCCTGCACCTCGTCGGCGTAGCCGGTGCGGTCCTCGGGGAGCACGTCCTTCAGCTTGAAGACGGACCACAGGGTGTAGCGAATGACCTCGTTGAGGTCCTTGGCCTTCTTCCCCGCATTGGGGATCTTCTCTGGTGCAGTCATGTGCCTATTGTCCCGTGTCCCGATCAGTGGTCCGTGCCAGGGGTCCCGGTCAGGGCCCCGGCGACCTCGTCGGCGGCGGCACGGGCGCTCGCGATGCACGCGGGGATGCCCACGCCGTCGTAGAGCGCACCGCACACCGCGAGGCCCGGTACGGCCGCGACGGCCGCCCGGATGCGGGCCACCCGCGCCAGGTGGCCGACCGGGTACTGGGGCAGTCCGCCGTCCCAGCGGGTGACGGTGGAGGCGACCGGGCGGGCGGCCAGGCCGACGGCGTCGCCGAGGTCGGCCAGGGACACCTGGACCAGGTCGGCGTCGTCGCGGGCGAGATCCCGCTCGTCGCCGTGCCGGCCCACGGAGGTGCGCAGCAGGAACAGCTCCGGGTCGGCCTCCCGGGCCCAGGCCCACTTGTTGCTGGAGAAGGTAGAGGCCTTGACCGTACGGCCGTCCACGGGCGGGACGAGGAAGCCGCTGGCGTCGCCCGAGGTGATCGCGGGGGGCAGGTCGGAGCGCCGGAAGGCCATGGTGACCAGGGCCATGGACGCGTACTCGACCCCGCGCAGCTCGGCGGCGGCCGCGGGGGCGAGGCCGTCGAGGAGCCGGGCGGCGGGTCCGGCGGGGGTGGCGAGGACCACGGCGTCGGCGTCGAGGACCTCGTCGCCGGCGGTGATCCGCCAGCCGTCGGGCGTGCGGCGGAGCTCGCGTACGGGGGTGCCGGTCAGGATGCGCGCCCCGGC
>NZ_WTFF01000114.1 GCF_019400985.1 Streptomyces bambusae
GTCTTCCGCACCATCGAACGCCCCGTCTACGACACCCTCATGGCCGACCAGCTCGACACCGCCGTCGAACAGAAGGGCAAGGGCGACCTCGCCACCCTCCTCGCCGGCAACGACACCTGGACCGTCGTGGGCTGACCTGCGGCGCTGCCCGGCCCGAAGGGCCCGGAGCTCCTGAGGACGCTGTTCCTCCCGAGCTCCGGGCCCTTTGCCGTGCCCACAGCCCGCCCACAGCCCCCGCCGCCCGCCGCCCGCCGCCCGCCCCACTGTCATGACTGTCACCCCCTCAAGGACATGACATCCGACGCCTCCGGCGATACCTTCGAGAAGTTGGCTCGAACTGTCCCCCCGGCCGCCGCCGGGAGGACCCCAGGAGGCCGGGAGGCGCCGTGAAGGCACGGACGGAGCAGGGCGCGGGTCTGCTCTACGGATTCGGCGCGTACGGGATGTGGGGCCTGGTGCCCCTGTTCTGGCCGCTGCTGATGCCCGCCGGAGCCGTCGAGATCCTCGCGCACCGCATGGTGTGGTCCCTCGTCGTGGTCGGTCTCGCGCTGCTCGCGCTGCGCCGCTGGAGCTGGGTGCGCGAGCTCGTACGACAGCCGCGCAAGCTGGCCCTGACCGCGGTGGCCGCCGCCGTGATCACGGTGAACTGGGGCGTCTACATCTGGTCCGTCAACAACGGCGCGGTCGTCGAGGCCAGCCTCGGCTACTTCATCAACCCGCTGGTCACCATCGCCCTCGGGGTCCTCGTGCTCGGGGAGCGGCTGCGCCGCGCCCAGTGGGCCGCGGTCGGCATCGGCCTCGCGGCGGTGCTGATCCTGGCGATCGGGTACGGGCGGCCGCCGTGGATCTCGCTGGTGCTGGCCTTCTCGTTCGGCGCGTACGGGCTGATCAAGAAGAAGGTCAACCTGGGCGGCCTGGAGTCACTGGCCGCCGAGACCGCCGTGCAGTTCCTGCCGGCCCTCGGCTACCTGCTGTGGCTGGGTTCCCAGGGGCAGTCCAGCTTCGGGCAGCAGGGCTTCGGGCACGCGGCCCTGCTGGCCTCGACCGGCGTGGTCACGGCGCTGCCGCTGATCTGCTTCGGCGCCGCCGCGATCCGGGTCCCGCTCTCCACGCTCGGCCTGCTCCAGTACCTGGCCCCGGTGCTCCAGTTCTCGCTCGGCGTCGCCTACTTCCACGAGGCCATGCCGCCCGAGCGGTGGGCCGGCTTCTCGCTGGTGTGGGCCGCGCTGACGCTGCTGACCTGGGACGCGCTGCGGACGGCCCGGCGCAGCCGGGCGGCACTGGCCGCCGAGCAGCCGGCGACCGAGCAGCCGGCGGCCGCCACGCCGCTGGACGCACCGCAGGGCGCGCCGAAGACCGCCGCACGCGAACCGGCGTAGCCGCCGCATTCAACCCCACGAGCCTCGCTACGGATCATCCGTAGCGGGGCTCGTCCGTTATGCGAACCACCCTGACCGAATCAGCCTCTTGACGCTATGTCACATCGTCACTGACCATCGGGCTCGCACTGACGCTCCACACTCGCACGTTCCGTTCCCATCCCCGTTCGGAATCACGGAGCCCCCACATGAGCCTCTCCGTATCCCGGCGGCTGGCCGCGGTGACCGCGTTCGCGGTCGCCGGCCTGTTCGCCTCCACTGCGCCCGCGGCGTTCGCCACGCCCACGGCCCAGACCGCGGCTCCGACGCCGCCCGACATCCCGCTCGCCAACGTCAAGGCGCACCTGGCGCAGTTCCAGACCATCGCCAACAACAACGGCGGCAACCGCGCCCACGGCCGGACCGGCTACAAGGCCTCGATCGACTACGTGAAGGCCAAGCTCGACGCCGCCGGGTACACGACCTCGTTGAAGACCTTCACGTACAACGGCAGCACCGGCTACAACCTGATCGCCGACTGGCCGGGCGGCGACCCCGACTCGGTCCTGATGGCCGGCTCCCACCTGGACTCGGTCAGCTCGGGCGCCGGGATCAACGACAACGGATCCGGGTCCGCGGCCGTCCTCGAGATCGCGCTCGCCGTCTCCCGCGCCCAGCTCCAGCCCACCAAGCACCTGCGGTTCGGCTGGTGGGGCGCGGAGGAGCTGGGCCTGGTCGGCTCGAAGAACTACGTGAGCAGCCTCTCCGCCACCGAGCGGGCGAAGTTCGCCGGCTACCTGAACTTCGACATGATCGGTTCGCCGAACCCGGGCTACTTCGTCTACGACGACGACCCGACCATCGAGCAGACCTTCAAGAACTACTTCGCGGGCATCGGCGTCCCGACGGAGATCGAGACCGAGGGTGACGGGCGCTCCGACCACGCCCCGTTCAAGAACGCCGGCATACCGGTCGGCGGCCTGTTCACCGGTGCCAGCAACACCAAGACCTCGGCGCAGGCGCAGAAGTGGGGCGGCACCGCCGGCCAGTCCTTCGACCGCTGCTACCACTCCTCCTGCGACACGACCGCGAACATCAACGACACCGCCCTGGACCGCAACAGCGACGCCGCCGCCTACGCGATCTGGAACCTGGGCGCGTCCACCCCGGTCCCGCCCGGCCCGTCGTTCGAGAACACCGCGGACGTGAACATCCCCGACTCCCCCGGTGCCGCGGTGACCTCGCCGATCACGGTCTCGGGCGTCGCGGGCAACGCCCCGGCCACCACCAAGGTCGACGTCAACATCGTGCACACCTACCGCGGTGACCTGGTGATCGACCTGATCGCCCCCGACGGGACGGCGTACCGGCTGAAGAACTCCTCCAGCTCGGACTCGGCGGACAACGTGGTCGCGACCTACACGGTCAACGCGTCGAGCGAGGTCGCCAACGGCGTGTGGAAGCTCCAGGTCAAGGACGTGTACTCGGCCGACACGGGCTACATCAACAGCTGGAAGATCACCTTCTGACCGACCGGTGTCAGTCGGCAAGCGATCCCGGAGCCGTCGCCGCGTCCAGCGGCGGCGGCTCCTGTATCCGGGCGCGCAGCTCGTCGGCGACCGCCGAGATGTCCGCGCGGCCCAGCTTGGCCGCCTCCACCAGATCGCCGAGGACCTCGGGCGAGGGCAGCTGTTCGGCGCCCGCGACCCGGAGGTACGAGCGGGTGGCGGCGGCCGCGTAGAACTCGTTCATCGGCGATTCCAGCGCCGGGCACACGGCGAGCGTGTGCAGGAACGCGGCGGCCCGCCACGCGACGTCGGGGGCGGGCTGTTCGGGGACCATGACGAGGTCGTTCTGGTGCCGGGCGACCGCGGCGACCACCCCGGAGGGGTCCCATACGGCGGGGTCGGACGGGAGGTGGTGGGCCAGAGCGGTCCAGGCCCACTCCATGGTGATCTTCAATTGCCGAACCGCTCCTGGAAGTAGCCCCAGTGGTCCGCGAACTCCTCTATGCCGGACAGGAAGTTCTTCCGGTCCTCGTCGAGCTCGCGCTCGGTGACCTCGGTGATCAGCGCGGTGACGGTCGTCCCCAGCGCCGCCGCACGCGCCTTGAGGCGTTCGTGGAACTCCTCGTCCAGGCGGATGGTGACGTGTCTCGACATGCCTTTCACGGTACGGCACGGCGATGGGCCGGGACACCGTCCCGGCCCACCTCGGCTCATCCGCGACCGCGCGGACGCCTGCGTACGACCTGCGTACGGCCCGCGACCGACCTGCGTAGGGCCCGCGTACGACCTGCGTACGGCGCCCGCCCGCGCCGGCGGCGGCGCTACTTGTTCGCGTCGGCCGCCTTCACCAGCGCGTCCTTGGTGACGGCGCCGACGTAGACCTTGCCGTCGTCCGTGACCAGGGCGTTGACCAGGCGGGTCGACAGGACGCGGCCCTCGCCGAACTTCCCGGAGACCTTCTCCCCGAGGGAGCTGAGGAACTGCTGCGCCTCCTTCGGCGCGTTCTTGTCCTTCTCCAGGTCCTTCAGGCCCTTGCCGGCGCCCGAGTCGATCCGGGCGATCGTGGCCCAGCCCTCGCCGAGCACCTTCCTCTCGCCCTTGTCGCCGCCCGCGCCGGCCAGGTCGCCGAAGCCCGGCAGGGCGTCCAGCGGGGTCTTGCCGCCGCGCTCCTGGTGGCCGGCGCCCTCGTTCACCTTCGCGCCCTTGGGCGGAGTGAAGCTGAAGGTGCCCGCCGCCGGGGCGGCGAAGTCCACCTTGGTGAAGCCGGCGTCGACGATCGGCTTGCCGCCCTGGCTCGACAGCAGCTGGAAGCGCAGCGGCACGCCGTTCTTGGCGTCGACGGCGATCTGCACCGACCCGACCGTCGAACCGCCCTGCTTTGGCTTGAGCACCAGCTGGTAGGCGTCCCGGCCGGCCACCTGCGCGGTCTCGCCCACGCTGACGTCCGTGGTCGGGCCGGCCGCCTTCAGGGCCTCCTCGGCGAGCTGCTGGGGCGTGGACGGCATCCGGTCGGCCGTCTTGTGCTCCTTGCCGCCCTTGCCGCTCTTGCCGCCCTTTCCGTCCGTGCCGTGGCCGCCCTGCTGCTTCTCGTGGAAGACCTCGTTCGACTTGCTGTCGTAGCCCCAGACGTCGTCCCCGTTGTGGACGAGGGTGTACTCGTCCTTGCCGTCGAGGAAGGTGAGCTTCTGCCTGTCCGGGCCGTCGGCGGCGACCGTGAAGGTGTGCGTCCCGTTGGCCAGTTGGGCGATCTTCTCCTCCGGATCGGCCGAGCCCCCGGCCATCCCGCCGCCGCCCAGCAGGCCGGACGCGATCTTCGGCAGGCCCAGGTCCGTGCTGATCTTCGCGGTGCCGGACAGCTGCTGCACGTCCGAGGCGGCGATCTTCTCGATGAGCTGCTGCGCGGTGATCTTCGGCAGGTCGGGTCCGCCGGCGTTGGCGAAGGCCGGGACCATCGCGACGGTCGCCGCGGCCAGGCCCACCACCGCGACCGGTACGGCGTACCGTGCGGCCTTGCGCGAAGTCTTCGTGTTGCCTGCCATGTCAGTGACCTGCCCTCTGTGTCTAAGGCGGCGACCCCCGTGTCACCGCTCACCCGATCCGGTGGGGTTGGTGCATCCATCTGACCAAATCGGCGGCCACGGGGCGTCAGCCCCCGGAGGCAACTGCGCGTACAACCCTGGGATGACACGACGAGGCCCTTCCGTCCCCGTCCCGTAGGGGTCGGAAGGGCCTTTCACGCCACACGGTGTCCGATATGCGGGCCTGGGGGGTGTCCGGCTAGCCGGCGCGGTGCACCACCGCGTCGCACAGCTCCTCCAGCGCCGCCTTCGCGAAGCAGTCCGGCAGCGGCGCCAGCATGGCCCGCGCGTCCTCGGCGTACCGGACGGTGTCCCGGCGGGCCTGCTCCAGGGCCGGGTGCACGCGCAGCCGGGCCAGCGCCTCGGCGTGCCGGGCGTCGTCCGTCAGGTCGCCGTCCAGGAGGCTTACGAGCTCCAGGTCCTCGGCGCGCCCCTCGCGGGCGGCGGCCTCGCGCAGCAGCAGCACGGGCAGCGTCGGGATGCCCTCGCGCAGGTCGGTGCCGGGGGTCTTGCCGGACTCGTGGGAGTCGGAGGCGATGTCCAGGACGTCGTCGGCCAGCTGGAAGGCGGTGCCCAGGCGCTCGCCGTACTGCGTGAGGATGTCGACCACCCGCTCGTCGGCCCCGGACATCAGCGCGCCGAACCGGCCGGACACGGCGATCAGCGAGCCGGTCTTGCCGGCGATGACGTCCATGTAGTGCGCGACGGGGTCGCGCCCGTCGCGCGGGCCGGCCGTCTCCAGGATCTGGCCGGTCACCAGCCGCTCGAAGGCCTCGGCCTGGATGCGTACGGCCTCCGGGCCGAGGTCCGCCAGGATGTGCGAGGCGCGGGCGAAGAGGAAGTCACCCGTCAGGACGGCCACGGAGTTGCCCCAGCGGGTGTTGGCGCTCTCCACCCCCCGGCGCACGTCCGCCTCGTCCATGACGTCGTCGTGGTAGAGCGTGGCGAGATGGGTGAGCTCGACGACCACCGCGGAGGGCACGATGCCCGGCGCGTACGGGTCGCCGAACTGCGCGGCGAGCATGACCAGCAGCGGGCGGAACCGCTTGCCTCCGGCGCGCACCAGGTGCTGTGCGGCCTCGGTGATGAAGGGGACTTCACTCTTGGTGGCCTCCAGCAGACCCGCCTCGACGGCGGCCAGTCCGGCCTGGACATCGGTCTCAAGAGCCTGGTCCCGCACGCTCAGTCCGAACGGCCCGACGACGGTCACGAGGGGTACTCCTGTCTGCTGACGATCACGCTGACGATCACCTGGATTGTCGATGTGTCGCTGCCATCACTCAAGCCAGCGTATCCCGTCCGTTTTCGATCACGGAGAGCGCCTGTCCGGAGCTGTCGCACGCAGTGCCCGAAGAGCCCCGGTATGTTCGTAAACGATCTGAATCTTCCACTACGTCCGGAGAAGGACCCGCCGTGTTCATCCGTACGGAGTTCCCCCACGAGACGGCCCACGAGGACGTCCTGATCCCGATGCGCGACGGCACGCGCCTGTACGCGCGGATCTGGCGCCCGCTGACCGACGAGCCCGTCCCGGCCCTGCTGGAGTACCTCCCCCACGGGCTCACCGACCGGACCGCCCCGCGGGACTTCCAACGCCACCCCTGGTACGCGGGCCACGGCTACGCCTCCGTACGGGTGGACGTGCGCGGCCACGGCAACAGCGGCGGCCGCCCCGGCGACGCGTACGACGCGCAGGAGCTGGCCGACGGCGCCGAGGTCGTCGCATGGCTCGCGGCGCAGCCCTGGTGCACCGGCCGGGTCGGCATGTTCGGGATCTCCTGGGGCGGGTGCAACGCGCTCCAGATCGCCGCCCTCGCGCCCGAGGCGCTACGGGCGGTGGTCACGGTCTGCTCGACCGACGACCGCTTCGACAACGACGTGCACTACGCGGGCGGCTCGCTGCTCGCCGTGGACATGCACGCCTGGTCGGCGACCCTGCTGGCCTTCGCCTGCCGGCCGCCGGACCCGCAGTACGCGGGCGAGGGCTGGCGGGAGCGGTGGCTGTCCCGGCTGGACTCCGTCGAACCGCTGGTCCACACCTGGCTCGCGCACCAGACCCGCGACGACTACTGGCGCCACGGCAGCGTGTGCGAGGACTACGGGGCCGTGGGCGCGGCCGTGCTCGCGGTGGGCGGCTGGCACGACCCCCACCGGGACACGGTGCTGCGCCTGGTCGAGCACCTGCCGGCGGACCGGGTCCGGGGGCTGATCGGGCCCTGGTGCCACCAGTACCCCGACCGCGGGCGGTCGCCGGGCCCGGCGATCGGGTTCCTCCAGGAGACCCTGCGCTGGTGGGACCACTGGCTGAAGGACGAGGACACCGGGATGACGGCCGAGCCGCTGCTGCGCTGCTGGATCAGCGCCTCGCACCCGCCGGCGACGGCGTACGACGAGCTGCCGGGCCGCTGGGTCGCCGAACCGGCCTGGCCCTCCCCCCGGGTCACCACGGTCGCGTACGCGCTCCAGGGCGAGCCGGTGGCGGTCGCCTCGCCGCAGCACACCGGGCTCGACGCGGGGCGGTTCGTCCCCTTCGGGGGCGCCGCGGACCTGCCGCCCGACCAGCGCGAGGAGGACGCGAGGTCGGCCTGCTTCGAGTTCGCCGTCCCGGCGGACGGGCCGGTGGAGATCCTGGGCCGGCCGCGGGTACGGCTGCGGCTGCGCATGGACGTCCCGTACGGCCAGGTCGCCGCCCGGCTCTGCGACGTCGCCCCGGACGGGTCCTCGACGCTGGTCACCCGGGGCGTGCTCAACCTGTCGGCGCGCACGGGGCGGGACCGGGCGGCGCCGTGGCCGGCGGGGGCGTCCGAGGAGGTGTCCCTCGAACTGAACGGCATCGGCCACGCGTTCGCGCCCGGGCACCGGATCCGGCTCGCGCTGTCCTCCGCGTACTGGCCGTGGATCTGGCCGCGGGCCGGCTCGCAGGCGGGCTGGACGCTGGAGCCGGCGTCGAGCGTGCTCGAACTTCCGGTGCGGGCCATGTCCGAGGCGGGTGCGGCGGTCGCGGTGGATGCGGCGGTGGCCTTTCCGCTCCCGGAGCAGGCGCCCGCGCTGGGCGTCTCGGTTCCGGTCACGCTGGACGAGCCGCGGCCGGAGCGGCTGGTCGTACGGGACGTGGCGCGCGGGGTGTGGCGGCTGGAGGTGGACCCGCGACACGGCGGGACCCGGGTGTACCCGGACGGGCTGGAGTTCAGCGAGGACGGGCTGGACGTGTACGAGATCCAGGAGTCCGACCCGCTGTCGGCGTGCGCGCGCTCGGAGCGGCGCATCCGGTTGCACCGGGCGGAGCGGGGGTGGGACGTGCGGGTGGAGGTGCGATCTGAGCTGCGCTGCGACGAGGGGGGCTTTCTGACGGCGGACGAGGTGGTGTGCCGGGAGGCGGACAGCGAGGGCGAGGAGGTCGTCTTCCACCGCACGTGGGAGCGCCGCATCCCCCGCGCCGCAACCTGACCCCCCGCTGCGCGGAGCCTCTCCCCTCCCCGCCCCTTCCCGAAACCGGGGCTCCGCCCCGGACCCCGTTTCGGGGGCTCCGCCCCCGGACCCCCGCGCCTCAAACGCCGGCGGGGCTGGATCAACCAGGGGCGCGGGGAACTGCGCGACCAGCCACAGCGGATCCGCAGGTCCGCCACGGCCGGCCCGGCCCCCGAACAGGGGCTGGGTCCAGGGCGCAGCCCCGACCCTCTCAGCCGCGCCGGCGTTTGAGGCGCGGGGGCGTGGGGGCGGAGCCCCCGCTACGCGTAGAGGCGTTCCAGGACCGCCGCGATGCCGTCCTCCTCGTTCGACAGGGTGACCTCGTCCGCCACCGCCTTCAGCTCGCGGTGCGCGTTCGCCATCGCCACGCCGTGTGCCGACCAGGCGAACATCGGGATGTCGTTCGGCATGTCGCCGAAGGCGATCGTCGCCGACGCCTCGGCGCCCAGTTCGGCCGCCGCCCGCGCCAGCCCGGTCCCCTTGTCCACGCCCGGCGGCTGGAGTTCGACCGTGTGCTCGCCGGCCATCGTGACGTTGACCAGATCGCCGACCACCGACCGGGCCACCCGCGTCAACTCGTCGTCGTCCAGCCGGGGGTGCTGGAGCAGCACCTTGTTGATCGGCGCCGACCACAGGTCGGCCCGGCGGGCCACCCGGACCGTCGCCAGGTGCGGGTGCGGCATGCGGTAGCCGGGGGCCATCAGCATCTCCACGTCCACGCCCTCCCGGTTCACCGCCGCGTAGACCTCCCCGATCTCCGCCTCGATCTTGCCGAGGGCGACCTCGGCCAGCTCGCGGTCCATGGCCACGGAGTGAAGTACGCGCCCGCGCGCCGCGTCGTACACCTGCGCGCCCTGCCCGCACACCGCGAGCCCCCGGTAACCCAGTCCGTACAGGACGTGCCGCACCTGCGGAACAGGGCGGCCGGTGACGATGATGTGCTGTGCGCCGGCGGCTCGCGCCGTCGCGAGCGCCGCGCACGACCGGCGTGAGACGGTGTCACCCGCACGCAGCAGAGTCCCGTCCAGGTCGGTGGCGATCAAGGTGTAGGGGAGGGCGGAAGTCACCCGTCCAAGGATACGGACCCCAGTGGACAAGTCCTACAAATAGCTGCCCAATCCGCCCTCCCGCAGGCCCCACCCGCCACGTAACGTGTGGCCTGTCTCCCGGGACACCCCCGGACCATGTGGAAAGCGAGGCGGCACCCATGCCCCAGCAGAGCCCCCTGGACGTCCCCGAGGGCGACCCGTTCGGCCCGCACAACCTGCCGTACGGCGTCTTCTCGACCCCCCAGGACGCGCGGCGCCGCATCGGCGTGCGGATCGGCGGGCATGTGATCGACGCCGGCGCGGTCGCGGAGGCGCTCGGCTCGCCGTACGCCGGCGTGCTGGGCGCGCCCTCGCTGAACGCGCTGCTCGCCGCCGGGCGCACCACCTGGCACGACGTGCGCCGGGCGCTCACCGCCTGGGTGACCGACCCGGGCCACCGGGCCGCCGTCGAACCGCACCTGCACGCCCTGGACGAGGTCACCCTGCACCTGCCGTACGAGGTCGCCGACTACGTCGACTTCTACGCCAGCGAGCACCACGCCACCAACGTGGGCCGGATCTTCCGCCCCGACGGCGACGCGCTCACCCCCAACTGGAAGCACCTGCCGATCGGTTACCACGGGCGCTCCGGCACCATCGTGGTCTCGGGTACGGACGTCGTGCGGCCCTCCGGGCAGCGCAAGGCCCCCACCGACCCCGCGCCCGTCTTCGGCCCGAGCATCAAGCTCGACATCGAGGCCGAGGTCGGCTTCCTCGTCGGCACGCCGTCCGAGCTCGGCGAGCCGGTCGCGCTGGCCGACTTCCGCGAGCACGTCTTCGGTCTCTTCCTGCTCAACGACTGGTCCGCGCGCGACATCCAGGCCTGGGAGTACGTCCCGCTCGGCCCGTTCCTCGGCAAGTCCTTCGCCACGTCCGTCTCCGCCTGGGTGACCCCGCTGGAGGCCCTCGACGCGGCCCGGGTGGCTCCCCCGGCCCGCGACTTCCCGCTCCTGCCCTACCTCGACGACTCGGCCGAGGGCGTCGAGGACGGCGGCTTCGACCTGCACATCACGGTGTCGATCAACGGCCAGGAGGTCGCCCGGCCGCCGTTCGCCTCCATGTACTGGACCGCCGCCCAGCAGCTGGCCCACATGACGGTCAACGGTGCCTCGCTGCGCACCGGCGACGTCTACGGCTCCGGCACCGTCAGCGGCCCGGAGGCCGGCCAGCGCGGCTCGCTGCTGGAGCTGACCTGGAACGGCCGCGACGCGATCGAGCTCGCCGAGGGCAAGCGGACCTTCCTGGAGGACGGCGACGAGGTCACCCTGACCGCCTGGGCACCGGGCCCGGAAGGCACCCGCGTGGGTCTCGGCGAGGTCACGGGCCGCATCGCCGCAAGGAGCCGTTAGTCCCGGACAAAGGGCCGCCGGGCCCGTTATCCCGCGAGGTGACCCCCATTCGGGTCTACGCCACGTGCACGAGCCCGGCATCCCCCACAAGGTGGACGACAAGCGGGCAGGGGGAGGCCCGAACCGCGTCCCTCTGTCCGAGGAGCCCCGATGCTCGCACGTCCCGTCAAGGCGGCGCTCACCTGCGTGGTCGCCACCGTGTCCCTGACCCTGGCCGCCACCGCCCCGCCGGCCGGGGCCGTCGACGGCCCCGCGCCCGACCACCGCGACCGCAAGGCCATGCAGGACATGGCGACCGCCATCCGCGTCACGGCCAAGTACGTGGACGAGGCCACTGCCGTCAAGGACGGCTTCGTCCGCCGCGACGACTGCCTGAACGACCCACGCGGCACCGGCGCGATGGGCTACCACTACGTGAAGTGGTCCAACTGGGGCTCCACGGACCCCAGCCGCCCCACGGCCCTCATCTACGGCCCGGAGAAGGGCCCCCGCGGCGGCCGCAAGCTGTACGCGGTCGAATGGATGGTCTCCGACAGCGACCAGGACCTCACCACGAAGAACGACCGCCCGACGATGTTCGGCCTCCCCTTCGACGGCCCGATGCCGGGCCACTGGAAGGGCATGCCGAAGCACTACGACATCCACATGTGGACGTACAAGGACAACCCGGCGGGCCCCTTCCACAACTGGAACCCAGCGGTCACCTGCCCCACGTCAAGCCACACTCACCCGTAAGAGCGGTCCTCGGGTGACCCCCGGCGATACGCTGGACGGACTCGCGAGACTCCGCCGCATGGAAGCACCACCGAGTCCCCAACTCCACTGGCCTCGCCCTCCCGACGGCGGCTGGACCGCCGACGACCTGGATCGGCTTCCGGATCTGCCTCCGCACACGGAGCTGATCGACGGCAGTCTGATCTTCAAGAGCCGGCAGAACATCTTCCACACGCGCACGGTGAGCCTCGTGGAACGGCAACTGGATGCTCTGGCCCCCGAGGGGCTGGAGGTCCTCCACGAGTTCACCATCGACATCGACCGGTGCAACCGGCTGGAGCCCGACGTCCTCGTCGTGGACGAGGACGTCGTCGACGATCCGGACCAGACACGCCTTCCCGCCAGTTCGGTCCGGCTCGCGGTCGAGGTCGTCAAGCCGGACTCCGTCTGCCGGGACCGCGAGACCAAACCGGTCAAGTACGCCCGCGCGGGCATCCCGCACCTGTGGCGCGTGGAGATGGTGGGCGACGGGACGGTGGCCTACGTGTACGAGCTCGACCCAGCCACCAAGGCGTACGTCGCCACCGGCATCTTCCACGACCGGCTGGAGGTCTCCGTGCCCTTCCCCATCGACCTCGACCTCACCGAGACCCTCTGAGCCGACATGCCAGGGCCCGGCTCCCGAAAACGGGAGCCGGGTCCTGGCGTGTGCGGGAGGCGGTCAGCGGACGAATGTGCTCGCCTGGCCTGCCAGGTCCAGGAAGTACTGGGGGAAGACGCCCAGGGCCACCGTGACCACCACGCCCACCGCGATCGTGGACGTCGTCAGGAAGGACGGGACGGCCACCGTCGGGCCGTCCGCCTTCGGCTCGCTGAAGAACATCAGGACGATCACCCGGATGTAGAAGAACGCCGCGATCGCCGAGGAGATCACGCCGACCACCACCAGCGGGGCCGCGCCGCCCTCCGCCGCCGCCGCGAACACCGCGAACTTGCCCGAGAAGCCCGACGTCAGCGGGATGCCCGCGAAGGCGAGCAGGAAGACCGCGAACACCGCCGCCGTCAGCGGCGAACGGCGGCCCAGGCCCGCCCACTTCGACAGGTGCGTGGCCTCGCCGCCCGCGTCGCGGACCAGCGTGACCACCGCGAAGGCGCCGATCGTCACGAAGGAGTACGCGGCCAGGTAGAACAGGACCGAGGAGACGCCCTGCTTCGACGTGGCGATCACACCGGCCAGGATGAAGCCCGCGTGCGCGATCGAGGAGTAGGCCAGGAGCCGCTTGACGTCGGTCTGGGTGACCGCGATGACCGCGCCCGCCAGCATCGTGACGATCGCGACGCCCCACATCACCGGCCGCCAGTCCCAGCGCAGGCCGGGCAGGACCACGTACAGCAGCCGCAGCAGCGCGCCGAAGGCCGCGACCTTGGTGGCCGCCGCCATGAAGCCGGTGACGGGGGTCGGCGCGCCCTGGTAGACGTCCGGGGTCCACATGTGGAAGGGCACCGCGCCGACCTTGAAGAGCAGGCCCATCAGGACCAGCGCCCCGCCGATCAGCAGCAGCGCGTCGTTGCCGGTGGAGGCCGCGAGCGCCGGGTCCATCCGGGCCACCGTGCCGTCGACCACGTCCGCGATCGCCGCGTACGAGACGGAGCCCGCGTAGCCGTACAGCAGCGCGATGCCGAAGAGCAGGAAGGCGGAGGAGAACGCGCCCAGCAGGAAGTACTTCACCGCCGCCTCCTGCGACATCAGCCGCTGGCGGCGGGCGAGGGCGCAGAGCAGGTACAGCGGGAGGGAGAAGACCTCCAGCGCGATGAACAGCATCAGCAGGTCGTTCGCCGCCGGGAAGATCAGCATCCCGGAGACCGCGAACAGGGCCAGCGGGAAGACTTCCGTCGTGGTGAAGCCGGCCTTGACGGCCGCCTTCTCGCTGTCGCTGCCGGGTACGGACGCCGCCTGGGCGGCGAAGGAGTCGACCCGGTTGCCGTGCGCCTTCGGGTCCAGGTGCCGCTCGGCGAAGGTGAAGACGGCCACGACGGAGGCCAGCAGGATGGTGCCCTGGAGGAACAGCGCCGGGCCGTCCACCGCGAGGGCGCCCATCGCCGCGACCTGCGCCTTGCCGGAGGCGTACCCGGCGCCCGCGAGCGCCACCACCGCCGCGAAGGCCGAGGCCAGCGCGGCGAAGGCGAGGAAGACCTGGGTGTGGTAGCGGGCCTTGCGCGGGACGAAGGCCTCGACGAGGACGCCGAGGACCGCCGCGCCCACCACGATCAGCGTGGGTGCGAGCTGGGCGTACTCGATGTGCGGGGCCGGGATCCGGTCGACGGGACCGGCGGCCACCGTCCACAGGCCGTGGACAGCTGTCGTGCTCACTTGGCCGCCTCCACTTCCGGAGCAGGGTCCTGCTGCTTCACGTCGGACATGGTGTGCTCCACCGCCGGGTTGACGATCTCGGTGAGCGGCTTCGGGTAGACGCCGAGGCCGATCAGCAGCACGATCAGCGGGGTGACCACCAGCAGTTCGCGCAGGCGCAGGTCCGGCATGCTGCGGACCTCCTCCTTCACCGGGCCGGTCATCGTGCGCTGGTAGAGCACCAGGGTGTAGAGCGCGGCGAGCACGATGCCGAAGGTGGCGATGATGCCGATCACCGGGTAGCGGCTGAACGTGCCGACCAGGACCAGGAATTCACTGACGAACGGCGCCAGGCCGGGCAGCGAGAGCGTGGCCAGGCCGCCGATCAGGAAGGTGCCGGCGAGGACCGGGGCCACCTTCTGCACTCCGCCGAAGTCGGCGATGAGCCGCGAGCCGCGCCGCGAGATCAGGAACCCGGCCACCAGCATCAGCGCCGCCGTCGACAGGCCGTGGTTGACCATGTAGAGGGTGGCGCCGGACTGGCCCTGCGAGGTCATCGCGAAGATGCCCATGATGATGAAGCCGAAGTGCGAGATCGAGGCGTAGGCGATCAGCCGCTTGATGTCGCGCTGGCCGACCGCGAGCAGCGCGCCGTAGACGATGCTGATCAGGGCCAGGACCAGGATCACCGGGGTGGCCCACTTGCTGGCCTCGGGGAAGAGGCCGAGGCAGAAGCGGAGCATCGCGAAGGTGCCGACCTTGTCGACGACCGCGGTGATCAGTACGGCGACCGGGGCGGTGGCCTCGCCCATCGCGCCCGGCAGCCAGGTGTGCAGCGGCCACAGCGGGGCCTTCACCGCGAAGGCGAAGAAGAAGCCGAGGAAGAGGAGCCGCTCGGTGTTCGTCGCCATGTCCATCTTGCCGGCGGCGCGGGCGTCGGCGATCTCCGTGAGGGAGAAGGTGCCGGTGACCACGTACAGGCCGATGACCGCGGCCAGCATGATCAGGCCGCCGGCCAGGTTGTAGAGGAGGAACTTCACGGCCGCGTACGAGCGCTGCGCGGCCGCGTTCTCGTCGGAGCCACCGTGGGCCCGGTCCCCGAAGCCGCCGATGAGGAAGTACATCGGGATGAGCATGGCTTCGAAGAAGATGTAGAAGAGGAAGACGTCGGTGGCCTCGAACGAGATGACCACCATCGCCTCGACGGCCAGGATCAGGGCGAAGAAGCCCTGGGTCGGCCGCCACCGCTTTGAAGCGGTCTCCAGAGGGTCGGCGTCGTGCCAGCCGGCCGCGATCACGAACGGGATCAGCAGCGCGGTCAGCGCGATCAGCGCCACCCCGATGCCGTCCACGCCGAGCTCGTAGCGGACCCCGAAGTCCTTGATCCAGGCGTGCGACTCGGTGAGCTGGTAGCGGGCGCCGCCCGGCTCGAAGCGGACCGCGACGAGCACGGCCAGCGCCAGCGTGGCCAGGGAGAAGAGCAGGGCGACCCACTTGGCGGCGGTCCGGCGGGCGGCCGGTACGGCCGCCGTGAGGATCGCACCGGCCGCGGGGACCGCGGCCGTCAGCGTCAGCAGCGGGAAACTCATCTCACACCCCCCTCATCAGGAGGGTCGCGGCGACCAGGACCGCCGCGCCCCCGAACATCGAGACCGCGTAGCTGCGGGCGTAGCCGTTCTGCAGCTTGCGCAGCCGGCCCGACAGCCCGCCCACGGCGGCGGCCGTGCCGCCCACCGCTCCGTCGACCAGGCTGTGGTCGACGTAGACGAGCGAGCGGGTCAGGTGCTCGCCGCCGCGCACCAGCACGACGTGGTTGAAGTCGTCCTGGAACAGGTCGCGCCGGGCGGCCCGGGTGAGCAGGCTGCCGCGCGGGGCGACGACCGGGACGGGCCTGCGGCCGTACTGCGCGTACGCGAGGGCCACGCCCAGGACGAGCGCCACCATGGTGGCTCCGGTGACGGCCGCGGCGCCGATCGGCGGGTGGCCGTGCTCGAAGGAGGTGACCGGCTCCAGCCACGTCACGAAGGACTCGTTCAGGCTGAACAGGCCGCCCGCGAAGACCGATCCGAAGGCCAGGACGATCATCGGGATCGTCATCGACCTCGGGGACTCGTGCGGGTGGGGCATGTCGCCGGGGTGGACCTCGATGCCGGGCTCCACGCTCGGCGCGGTGTCCGGGTCCGGGGCCGGCTGCCAGCGCTTCTCGCCGAAGAAGGTGAGGAGCATGACGCGGGTCATGTAGTACGCGGTGATGGCCGCGCCCAGCAGGGCCACCCCGCCGAGGATCCAGCCCTCGGTGCCGCCCTTCGCGAAGGCCGCCTCGATGATCTTGTCCTTGGACCAGAAGCCCGACAGGCCGGGGAAGCCGATGATGGCCAGGTAGCCCAGTCCGAAGGTCACGAAGGTGACCGGCATGTACTTCCGCAGGCCCCCGTACTTGCGCATGTCCACCTCGTCGTTCATCCCGTGCATCACGGAACCCGCGCCGAGGAAGAGGCCGGCCTTGAAGAAGCCGTGCGTCACCAGGTGCATGATCGCGAAGGCGTAGCCGATCGGGCCGAGGCCGGCCGCGAGCACCATGTAGCCGATCTGCGACATGGTCGAGCCGGCAAGTGCCTTCTTGATGTCGTCCTTCGCGCAACCGACGATCGCACCGAAGAGCAGCGTGACCGCGCCGACGATCGCGACGACCAGCTGGGCGTCCGGCGAGGCGTTGAAGATCGCCCCGGACCGGACGATCAGGTACACGCCGGCGGTCACCATGGTGGCCGCGTGGATCAGGGCCGAGACGGGGGTCGGGCCCTCCATCGCGTCGCCGAGCCAGGACTGCAGCGGTACCTGGGCGGACTTGCCGCACGCGGCGAGCAGCAGCATCAGGCCGATCGCGGTGAGGGTGCCCTCGGACGTCCGGCCGACGCTGCCCAGCACCGGCCCGAAGGCGAAGGTGCCGAATGTGGTGAACATCAGCATGATCGCGATCGACAGGCCCATGTCGCCGACCCGGTTGACCAGGAAGGCCTTCTTCGCGGCGGTGGCCGCGCTGGGCTTGTGCTGCCAGAAGCCGATGAGCAGGTACGAGGCGAGGCCCACGCCCTCCCAGCCGACGTACAGCAGGAGGTAGTTGTCGGCGAGGACCAGCAGCAGCATCGCCGCGAGGAACAGGTTCAGATAGCCGAAGAAGCGGCGCCGGCGCTCGTCGTGCTCCATGTACCCGATCGAGTACACGTGGATGAGCGTGCCCACGCCGGTGATCAGCAGGACGAAGGTCATCGACAGCTGGTCCAGCTGGAAGGCCACGTCCGCCTGGAAGCCCTCGACCGGGATCCAGCTGTACAGGAACTGGTCCATGGTGCGGTCGTCCGCCGGGCGGCCCAGCATGTCCACGAACAGCACCGCGCCGATCCCGAAGGACACGGCGGCGAGCAGGGTGCCGAGCCAGTGGCCGGTCTTGTCGAGGCGCCGGCCGCCGCACAGCAGCACCGCCGCCCCGAGCAGGGGCGCCGCGACGAGCAGCGCAATCAGATTCTCCACTGTGTACGACCCCTTACAGCTTCATCAGGCTGGCGTCGTCGACCGAGGCCGAGTGGCGGGTACGGAACAGCGACACGATGATCGCCAGGCCCACCACGACCTCCGCCGCGGCGACGACCATCGTGAAGAACGCGATGATCTGGCCGTCGAGGTTGCCGTGCATCCGGGAGAACGTGACGAACGCGAGGTTGCAGGCATTGAGCATCAGCTCGATGCACATGAACAGCACGATCGCGTTCCGCCGGATCAGCACCCCGGCCGCGCCGATGGTGAACAGCAGCGCCGCGAGATACAGGTAGTTGACCGGATTCACTTCGAGGCCTCCTTGCGGGCGTCCCGGCCCAGGCGCTCCGCCGAGCTCTGCTCCAGGGCCTTCAGGTCCTCCAGCGCCTCGCCGGACACGTCGCGGATCTGGCCGCGGGCGCGCAGCGTCTTGCTGACGGACAGCTCGGACGGGGAGCCGTCCGGCAGCAGGCCCGGTACGTCGACCGCGTTGTGCCGGGCGTACACGCCGGGGGCGGGCAGCGGCGGGAGCTGGACGCCCTCGCGGACCCGCCGCTCCGACAGCTCGCGCTGGGTGGCGGCCCGCTCGGTGCGCTCGCGGTGGGTGAGCACCATCGCGCCGACGGCCGCCGTGATCAGCAGCGCGCCGGTGATCTCGAAGGCGAAGACGTACTTGGTGAAGATCAGCTGGGCCAGACCCTCGACGTGCCCGGCGGAGTTGGCCCGGCCGAGCCCGTTGAACTGGTTCAGCTGGGCGTGCCGGATGCCGGCGATCAGCAGGATGCCGAAGCCGAGCCCGCACAGGACGGCCAGCCAGCGCTGCCCCTTGAGGGTCTCCTTCAGCGAGTCCGCGGCGGTGACGCCGACGAGCATGACCACGAAGAGGAAGAGCATCATGATCGCGCCGGTGTAGACGACGACCTGGACGATGCCCAGGAAGTACGCCCCGTTCGCGAGGTAGAAGACCGCCAGGATGATCATCGTCCCGGCCAGGCACAGGGCGCTGTGCACGGCCTTCTTCATGAGGATCGTGCACAGCGCGCCGATCACGGCGATGGTGCCGAGCACCCAGAACTGCACGGCCTCGCCGGTGGAGGCCGCTTCGGCCAGCACGTTTTCGGTGAGCACGCTCACGCGTCCACCTCCTGGTCCGCGGGCCGCTCGCCCTTGGACACGGCCGCCTGCCGCTCGGTGCCGGGGGCGGCGCCCGTCACCAGGCCGCGGTAGTAGTCCTGCTCGTCCGTGCCCGGGTACATCGCGTGCGGGGCCTCGACCATGGTCTCGGTGAGCCCGGCGAGCAGCTGCTCCTTGGTGTAGATGAGCGACTCGCGGCTGGCGTCGGCCAGTTCGAACTCGTTGGTCATGGTCAGCGCCCGGGTCGGGCACGCCTCGACGCACAGCCCGCACAGGATGCAGCGGGCGTAGTTGATCTGGTAGACGCGGCCGTAGCGCTCACCCGGGGAGTAGCGCTCCTCCTCCGTGTTGTCCGCGCCCTCCACGTAGATCGCGTCGGCCGGGCAGGCCCAGGCGCACAGCTCGCACCCGATGCACTTCTCCAGCCCGTCCGGATGCCGGTTGAGCTGGTGCCGGCCGTGGAAGCGCAGCGCGGTGGTCTTGCGCTGCTCCGGGTACTGCTCCGTGAGCCGCTTCTTGAACATGGCCTTGAAGGTCACGCCGAAGCCCGCCACGGGGTTGTGCCGCTGTTCGTCAGACACCTCTCAACCCTCCTCTCGGTCACTCTCAGTATTCGCCCCACCACTGACAATCAGCTCCCGATCGCCGCGCGGCTGCCGGCGCGGTACGGGGGCCGGCCGCTGGCCGGGCTTCGGCGGGACCGGGAAGCCGCCCGCCATCGGGTCGAAGGGCTCGGGCTCGCCGGTGCGGCCGGCCCGGGCGGCGGCGGCCTTCTCCTTGCGGTCGCGGAAGAGGTCCACGACGAGCGAGAGGAGGAGTACGGCGACCACGCCGCCGCCGACGTACAGGACGATCTCCGAGAAGTCGTAGTTCTCGTTGCGCAGCGCCCGTACGGTCGCCACGAGCATCAGCCAGACCACGGAGACCGGGATGAGCACCTTCCAGCCGAGCTTCATCAGCTGGTCGTAGCGCACCCGGGGCAGCGTGCCGCGCAGCCAGATGAAGAAGAAGAGCAGCAGCTGCACCTTGATGACGAACCAGAGCAGCGGCCACCAGCCGTGGTTGGCGCCCTCCCAGTACGTCGAGATCGGCGCCGGCGCCCGCCAGCCGCCGAGGAAGAGGGTGGTCGCGACGGCCGAGACGGTGACCATGTTGACGTACTCGGCGAGCATGAACATCGCGAACTTGATCGACGAGTACTCGGTGTTGAAGCCGCCGACGAGGTCGCCCTCGGACTCCGGCATGTCGAACGGCGCCCGGTTGGTCTCACCGACCATCGTGACGATGTAGATGATGAAGGACACCGGCAGCAGCACGATGTACCAGCGGTCCGCCTGCGCCTCCACGATGGCCGAGGTGGACATCGAGCCGGAGTAGAGGAAGACCGAGGCGAAGGCCGCGCCCATCGCGATCTCGTACGAGATCATCTGCGCGCAGGAGCGCAGGCCGCCGAGCAGCGGGTACGTCGACCCGGACGACCAGCCGGCGAGCACGATGCCGTAGATGCCGACCGAGGCGACCGCCAGGATGTAGAGGACGGCGATCGGCAGGTCGGTCAGTTGCATCGTGGTGCGCTGGCCGAAGATGGAGATCTCGTTGCCGGCGGGGCCGAAGGGGATCACCGCGATCGCCATGAAGGCGGGGATCGCCGCGACGATCGGCGCCAGGACGTAGACGACCTTGTCGGCCCGCTTGACGATGACGTCTTCCTTCAGCATCAGCTTGACGCCGTCGGCGAGCGACTGGAGCAGGCCCCAGGGGCCGTGCCGGTTGGGGCCGATGCGCAGCTGCATCCACGCGACCACCTTGCGCTCCCACACGATGGAGAAGAGCACGGTGACCATGAGGAAGGCGAAGCAGAACACGGCCTTCAGCAGGACGAGCCACCACACGTCCCGGCCGAACAGGGACAGGTCCTCGGCCGCGAGCTGGACGAGGTCACCGGGTACGTAGTCACCGGGTACGGCGTTCACGCGTCCACCTCCGCGGGGGAGTCGCTGCCGGCGGCGGGCGGGGCCGCCGGACCGATGCGGACCAGCTCGCCCGGGCGGGCGCCGGTGTCCGCGGTCACCCCGCCGCCGGTGGAGTTCAGGGGGAGCCAGACCACCCGGTCCGGCATGTCCGTCACCTGGAGCGGGAAGGCGACCGAGCCGGACGGGCCGGTGACCGCCAGGACGTCGCCGTCCTTGACGCCCGTCTCGGCCGCCGTGGCCGCCGACAGCCGGGCCGTGGCCGCGTGCCGGGTGGCGGCCAGGGCCTCGTCGCCCTCCTGGAGCAGGCCCTGGTCGAGCAGCAGCCGGTGGCCGGCGAGGACCGCCTCGCCGGCGCCCGGGCGGGGCAGCGGCCGGGTCCGGGCGGGCTGCTCGGAGGAGCGTTCACCGGTCCAGGGGCCCAGCGCGTCCAGCTCGCGGCGGGCGGCGTACGTGTCGGGCAGGCCGAGGCGGCGGTCCGCCGCGTCGGCCAGCCGGTCCAGGACGCGTACGTCGGCCGGGGCGAGCGGCCGGGTCATCTGGTCGGGCTTGAGGGCCGCCTCGAACGGGCGGACCCGGCCCTCCCAGTTGATGAACGCGCCCGGCTTCTCGGCCGCCGCGGCCACGGGCAGGACCACGTCGGCGTGGTCGGTGACCTCGCTCGGGCGCAGCTCCAGCGAGACCACGAAGGCCTCGGCCAGCGCCTCGCGCGCCCGGACCGGGTCGGGCAGGTCGGCCACCTCGACCCCGCCGACGAGCAGCGCGCCGAGCTCACCGCGGGCCGCGGCCTCCAGGATCTGGCCGGTGTCGCGGCCGTAGCGGTGCGGCAGCTCCGACAGGCCCCAGGCGCGCGCCACTTCCGCGCGGGCCCGCGGGTCGGTGGCCGGGCGGGCGCCCGGCAGCAGCGACGGCAGTGCGCCCGCCTCGACGG
>NZ_WTFF01000115.1 GCF_019400985.1 Streptomyces bambusae
GCCGCGATCCGGCCACCCTGGCCGCCGGCTTCACCACGGCCGTGGCCCTCGCCCGCGCCGGGCGCCTCACCGAGGCGCTGCACGGGCACACCCGGGTCGCCGAGGGGCGGTCCGCCGTGCTCGGCGCCGACCACGCCGACACCCTCGCCGCGCGCCAGGAGGCCGCGTACGTCCTGGACCGGCTCGGCCGGCACCAGGAGGCGCACGAGGCCTACCGCGCGGTGCTCGCCGTACGCGAGCGCGCCATGGGCTCCGACCACCCCGACACCCTGCGCTGCCGGCACAACCTGGCCAGCAACCTCAGCCGGATGGGCCGGGTCCGCGACGCCTTCCGCATCGCCGACGAGGTCGCCACCGCCCGCGACCGGGTACTCGGGCCGGACCACCCCGACACCCTGCTGACGCGGTACGAGGGGGCGTACGCCCTGGGCCAGTTGGGCCGCTGGACGGAGGCCCTGGTCGCCTACCGGGAGATCGCGGCCGCCCGCGAGCGCACCCTGGGGCGCGACCACCCCGACACCCTCGCCGCCCGCTACGAGGTGGGCATCGCGCTGGGCCGGCTCGGACGCGGCGCGCAGGCGTACGACCTCTTCCGCGCCCTGGTCCGCGACCGCACCCGCGCCTACGGCGCCCGGGACCCCGAGACCCTGCGGGCCCGGCACGTCCTGGGCGTCAACCTGGGCCGCATGGACCGCTGGGAGGAGGCGGTGGCCGAGGCCCGGGAGGTCGGCGCGCTGCGCGCCGAGTCGCTCGGCGGCGACCACCCCGACACCCTGGCCAGCCGGCGCGAACAGGCCGTGGGCCTGGGGCGGCTGGGCCGCTGGCCGGAGGCGCTGGCGCTGTACCGGGAGATCGCCGGGGTCCTGGAGCGGTCCCTGGGCCCCGAACACCCCGACACGGTCGCCGCGCACGCCGACGAGGCGCACTGTCTGGAGCGGCTCGGGCAGGTGTGCTAGGCAGGACGCATGACAGCTCCCGTGGCAGGTGCAGCGGCAGGTTCGGGGTCGGGTCGGGCAGCGGAACGTCCGGTGGCGCAACCGGTGGTGCCTTCGGTGGCGCATCCGGTGGCGCGTCCGGCCGGCGGGCCGGTGACGGGCCCGGCGGGCCACGGCGCGGGCTTCCGGCAGGGCGTCTACGACGCGGTCGTGGTCGGCGGCGGGCACAACGGCCTGGTGGCCGCCGCGTACCTGGCCAGGGCCGGGCGGTCCGTGCTGGTCCTCGAACGCCTCGGGCACACCGGCGGCGCCGCGATCTCCACCCGGCCCTTCGCCGGAGTCGACGCGCGCCTGTCGCGCTACTCCTACCTCGTCTCCCTGCTCCCGTCGAAGATCGTGCGGGAGCTGGGCCTGGACTTCGGCGTACGCAAGCGCGGCGTCTCCTCGTACACCCCGGACGTCCGCGCGGGCCGGCCCACCGGACTGCTCGTCGGCGGCGGAGAGGAGCGCACCCGGGAGTCGTTCGTGCGGCTGACCGGCTCCGACCAGGAGTACGAGCAGTGGCGCGCCTTCTACCGGACGACCGCCCAGGTCGCGGCCAAGGTCTTCCCCACCCTCACCGAACCGCTGCCGACCCGCGAGGCGCTGCGGGCGCGCATCGACGACGAGGCGGCCTGGCGGATGCTCTTCGAGGAGCCGCTGGGGCGGGCGGTGGAGCACCACTTCGACGACGACCTGGTCCGGGGCGTGGTCCTGACGGACGCGCTGATCGGCACGTTCGCAGACGCCCACGATCCGGGGCTGGCGCAGAACCGCTGCTTCCTGTACCACGTGATCGGCGGCGGCACCGGCGACTGGGACGTGCCGCTGGGCGGGATGGGGGCGTTCACCGATGCGCTGGCGGACGCCGCGCGCCGGGCCGGGGCCGAGATCGCCACCGGGCACGAGGCCGTACGGATCGAGACCGACGGGACGGCGGCCGAGGTGACGTTCCGTACGGCCGCCGGTGAGGGCACGGTGGCGGCCCGTACGGTGCTGGTCGGGGCCTCGCCGCGGGCCATGGCCGAACTGCTGGGCGAGACCCCGCCGAAGCCGGCCGCGGAGGGCGCCCAGCTGAAGGTGAACATGCTGCTGAAGCGCCTTCCGCGGCTGCGCGACACCTCCGTCGACCCGCGCGAGGCCTTCGCAGGGACCTTCCACGTCGCCGAGGGGTACGCCGGCCTCGCCCGCGCCTACGCCGAGGCCGCCGCGGGGGAGTTGCCGTCCGCGCCGCCCTCGGAGATCTACTGCCACTCGCTGACCGACCCCACGATCCTGGGCCCGGAACTCGCCGCCGCGGGCTACCAGACGCTGACCCTGTTCGGCCTGCACACCCCGGCCAGGCTGTTCGAACGGGACCACGCCGAGGCCCGCGAGGTCCTGCTGGCCGCGACCCTCGCCCAGCTCGACGCCCACCTGGCCGAACCCATCGCCGACTGCCTCGCCGAGGACGCCGAGGGCCGCCCGTGCATCGAGGCGAAGACCCCGCTCGACCTGGAACGCGACCTGCGGCTGCCCGGCGGGCACATCTTCCACAGCGACCTGTCATGGCCGTACGCGACCGCGGGCACGGGCCGCTGGGGCGTGGAGACCGGCCACGCCAACGTCCTGCTGTGCGGGGCGGGCGCGGTCCGCGGCGGCGGCGTGAGCGGCGTACCGGGGCACAACGCGGCGATGGCGGCGCTGGGGCGCTAAGGGCCTCGGGAGCCGTGGTTCAGGAGGCCGTGCGGGGGAGGGCGAAGCCGTCGAAGAGGTCGTCCATGGCGCGCAGGGCGATCCGTTCGGGGGTGACGCGAAGGGCGAGGTCGCGCGCGGCCACCGCGACGGGGTGCCGGAGCGAGGCGATCCGGCCGGCCCGGCGGGCCCGTACCCGGATGGCCTCGGTCCGCCGCCGCCGGGCGGCGGTGTACGCGGCCAGGGCGCCCGGGATGCCCCGGACGCCCCCGGGGCGGTCCGTGGCGGCGGCCAGCAGGTGGGCGAGGACGACGGCGTCCTCGACGGCCTGACAGCCGCCCTGGCCCAGGTTGGGGGTCATGGCGTGGGCGGCGTCGCCCAGCCATGCGATCCGGCCGTGGTGGAGGCGCGGGAGCGGGGCGGCCAGGTCGAACAGGTCGTGCTGGAGGAGGGTCGCCGCGTCCATCCGGTCCAGCAGGGCCGGGATCGGGTCGTGCCAGTCGCCGAAGCGGCGCAGCAGTTCCCGGAGCGGGTCGGCCGGGCGCGTCCCCTCCGGGACGACGGCGGTGGCGTACGCGTAGACCCGGCCGTCGGCCAGCGGTACGACGCCGAACCGCCGGCCCGGGCCCCAGGTCTCGGCGGTGACGAGCGGCGGCAGGCCGTCCGCGGGCAGCACGGTCCGCCACGCGGTCTCGCCGCTGTAGTGCAGGCCGGGGTGGTCGGGGAAGTACCGGCGGCGCAAGGGGCTGTTGATGCCGTCGGCGGCGAGGACGACGTCGGCGCCGACGGAGGCGTCCGCCGTGTGCACGACCGGGGTGGCGGGCATGTGCGCGGCGGGCGTGGGGGGCGTGTGCGCGGGGGGCATGGCGTCCTCGACCGCCCGGACGGCCGTCCCGTACCGCACCGTGCCCGGAGGAAGGGCGGCCGCCAGGGCGGAGGTGAGGGCGGCGCGGTGGACGGCCAGCGGGGGCCGTCCGTAACGGGCCACCAGGGCCGCGGTGTCGGCCCGGTTCAGCCAGCTCCCGTCCCGGCGGCGCACACCCATCGCCGCCGGGACGGCGTCGCCGACGGCCCGTGTGACGTCGAAGCCGATGGCGTCGAAGGCGCGCAGGGCATTGGGCGCGAGGACGATGCCCGCGCCGAGGGCGGGTTCGGCGGACCGCTCGAACACGGTGACCCGCCAGCCGTGGCGGTGCAGCGCGAGAGCCGCCGTGAGCCCGCCGATGCCCGCCCCGACCACGACGGCGTGACGCTGGGACATGAACCACTCCTCTTCATCTCGCGCGGTGCGTGCCGATGTCGCGGCGCGCACCGACCCACCCACCCACCCGTCCTCTACATCCGTAGAGCCCGGATATCTGGCACTCTACAGCTGTAGAGTGAGGTCATGTCCAGCACCCCTGACCGCAGAACGCTGATCGCCGACACCGCGATCGCCACCGTCGCCGCCGCCGGGCTGCGCGGCCTGACCCACCGAGCGGTCGACACGGCTGCCGGACTGCCCGCGGGCAGCACGTCGTACTACTTCCGCACGCGGAACGCCCTGATCGACGCCTGCTACCAGCGCCTGGCGGAACTCGACCTGGCGGACGTCGCCGCGGACGCCCCGCCGCAGCCGCAGCCGCAGCCGCAGCCGGACGGCACGGCGGGGCCACAGTCGGCTGTGCGGGAGGCGGCGGCCGCCGGCCTCGCCGCCCTGCTCCACCGCTGGCTGACCACCGGCCGTGAACGCCAACTCGCCCGATTCGAGCTGACCTTGGAGGCCGCCCGCACCCCGGACCTGCGGACCGGTCTCCATCGGGCGGGCCTCGGCGCACGCGACCGCGCCACCGAATTGCTCGCGTCCCTCGGCGCGGCCCGCCCGCGGGAGTCCGCCGAACTCCTCGTGGCCTGGACCGACGGCCTCCTCTACGACCGCCTCGCCGGCGCCCTGGCCGCCACCCGCCCCGCCCCGGACCTCGCCGAACTCACCGCGGCCGCCCGCCGCATGCTCGCCGCCGCCCTGTCGGACCCCTGCCGGAGTACTGGGGCAGCCGGGTATCACCCGGAGCGGGGTACTCCGCCCGGAGCGCTCAGCTGCTGACGCGCGTGTAGGTGAGGAACATCGCGCCGCTCTTGAGGACGGTGTGGTCTGCGAGCGTCCAGGTACGCGGATCGAAGGCGGCCTTGCGGGAGAACAGCGGGATCCCGTCGCCGATGGTCAGTGGGCCGACCTTGAGGATCAGCGTGTCGATCTCGGCGTACAGCGAGCCGGCGAGCTCGGCGCCGCCGACCAGCCAGATGTCCTTGCCGTCCTGCCGCTTGAGCTCGCGCACGGTCGCCACCGGATCGTCGGCGACCAGTTCGACGGCCCGGTCCGGGCTCTCGGTGAGGGTCCGGGAGAACACCAGGTGCCGCAGGTGGGGGTAGGCGTCGGTGATTCCGGCCGCAAGCCCGATCTCGTAGCTGCGCCGCCCCTCCAGCACAGTGTCGAAGTGCGTGCCCTCCGCCGTGACGGACAGCGCCTGGCGGGCCTGGACGGGCAGTGTCTCCGGGTACTCGGCCACGAGGTGCTGTATGTAGTCCTCCGTCATGGGCCAGAAGCCGCTCGGACCCGTGGGGTCCGCACCGTCCGGGCCGGCGATGAAGCCGTCGAGAGTGGCCGCGATGAAGTAGACGAGTCGGCGCATGCCGGGTCCTTTCCGTTGGTCATGCTGTCGCGGTGCGGCCCAGGGGCCACCGGATGGCGTGCCGAGGTGCGGGGCCACTGAGTGATCATGACACCGCGCCAGTGACGGGGGTACCACGCCGTCAGATCTCGGGTACGGCACCGGGCCCGCTGACCTTCGTCACTTCTCCCGATACCGCTCGTCGGCCACGAGCACCGCGGTGAAGTGGACCGGCAGGCCGTTCTCGTCCCGCGGTACCTCCTGGGAGGTGTCCCGGGTGAAGGCAAGGGTGACGCTGGGGATGTACGGGGCCCGCGGGTCGTCGTTGTTGACGTGCCAGCCCTTACGGGCGGCGTGGGCGAGGATTTCGTCGGCGGGGGTGCGGAAGACGTCGAGGCCGTCCAGCAGGAGCTGGACGTCGGGGTCCTCGTCTTCGTCGGGTCCCCAGACGGTGACGGCGGTGACGCGGTGGTCGCGTTCGAGGGCCGCTTGGAAGGTGATGCCGTCGTACTCGGTGGAGACCAGGTCGAAGTCGCGCACCGCGTCGGCCGGGTACACCCGCGGCACGCCCCAGGCCGACACCGCGGCGACCGCTTCGTCGAGCGTCATGCCCAGCCGGAGGGGGGCCACGCCGTGCGGCGGGTCGAGGACGAACTGCATGAGGAGGGCCCTTCTGGTCGGTTGCGGCGAACAGCGTCGGGATCGCCTGCACCCCGACGAACAGCTCGTGGCCGAACCGGATCGAGGCGCAGTTCACGGCGCTGCGCTGCTTCGCCCTGGACGCCACCGACCACCGAGGCCACAAGGCGCAGGCCAGTATGGTCCGCCGCTGCATCATCCGGAACCACCACGCCGGTCGATGTCGTCCACGGAATCGGCTGCGGCCGGCCAGGAGGGCGGCGAGGATGCGTTCCCAGGTGCGGTCGACGGCCCCTGGGTAGCCGGGTTGCGTACCGCGACGAAGCCGACGCCGAGCTCGACGGCCACTGCAGCGCCGAGCAGGAATCCACGGGACTCGATGCCGCAGACGGCAGTGACGCCGTCTTCCCGGAACGGCCCCGCCAGTCCGCGGACCACCGCGGCAAGGGCCTCGGGGTGACGGAAGATCTGCCGGACGTCGGCGTGGCCGCCGATCCAGCGGAAGCGTTCGACGGCGGCACTCCACCTTCGCCGCGATCCCCATCCGAGCCCGACTCTGACCGAAGAGACGGAACCTAGTCCGCGGAGCGGGTCCAGCCGGTGGGGGTGAGGCGGGCGGCGTCCTGGGGGCGGTCGTCGGAGAAGAGCAGGCGGCCGCGTTCCGAGACGCGGACGACGTCCACGTAGATGCCGCGGCCGACGTAGCGGCCGGTGGCCTCGTGGCGGAAGCGGATGTGGAGCGGCCGGCCCGCGGTGGCGGGCAGGGTCGCGTCCAGCTGGTGCCAGATGCGGCCCGACCAGCCGGTCGCGCTGCCCTGCGGCCATGATTCGGGGCTGCCGCCGGTCGTGCGGACCGTGGTGAACGGCAGCGGACGCCACGCGGTGCCGTCGTCCGACGCCTCCACGTGGAGCGCGCCCTCGGCCGGCACGGTGTCCCACCACACCGCGCAGCGCAGCCGCGCCTCGGAGGTGGCGGGGACGAGGGGCGGGAGGGTGAGGGTGCCGGAGCCGCCGGGGGTCTGGCCGGAGAACCAGGCCGGGCCGCCGTGCCGCGTGCGCACCGGGACGGCGCGGGCGAAGGCGTTGCCGACGGCCACGCGCGGTGCGCTGCCGGCCCGCCAGGTGCGCACGGGGTGGACGGAGTTGCCGAGGAGGACGAGGAAGGAGTCGGTGGAGGGGTCCAGGACCAGTGAGGTCCCGGTGAAACCGGTGTGGCCCGCCGAGTGCGGGGTGGCCATCGCGCCCATGTACCAGTGCTGGTAGAGCTCGAAGCCCAGGCCGTGGTCGTCCCCGGGGAAGGCCGTGTTGAAGTCGGTGAAGAGGAGTTCGACGGAGGCCGGGCGCAGGATGCGGCGGCCCGCGTAGCTGCCGCCGTCGAGCAGGGTGCGGGCGAGGACGGCGAGGTCCCAGGCGGTACCGAAGACTCCGGCGTGGCCGGCGACGCCGCCCAGCGCGTACGCGTTCTCGTCGTGCACCTCGCCCCATACGAGTCCGCGGTCGAGGCCGGACCAGGGCGGGCGCTGCACCTCGGTGGCGGCGGTCACCCGACGCCAGGAGAGCGGTGGGTTGTAACGCGTGCGGTGCATCCCGAGCGGAGCGGTGATCTCGTCGTGGAGCAGTGCATCCAGAGTGTGACCGGTGATCCGTTCCAGGAGCAGCTGAAGCGTGATCAGATTGAGGTCGGAGTAGCGGTACACCGTGCCCGGGACGTCCTGCGCCTGTACGGACCACAGCAGCCGCAGCTGCTCCCGCCGGGTCGACTCCCGGTAGAACGGCGCCCATGAGCGCAGGCCCGACGTGTGCGTCAGCAGCTGCCGTACCGTGATCGACTCCTTCCGGCCGCCGGTGAACTCCGGCAGGTACCGCCGGACCGGCGCCTCCAACTCCAGCCGCCCCCGCTCCATCTGCTGCACCGCCAGCACCGAGGTGAACAGCTTGGTCAGCGAGGCCAGGTCGAAGACGGTGTCCTCCGCCATCGCGATCCGCCCGGCGCCCGGGAGCTCCCGCGCGGTGTCGGTCCGGCCGTCGTAGTCCTCGTACCGCACCGCGTCGCCCATCGCCCGGTGCAGCGCGACCGTACGACCCCGCCCGGCGAGCACCACGGCTCCGGCGTAATAGGGGTGCACGGGGGAGGGGCCGAGGAAGCGCCGGGCCTCGTCGGCGACGGCCTCCAGGTGCCGCTCGACCAGCCCCGCCTGCCGGGCGGATCCGTACCGCAGCCGCAGGCCCTGCAGGGCCCGCCGGTCGGCCGCGCCAGCCGAACCGGGCACTGCCGCATGCAGCAACAACACCCCGCCGAGCGCGAGCAGCCCCACTCCCACCCCCCGCCGTGTCGGCCCGGGTCCCGCCCCCGTCCCTCGCAGTGCCGGCCCGGACGCCCGGCCCGCGGCCCTTCGGCCCCACACCGCCCGGTCCCACACTCCTCGGTCCCGCACCGCCCGGCTCTCCGCCGATCCCCCTGCCCCCGTGTCGCTGCCCATCCCTCGGCCTCCTGTCCGCCGTCGCGTGCGGCGCGCGCCCGCGCGCACGTACGCAGCCTTCCCGTCGCCGTCCGCGCACAGCGCCCCGCAGCCGCCCCGCACGCTATCCACTATCTGCCCGCCCGCCCGGCACTCCCCGCCCCGACGGTGCGGCAAAGAATCTGACACGGCATCAGAAAATCTCTTCCCTCGGCCGCCGGGCTGCGGCACCATGACCGGCCATGGAGACGGAGCTGAGCAAGAAACTGGGAGTCGAGCACGCCATCTTCGGCTTCACGCCCTTCCCGGCGGTCGCCGCCGCCATCACCCGCGCCGGCGGCTTCGGCGTCCTCGGCGCGGTGCGCTACACCGACCCCGACGACCTCGCCCGCGACCTCGACTGGATGCAGGAGCACACCGGCGGCAAGCCGTACGGCCTCGACGTCGTCATGCCGGCCAAGAAGGCCGTCGACGGGGTCGGCGAGGCCGACATCGAGGCGATGATCCCGGCCGCGCACCGGGCGTTCGTCCGCGACCTCCTCGCCAAGCACGGCGTCCCCGAGCTGCCCGAGGGCGAGGCGTCCGGCTGGCGCATCACCGGGTGGCTGGACCGGGTCGCGCGCAGCCAGCTCGACGTCGCCTTCGACTACCCGATCAAACTCCTGGCCAACGCCCTCGGTTCGCCGCCCGCCGACGTCATCGCCCGGGCCCACGACCACGACGTCCTCGTCGCCGCCCTCGCCGGCAGCGCCAAGCACGCCCGCCGCCACGCCGAGGCCGGCATCGACATCGTCGTCGCCCAGGGCTACGAGGCCGGCGGCCACACCGGCGACATCGCCACCATGGTCCTGGTCCCCGAGATCGCCGAGGCCGTCGCCCCACTCCCGGTGCTCGCCGCCGGCGGCATCGGCAGCGGCGAGCAGATCGCGGCCGGCCTCTCCCTCGGCGCCCAGGGCGTCTGGCTCGGCTCCCTGTGGCTCACCACCACCGAGGCCGACCTGCACTCCCGTGCCCTGACCGAGAAGCTCCTGGCCGCCGGCTCCGGCGACACCGTCCGCTCGCGCGCCCTCACCGGCAAACCCGCCCGCCAGTTGCGTACGGAGTGGACCGACGCCTGGGACGACCCGCACGGCCCGGGGGCCCTGCCCATGCCGCTGCAAGGCCTGCTCGTCGCCGAGGCCGTCTCCCGCATCCAGCGGTACGAGGTCCGGCCGCTGCTGGGCACGCCCGTCGGCCAGATCGTCGGCCGGATGACCGCCGAGCGCAGCGTCCAAGCCGTCTTCGACGAGCTGACCAGCGGCTTCGAGAAGGCCGTCGACCGCATCAACCGCATCGCCGGACGAGGCTGAGGAGCGCACCATGACGGACAAGCAGCCGACGGGGGGCTTCTGGGCGCAGGCGACGGCCGACCCGGACCGGATCGTGATCACCGCTCCGGACGGAGAGCAGTGGTCCGCCGGCCGCCTGCACACGGCCGTCAACCAGCTCGTGCACGGGCTGCGCGCCGCCGGCCTGGAGCAGGGCGACGCCTTCGCCGTTGTCCTCCCCAACGGTGTGGAGTTCTTCACCGCCTACCTCGCGGCCACGCAGGCCGGCTTCTACCTCGTCCCCGTCAACCACCACCTCGTCGGCCCCGAGATCGCCTGGATCGTCTCCGACTCCGGGGCGAAGGTGCTCATCGCCCACGAGCGCTTCGCCGGGGCCGCCGCCGCTGCCGCCGACGACGCCGAACTCCCCACGAGCCACCGCTTCCTGGTCACCCCGGCCTCACCCGCCCCCGCCCCAGCCACCGCCGCCGCCCCGGCCACCGCCCCGGTCGCCCCCGCCGCCGGCTTCCGCCCGTACGCCGAACTCCTCGAGGGGCAACCGCACACGCCCCCCGACGGCCGGACCCTGGGCTGGGTCATGAACTACACCTCCGGCACCACCGGCCGCCCCCGCGGCATCCGCCGCCCCCTGCCGGGCAGGCCGCCGGAGGAGACCCATCTCGGCGGATTCCTCGGCATCTTCGGCATCCGCCCCCACGACGGCAACGTGCACCTGGTGTGCTCGCCGCTCTACCACACGGCGGTCCTGCAGTTCGCCGGCGCCGCGCTGCACATCGGCCACCCGCTGGTGCTGATGGACAAGTGGACGCCGGAGGAGATGCTCCGCCTGATCCAGACCCACCGGTGCACGCACACCCACATGGTCCCGACCCAGTTCCACCGCCTGCTCGCCCTCCCGGAGGCGGTCCGGACGGCGTACGACGTCACCTCCATGCGGCACGCCGTCCACGGCGCCGCGCCCTGCCCCGACCACGTCAAGCGGGCCATGATCGACTGGTGGGGCCACTGCGTCGAGGAGTACTACGCGGCCAGCGAGGGCGGAGGCGCCTTCGCCACCGCCGAGGACTGGCTGAAGAAGCCCGGCACGGTCGGCCGGGCCTGGCCGATCAGCGAGCTGGCCGTCTTCGACGACGACGGCAACCGGCTGCCCGCCGGCGAGGTCGGCACCGTCTACATGAAGATGAACACCGGCGGCTTCAGCTACCACAAGGACGAGGGCAAGACCCGCAAGAGCCGCATCGGCGACTTCTTCACGGTCGGCGACCTCGGCCTCCTCGACGAGGAGGGCTACCTCTTCCTGCGCGACCGCAAGATCGACATGATCATCTCGGGCGGGGTCAACATCTACCCCGCCGAGATCGAGTCCGTGCTGCTGACCCACCCGGCGGTCGCCGACGCCGCGGCCTTCGGCATCCCGCACACCGACTGGGGCGAGGAGGTCAAGGCGGTCGTCGAACCGGCCGACGGCCACGAGCCCGGGGAGGCGCTGGCCGCGCAGATCCTGGCCCACTGCGCACACCGGCTGGCCGGCTACAAGCGCCCGAAGACGGTCGACTTCATCCCGGCCATGCCGCGCGACCCCAACGGCAAGCTCTACAAGCGCCGCCTGCGCGACCCGTACTGGGAGGGCCGCGACCGGGCCGTGTGAGGCCGGCAGGGCGCGGAGGCGGCCGTACGCTGTGCAGCCCAACCTTGCGGCCCGGCCGGGCTAACGCCCGGCCGCGTCCCGTGCGAGGCGCACGAGCCCGTCGGTGAGATGAGCGGCGGACCGACTCGGTCCGATTCCTTCCCACCTCACCGCACTTCCCCGGCCGGCGCGGCCGGGGAAGGTAAGGACGACATGAACGCGAGTACCACTCCCCGCCGCTCCCGGCGCCGGGCTCTGGCCGTCGCAGCGCTCACCGCGGCGGCCGTCACCGGCCAGCTGCTCACCCTGTCCCCGACGGCCCAGGCGGACGGCGACCGCACCTCCGCGCGGACCGGCGTCAACCTGATGGAGCCACCGCCGGGCCAGGACGACCCCCGCTACGACGAGGGCCGGCCCGCGGACGACGGCGGGCACAAGCCGAGGCCGAAGCCGAAGGGCGTGCCCCACGGCGTGCGGGAGTTCGTCAACGACGGGACCTTCGTACCCCCGCCCGGCGTCACCTCGGTGTTCGTCCAGGCCTGGGGTGCCGGCGGGGGCGGCGGCGGTGGCGGCGGCGGCTTCGCCGGCACGGAGGGCGGTGCCGGTGGTGACGGTGGCGGCGGTGGCGGCGGCGGCTTCGCCTGGTGCTCGGTGCCGGTGAAGCCGGGCAAGACCTACACCGTCGTCCTCGGCGACCGCGGAGCCCTCGGCGGCGGCGGCGCCGCCGGCAACTACAGCGTCAACGGCGGCAACGGCGGCGACGGCCTCCCGGGCGGGGAGGGCACCGACACCACCCTCGCCACCCCAAGGGGTGACGTGGTGGTCAACGCCGGCGGTGGCGGTGGCGGCGGCGGTGGTGGCGGCGGCACGGTGTCCGGCACCGGTACCGCCGGTACGCCGGGCCAGGGAGGCACCGGTGTCTGCCGCACCGGCGGTGTGGACCGGGACGGCCTGGACGCCGAGGGGAGCACCGGCGGCGGCGCGGTCGACGGCATCGTCTCCACCCCGGCGGGAGCCGCCATCGGCGGTAACGGCGGCCCGGGCGGACCCGTCGGCCAGGCCGGCCAGCCGGGTACCGCGGGCGGCGACGGATTCCTCGTCGTCTTCTGGTAGTCCGAGTCGTCTTCTGGCGACCCGACCGGCGTTCCGCCCCGGTAGTCCGGTAGTCCGGTAGCCCGGTAGCCCGGTAGCCCGGTCGTCGCTCCGGCCGCGGGTTCCTACGGGAGCCTGCGGCCGGCATGCGTTCGCCTGCGGCGCACCCGTCGTGGCAGCGTGAGGGGATGAGTACGGCAACAGCAGGCAAACAGCTCGCCTCGTACTGGACCGTCGTGGTCCCGGTCGTCTCGCTCGTCGCGCTGGCGTTCAGCTGGGGGCGGGACCTGCCCGGGCCCGCGGTGGCTGTGGTCGCGCTGTGCCTGGCGGGCGCGGTGCTCGCGGCCGTCCACCACGCCGAGGTGGTGGCCCACCGGGTGGGTGAACCGTTCGGCTCGCTCGTACTCGCCGTCGCCGTCACCGTCATCGAGGTGGCCCTCATCGTCACCCTGATGGCCGACGGCGGCGGCAAGACCGCCACGCTCGCCCGGGACACCGTGTTCGCCGCCGTCATGATCACCTGCAACGGCATCGTCGGTCTCTCCCTGCTCGTCGCCGCCCTGCGCAGGCGGATCGCGGTCTTCAACGCCGAGGGCTCCGGCGCCGCCCTCGCCGCCGTGACGACGCTGGCCACCCTCAGCCTGGTGCTGCCGACCTTCACCACCAGCAAGCCGGGCCCCCAGTTCTCCCCGGCCCAGCTCGCCTTCGCCGCCGTCGCCTCGCTGGGGCTGTACGGGCTGTTCATCACCGTCCAGACCGTCCGCCACCGCGACTACTTCCTTCCGGTGATCACCGGCGGCGGCCCCGCCGCCGACGAGCACGCCGAACCACCCAGCGCCCGCGCCGCCCTGCTCAGCCTCGGCCTGCTGCTGGTCTCGCTCGTCGCGGTCGTCGGCAACGCCAAGGCCGTCTCGCCCACCATCGAGGCGGGCGTGGCCGACGCCGGCCTGCCGAACGCCGTCGTCGGCGTCGTCATCGCGCTGCTCGTGCTGCTGCCCGAGACGCTCGCCGCCGTACGCGCCGCCCGCCGCGACCGCGTCCAGACCAGCCTCAACCTCGCCTACGGATCGGCCCTCGCCAGCATCGGCCTGACCATCCCGGCCATCGCGCTCGCCTCCGTCTGGCTGTCCGGCCCGCTGGTGCTGGGCCTGGGCCCCACCCACATGGTGCTGCTGGCCCTCACGGTGGTCGTCGGCGCGCTGACCGTCGTACCCGGCCGGGCGACCCTGCTCCAGGGCGGGGTGCACATGGTGATCCTCGCCGCCTACCTGTTCCTGGCAGTCAGTCCGTAGGGACTCCGGCGCCGCCGTGCGTCCGGTGGGCCGGCGGCAGGAAGCCTTCGTCGCGCAGGCGGCGCATGGTGAGGTGTTCGTGGGTCAGGCGGCCCACCAGGGCTCCGCCGTAGGTCACGAAGCCGACCCCGACGAGCCAGGACTGGACGACCAGGAGGGTGCCGAACGGGCCGTAGGTCACGGCGTTCGTGCCGATCAGAGGGGAGAAGACCAGCTGCGAGAACACCCGCAGCCCCAGCAGGCCGAGGCTGGTGGCGACGGCGCCGGGCAGCAGGGCGCGCCAGCGCACCCGGCCGCCGAGCAGCAGGCGTTGGGAGCCCCAGAAGAACAGGCACGTGCCGCCCAGGTCGCCGATCGTGCCCAGGACGGTGCCCAGGGCGTCGGTGGGTGCCGGGGTGATCACCAGGACGGCCAGGTAGCACACCAGCAGCGCCAGCCAGACCACGTGCCGCCACATCGTGTGCCAGCGGGCGGTCGGCAGGTCCCAGACCTTCTCGTAGCCGGTCTGCACGGCCGAACCGAAGGTCAGGCCGAACACGGCGAGCGCCGCCAGACCGAAGGCGGTGGTCCGCTCCAGTGCGAGGTCGGCCGCGCCGAACAGCATCTCGACCCGGGCGCGGGACGCCGCGGACACCCCGAGCGCCTGGCCCAGCCAGCGGCCGAACCCCTCGCCGCTGCCGGGCGCGGCGGCCGCGACGACGACCAGCAGCGGCACCAGGGTGAGGAAGCCGAGCGCGGCGAACCCCATGGCCCGGTGCATCAGCTCCATCTCCCGGCCACGGCTCCAGGCCAGCCCCAGCGGGGACGCCTGGAGCCGGTCGTGCAGGTGCCGGAGCGACGGGGTCACACCTGATCCCCTACCCCTGCGAGCCACCGACCTTGAACGAAACCCCGGTAAATGGGCCCAATGGAGTGGTTTCGGCCGCGTGTCAGGGGCGCAGGTCCTCGATGCGCTTGATCTTGCCCACCGAGCGCTCCAGGGTCCCGGGGTCCAGGATGTCGACGCTGACCGAGACGCCTATGCCCTCCTTGACCGCGCGAGCGACCGACGAGGCCGCCGCCTCGCGCTCGGCGGCGCCGGCGCCGGGGCGGGCCTCGGCGCGGACGGTCAGGGCGTCCATCCTGCCCTCCCGGGTCAGCCGGAGCTGGAAGTGCGGGGCGACCGCGGCCGTGCGCAGCAGGATCTCCTCGACCTGGGTCGGGTAGAGGTTCACCCCGCGCAGGATGATCATGTCGTCGCTGCGCCCCGTCACCTTCTCCATCCGCCGGAAGGCCGGCCGCGCGGTGCCCGGCAGCAGTCTGGTCAGGTCGCGGGTGCGGTAGCGGACGACCGGCATGGCCTCCTTGGTCAGGGAGGTGAGCACCAGCTCGCCGGGCTCGCCGTCCGGGAGTACCTCGCCGGTGAACGGGTCCACGACCTCGGGGAGGAAGTGGTCCTCCCAGACGTGCAGGCCGTCCTTCGCCTCGACGCACTCCTGTGCCACGCCGGGGCCGATCACCTCCGACAGGCCGTATATGTCCACCGCGTCGATGTCCAGGCGCTCCTCGATCTCGCGCCGCATCTCCTCCGTCCACGGCTCCGCGCCGAAGATGCCCGTCCGCAGGGAGGTGGTCCGCGGGTCGATGCCCTGGCGCTCCATCTCGTCCAGCAGGGTGAGCATGTAGGAGGGGGTCACCATGATGACCTCCGGGCGGAAGTCCTGGATGAGCCGGACCTGGCGGTCCGTCATCCCACCGGACGCCGGTACGACCGTGCAGCCCAGGCGCTCGGCGCCGTAGTGCGCGCCGAGGCCTCCGGTGAACAGGCCGTACCCGTACGCGACGTGCACGATGTGGCCGGGCCGCGCACCGGCGGCGCGCAGCGACCGGGCGACGACCTCGGCCCACACGCCGAGGTCGCGCTCGGTGTAGCCGACGACCGTGGGCTGTCCGGTGGTCCCGCTGGAGGCGTGGATCCGGCGGACCTCCTCGCGCGGGACGGCGAACATGCCGAAGGGGTAGTTGGCTCGCAGGTCGTCCTTGGTGGTGAAGGGGAAGCGGGCCAGGTCGGCGAGGGACCGGCAGTCGTCGGGGTGGACCCCCGCCTCGTCGAAGGCGCGCCGGTAGTGGGGGACGCGCTCGTAGACCCGGTGCAGCGTCTCCCGCAGCCGGGTCAGCTGGACGGCGCGCAGCTCGTCCACCGACGTCGGCTCCGCGCCGTACTCCGGCCCGTCCTCCGCGCCGTACTCCGGCCCGCCCTTCGCGCCGTACTCCGGCCCGCCCTTGCGGCCCTGCCCGTCCTGCCAGGACCCGCCGTCATCCGGCTGTTCCGTCTGTTTCGCCAGCACGTCCATCACCCCGTCGTGATTCGCCCGACCGATCATTCGGTAGCGTGCCGGACGGGGGCGGGGTAATGCAACGGCCCGGCCCGTGCCTGTGGACAACTCGGTGACTCGACGACCGGACGACTGGGCGAGTCGACGACCGGGCGACTACGAAGCCGGGTGCCCGCGGTGGGTCCGCCATTCCGGCGCGAGGATCGACATCAGCGTGGCGTCCACCCGCTCGCCCTCCCACAGCAGCGCGTCCCGCACGACGCCCTCCGCGCGGAAGCCGGCCTTCTCGTACGCGCGCCGGGCACGCGGGTTGAAGGCGTACACCTCCAGGGAGATCCGGTGCAGGCCCAGGGCCTCGAAGCCGTGGCCGACGATCAGCCGGGTCGCCTCCGTGCCCAGGCCGCGGCCGTACGTGCCGGGGGCCAGGCAGATGCGGAAGCTGCAGCTCTCGTTGGCCGGGTCCCACTCGTTGAGCACGGCCTCGCCGATCACCCGTCCGGTGGCGCGGTCCACCACCGCCAGGTCGAGGCGGTCGTCCTGGTCCTGGCGCGTGCTGTACCAGGAGTGCAGCCGGGACTCGTCGAACTCCTCGTGGCTGCCGGTCAGCCGCGCACCCTCCTGGTCGTGGAACATCGGCAGCAGGGCGGGTATGTCGTCCTCCGTGACGGGGCGGAGGACGACGAGTTCGCCGTTCAGGGTGGGCTTGTCGAGGAACGTCGCGGGCGTCGCCGGCATCGGGGACGGCGGAGTCGGTGAGGTCGTGGTCATGGCCGCATTGTGTGCCGGGCGCCGCACGCTTGTCCTACGGTTATCCGGTGGCGCCCGAGTCGTCCACCGCCTCCTGCGCCTCCGTCGCCACCGCCTTCGCCCACCGGTAGTCCGCCTTGCCGCTCGGCGAGCGCTGGATCGCCGGGGCGAGGACCAGCCGGCGCGGGATCTTGTAGCCGGCGAGCCGGGTCCGGCAGTGCGCCTGGATCTCCTCCAGGGTGGGTTCGGGTGCGCCCGGGCGGATCTGGACCACCGCCGCCACCCGGCTGCCCCACTTCGGGTCCGCGACCCCGGCGACCAGGGCGTCGTACACGTCGGGATGGGACTTGAGCGCCTGCTCCACCTCCTCCGGATACACCTTCTCGCCGCCCGTGTTGATGCACTGCGAGCCGCGCCCGAGTACGGTCACGATCCCGTCCTCGTCCACCGTGGCCATGTCCCCCAGGAGCACCCACCGCTCGCCGTCCCGCTGGAAGAAGGTCTCGGCGGTCTTCGCCGGGTCGTTGTAGTAGCCGAGCGGGACGTGTCCGCGCTGGGCGAGCCGCCCCGGCTCGCCCACCGCCACCGGCTCGTGCGTGGCCGGGTCGACCACCTGCGTACGGTCGTTGACGACCAGCCGGAAGCCCTTCTCCGGGCCGGAGTCGTCCGCGGCCCGGCCGTTGGACCCGGACTCCGACGACCCGAAGTTGTTCAGCAGCAGGACGTTCGGCACGAGCGCCTGGAACTGCGCGCGTACGGTCTCCGACATGATCGCCCCGGACGAGGAGACGCTGAACAGCGAGGACAGGTCGGTGCCCCGGAGCGGGCCGTGCAGCGCGTCGACCAGCGGCCGGAGCATCGCGTCGCCGACCAGCGAGACGCTCGACACCCTCTCCTTCTCGATCGTCCGCAGCACCTCCTCGGGCGCGTACTTGCGGTGCAGGACCACCCGCTGCCCGTAGTCGAAGGCGACGAACATGGTCAGCGTCGAAGTGCCGTGCATCAGCGGGGGAGTGGGGAAGAAGGTGAGTCCCGCGCCGCCGGCCGCGACCCGCTCGGCCAGTTCCTCGGGCCGCTTCACCGGCTCGCCCGACGGGGCCCCGCCGAACAGCCCCGCGAAGAAGAGGTCCTCCTGCCGCCACATCACGCCCTTGGGCATGCCGGTGGTGCCCCCGGTGTAGATGATGAAGAGGTCGTCGGCCGAGCGCGGCCCGAAGCCCCGCTCCGGTGACCCGGCAGCCTCCGCCGCACCGAAGTCCACCGCGTCCAGGGCCGGAGCGTCGTCCGGGGCCGCCCCCACCCGGACCAGGTGGCGCAGCCGCCGCGCCCGCGGGGCCGCGGCCGCCACGCGGGCGGTGAACTCCGCGTCGAAGACGAGTGCGGCCAGGTCGGCGTCGCGGTAGAGGTAGACCAGCTCCTCCTCGACGTACCGGTAGTTGACGTTGACCGGCACCAGCCGGGCCTTGAGGCAGGCGAGCACCGTCTGCACGTACTCGATGCCGTTGTAGAGGTGGAGGCCCAGGTGTTCACCGGGCCGCAGCCCGTGGTCGAGGAGGTGGTGGGCGATCCGGTTCGCCGCGGCGTCGAGTTCCGCGTACGTCAGCCGGCGCTCGGCGCCGCTGCCGGGGTGGTCGACGTACAAGAGGGCCTCGCGGTCGGGGACCACGTCGACGACCGACTCGAACAGGTCGGCAAGGTTGTACTCCACCGTTCCTCCTGACCCCGGCATCCGATGGCGGTCATTAGAGCGTCGCCCGGCACAACTGGGAAGGGAGCAGCCCAAGAAATCTGACTGAGTGTCAGGAAACTATTGAACTGCACCCGCCCCTCCTGCAACCTGTTCTAGGTCCGGAGACGGGAGGACGGCAATGGGTGGGACCGAACACCTCACCGTGGAGCGCCACGGAGCCACGCTGGTGCTCACCATGAACAGGCCCGAGGCGAAGAACGCGCTCTCGCTGCCCCTGCTGGTCGGCCTGTACGACGGCTGGCTGGAGGCCGACGCGGACGACACCGTCCGCTCCGTCGTCCTCACCGGCGCGGGCGGCGACTTCTGCGCCGGCATGGACCTCAAGGCCCTCGCCGGCAAGGGGATGGCCGGCGACCACTACCGGGACCGCCTCAAGGCCGACCCCGACCTGCACTGGAAGGCGATGCTCCGCCACCACCGCCCCCGCAAGCCCGTCATCGCCGCGGTCGAGGGCTACTGCGTGGCCGGCGGCACCGAGATCCTCCAGGGCACCGACATCAGGATCGCCGCCGAGGGCGCCACCTTCGGGCTGTTCGAGGTCAGGCGCGGGCTGTTCCCCATCGGCGGGTCCACCGTGCGCCTGCCCCGCCAGATCCCGCGCACCCACGCCCTGGAGATGCTGCTCACCGGGCGCCCGTACTCCGCCGCCGAGGCGGCGCGGATCGGCCTGGTCGGCCAGGTGGTCCCCGACGGCACCGCGCTGGAACGGGCGCTGGAGACCGCCGAGCAGATCAACGCGTGCGGCCCGCTCGCCGTCGAGGCGGTCAAGGCCTCCGTCTACGAGAGCGCCGAACTGACCGAGACCGAAGGGCTGGCCGCCGAACTGGCCCGGGGCCGGCCGATCTTCGACACCGCCGACGCGAAGGAGGGCGCCCGCGCCTTCGCGGAGAAGCGCCCGCCCGTCTACCGCCGCGCCTGAGCCGGCCGGCGCGGCATTCCGGCTCCCTGCCGCCGGCTGGCGCCGCGGCACTCCGGCTCCCTGGCGCCGCCCGACCGCTGCCCCGGCCGGCCGCACTCCAGCACGCTGCCCCGGCCGGCCGCTCCCGCCGCCCCCGCCCGTCCCGCAGACCCCGCCCGTCCCGCCGCCCCGCCCGTCCCACAGACCCGCGTGCCGCAGACCCGCCAGGACCGCAGACCCGCCAGGATCGGAGAGCCGCCCATGCCAGCCGCGCCCCCACCCGAGGTGCTGCGCGCACCCCTCGTCGTCGAGTTCCCCTTCACCCGCTCCCTCGGGCCCGTGCAGAGCGCCTTCCTCACCGGCCTGCGCCAGCAGGTCGTGCTCGGCGTGAAGACCTCCGACGGCCGCGTCATGGTTCCGCCCGCCGAGTACGACCCGGTCACCGCCGAGGAGATCCGCGAACTGGTCGAGGTCGCCCCCACCGGGACGGTCACCACCTGGGCCTGGAACGACCACCCCCGCCCCCGGCAGCCGCTCGCCACCCCCTTCGCCTGGGTGCTCGTCCGCCTCGACGGCGCCGACACCGCCCTCCTGCACGCCCTCGACGCCCCCGGCCCGGACGCCGTCTCCACCGGTATGCGGGTCCGCGTCCGCTGGGCCGGGGAGCGCAGCGGCGCCATCACCGACATCGCCTGCTTCGAGCCGTACGACGGCCCGCCGGAGCCGGCCACCGGTCCCGCCCCGCACGACGGCGTCTTCCAGGACCCCGTCACCGGCATCGTCGCCGAGGCCCGGCTCGACTACACCTACAGCCCCGGCCGCGCCCAGAGCGCCTACCTCCACGCCCTCTCCGAGCGGCGCACGGTCGGCGAGCGCTGCCCCTCCTGCCGCAAGGTGTACGTCCCCCCGCGCGGCGCCTGCCCCACCTGCGGCGTGGCCACGGCCGAGCAGGTCGAGGTCGGCCCCGCCGGCACCGTCACCACCTTCTGCATCGTCAACATCAAGGCCCGCAACCTCGACATCGAGGTCCCCTACGTCTACGCGCACATCGCGCTCGACGGCGCCGACCTCGCCCTGCACGGCCGCATCGGCGGCATCCCCTACGACCAGGTGCGCATGGGCCTGCGGGTGGAGCCGGTGTGGACCGACGGCGGCCGCCACCCCGACCACTACCGCCCGACCGGCGAACCGGACGCCGCGTACGACACGTACAAGGAGCTGCTCTGATGGCGAACGGGGCGCAAGGGGCGCATGAGGCGCAAGGGCCGCACGGGGCGCAAGGGCCGCACAGGACAGAGGGGCCGCACGGGGCACCCGGCACGGGTGCGGCGGACGTCGCCGTGGTCGCCTTCGCGCAGAGCGACCACCGGCGCCGCACGGACGACCTCAGCGAGGTCGAGATGGTCATGCCGGTGCTGCACCGGGTGCTGGCCGACACCGGCCTGACGGCGCGCGAGATCGGCTTCACCTGCTCGGGCTCCAGCGACTACCTCGCCGGCCGGGCCTTCTCCTTCACCATGACCCTCGACGGGGTGGGCGCCTGGCCGCCCGTCTCCGAGTCGCACGTGGAGATGGACGGCGCCTGGGCGCTGTACGAGGCCTGGGTCAAGCTCCGGACCGGCGAGGCCGACACCGCGCTCGTGTACGCGTACGGCAAGTCCTCGCCGGGCTCCCTCCGGGACGTCCTGACCCGCCAGCTCGACCCCTACTACCTGGCGCCGCTGTGGCCCGACCCGGTCGCCCTGGCCGCGCTCCAGGCCCGTGCCCTCATCGACGCGGGCGAGGCGGACGAGCCGGCGCTGGCCGCCGTCGGCGCCCGCAGCCGCGCCGCGGCCGCCGCCAACCCGCACGC
>NZ_WTFF01000116.1 GCF_019400985.1 Streptomyces bambusae
GCACCCCCCGGACCACGCTGTGGTAGCCGGTGCAGCGGCACAGGTTGCCGGTGAGCCACTCGCGGATCTCGGGCTCGGTGGGAGCCCTGCCGTCCGCCGCCGCGGTCTCGACCAGCTCTCCGAGGGCCATCACCATGCCGGGGGTGCAGAAGCCGCACTGGGTGCCGTGCTCCTGCCGCAGGGCCTCCTGGAGGCCGGTCAGTTCGCCGCCGGCGGGGGTGAGCCCCTCGATGGTGGTGACCTCGGAGCCGGCCGCGGCGGCGGTCAGGAGCAGGCAGCTCTTGACGGACCTGCCGTCCAGCCGGACCACGCAGGAGCCGCAGCTGCCGGTGTCGCAGCCGACCTTGGTGCCGGTCAGGCCGAGGCCGTCGCGGAGCCGCTCGACCAGGAGTTCACCCGGTTCGGCGGAGAACCGCCGGGGGGCTCCGTTGACGTTCAGCGTGAGATCCATGCCGATGCCTGCGCTTCCGTGAGCGGACGGTTGAAGAGCGGACCGCCGGGCTGCTGGAGAATTCCGCCGGAATGAAGGGATCCGGTGTCGACGGCGGCGAATCCGAGTCCGGTGAGCATTTTCGCCACGATTTCCTTGGCCCCGGCGTCGTCCCCGGCCGTGTAATGGGCGAGCCGCTCACCGGATGCCGTCCCGGCCGTGGCCAGTGTTTCGAAATGCATGGTGTTCAGGGATTTCACCAGCCGGGCCCCCGGATACCATTCCGCGACGATTTCGCTGGAGGCCCGCCCGTCCAGCTTCCGCGGCGTCCCGCCGTCGGCGAAGGCGTTCATGGCGTCGACGACGGTCTTGTCGCGCACCGCGGCGCGCGGGACCAGCCCGCGGGCGCTGTCGAAGGGCACCATCAGCACCAGGAGCTCGGCCCGCTCCGCCGCCTCGGCCACCGTCGCGGCCCGGGCGGCCGGGCCGAGTCCGGCCAGCAGCGGGCCCAGGGTGTGCGGGCCGTGCGCGTTGGCCAGGACGACCCGGTGGCCGGCGGCCACCAGGATCCTGGCGAGGGTCGATCCGATGCGCCCGGTGCCGATGATGCCGATGGTCATGGGCTCTCCGTAAGTTGTCAGGCGGCTGTCGAGCGCGCAGGCAGGACGCCTGCCGTGGGGCGCGGTGCTGCCGCGGACCGGTCCATGCCGAGCGGTGCTGCCGCGGACTAATCCATGCCGATCCAGACCGACTTGGTCTGGGTGTAGCTCTCCAGGGACTCCGGCCCGCACTCGCGGCCGAAGCCGGAGGCCTTGTAGCCGCCGTAGGGGACGGCCGGGTCGTACTGGTTGTAGCAGTTGACCCAGACGGTGCCGGCCTTGATCTGCGAGGCGACCCGGTGGGCGCGGCGCAGGTCCTTGGTGTGCACGCCCGCGGCCAGGCCGTACGCGCTGTCGTTGGCGATGCGTACGGCGTCCTCCTCGGTGTCGAAGGGGATGATCGACAGGACCGGCCCGAAGATCTCCTCCTGGGCGATCCGCATGCCGTTGTCGACGCCGGTGAAGATCGTCGGCAGGAAGTACAGGCCCTCGGCGCTGGCCCCTTCCGGGGTCCAGCCGGTGCCGCCGACCCGGAGGGTGGCGCCTTCCTTCTGGCCGATCTCGATGTAGGAGCTGACCTTCTCGAACTGCCCGCGGTGGGCGAGCGGCCCGAACAGGGTCGCGGGGTCGCGCGGGTCGCCGGGCCTGAGGGCCGCGGCGCGGGCCACCAGGCGTTCGACCATCTCGTCGTGGACGGGGCGCTGGAGCAGCAGCCGGGAGCCGGCGGTGCAGATCTCGCCCTTGTTGTAGTAGATGCCGAAGAAGGCCAGTTCCTCGGCGGCGTCGAGGTCGGCGTCGGCGAAGACGATGTTGGCGGACTTGCCGCCGAGCTCCATCGTGACCTTCTTCAGGGTGTCGGCGGCATTGCGGATGATGGACTGGCCGACGGCGGTGGAGCCGGTGAAGGCGATCTTGTCGATCCCGGGGTGGCCGGTGAGGGTCTCCCCGAGCTCGACACCCGGCCCGGTCAGGACGTTCAGCACGCCGTCCGGGATCTCCGCCTCCTGGAACAGCTCGGCGATCTTCAGGGCGGTGAGCGGGGTGGCCGGGGAGGGCTTGTGGACCACCGTGTTGCCCGCCGCCAGCGCCGGGGCGATCTTCGTCATGGACAGCAGCAGCGGGAAGTTGAACGGGGTGATGGCGCAGACCACGCCGAGCGGTTCGCGCAGGGTGTACGCGAGCTGTCCGCCGGCCGGGGCCCGGGAGGAGCCGTCGACGCGGGTGACGGCGCCGGCGTAGTAGTGCATGAGCTGGGCCGCCATGGGGGCGTCGACCGTGCTGGAGAAGGCGAACGGCTTGCCCATGTCCACCGTCTCCAGCAGGGCGATCTCCTCCAGGTCGCGCTCGATCAGCTCACCGACCCGGTTCAGCCGCAGGGCCCGCTCCTGCGCCGACAGTCTGCTCCACGGCCCCTCCTCGTACGCCCGCCGCGCGGCTGCCACGGCCGCGTCGGCGTCGGCTGCGGCGGCCTGGGCCACCGGTACGATCTCCTGGCCGTCCACGGGGCTGACGTCCGCCTCCGTGCGGCCGTCGCGGGCGTCGACCCACCTGCCGTCGATGAACAGCTTCCCCGGGTCGGCCAGGGGCCGGCCTCGGAGCGCGAGCTTGGTCATGGCTGCCTTCCGGTGTCGGGTGCGGGGGGTTGTCAGCCCTTCGCGAGCTGCCGTAAGAAGGTCTCGGCGAGGGCCTTGGAGGAGTAGGGGTTCTGACCGGTGGTCAGATTGCGGTCCACCACCACGTGCGAGTCCCAGATGACGTCGGCCTTCTCGTAGCGGGCGCCGAGCCGGGTCAGTTCGGCCTCCAGGACGAAGGGCAGCCGGCCGGCCATGTCGGTGACCCGCTCCTCGGCGTGCGAGAACGCCGTCATCCGGTAGCCCTCGAAGGGCCAGCGGCCCTCGCCGTCGCGCAGCGCCAGCAGCGCGGTGTGGCCGTGGCACACCGTGGCCAGCGGCTTGTCCTGGGCCATGGCCCAACGCAGGATCTGGGCGAGCTCGTCGGACTTGGGCAGGTCGCCGATGGCGCCGTGGCCGCCGCTGACGTAGATGCCGTCGTAGCCGGCGACGTCCTTCTCGCCCAGGGTCTCCAGGGCGATCGGGCGCTGCAGCTGGGGGATGCTCCCGATGGCGCGCACGTACTCCGCCGCGTTCTCGGCGTCGTGGTCCTCGGAGCCCTCGGGGCGGACCCACCGCAGGAACTGCGGGTCGATGCTGGTCCGGTCGACCGTGGGGGCCCGGCCCCCGATCGTCGCCACGTCCACGGTGTGGCCGGCGGCCGTGAAGAGGGCGTGGGGGACGACGAATTCCTCGGCCCAGAATCCCGAGGGGTGCAGTTCACCGTCCAGCAGATGGAGCGTGGCCTTGGCCGTCATGACGACGAGAATCTTCATGACCGTTCTCCTTGTTCTGATTCGCTGCCGATTCAACACGCCCGCGCGAGGGGCGCGTAAGGGGGGTGGCGTCAGGCGCGCGATACTTCGTCACGTGCGTCGAGTGCCGAGATGATGGTGCGGAATTCATCGATCAAAGGATGGTCGGGACGGGCTTCCGCGAATATGCGTTCGCCGTACAGTGCGGCCATTTCCGGGGCGTACGGGAGCAGGCCGGCCAGGGGTGCGCGGTAGACCTCCTCGGCGAGCCGGCGGACCCGCTCGCGGTCGGTCCCCTCGGGTGCCATGCTCATCACCAGCACCCGGCGGCAGGCCAGCCGCCCGGCCAGGGAGAGGGTCTCCTCCATGCCGCAGAGGTCGATCCGGTCCGCCCGCGCCATGATCACCAGGGTGTCGGCGCTGGCCATGGCGGCCACGGTCTCGTTGCCCAGCCCCGAGTGCGTGTCGAGCAGCAGGACGTCCAGCGCGAAGTGCTCCACCAGCCGGTCGAAGCCCTCCGGCAGCAGCCCCACGTCGTACCCGGTGGCCATGATCTCGCGCAGCCCGGCGATCCCGGTCCGGCCGGGTACGACGTACAGCCCGGGTACGCCGGCCCGCTGGGCCGCGGCCTCGATCTCGCACCGGCCGAGCAGGTAGTCGGTCAGCGACCCGTCCCCGGGCGGCAGCCGGAACAGCAGGTCCAGGGTGGGCGACTGGATGTCGGTGTCCACCACGCCCACCCGGCGCCCCTCGGCCGCCAGCAGCAGCGCGAGGTTCGCCAGCACCGTCGACTTCCCGGTGCCGCCGCGGTGCGAGTGCACCACGATGGTGGAGGCCATCAGGCCACCGCCCGCCGCCGGCCCGCGTACGGCCCCCGCGCCGCACGTGGCCGGTGCAGGGCCAGCATGGTGACGTCGTCGTGCTGTTCGGCGCTGCCGGTGTGCTCGCGGACCGCCCGGTCCATCATGTCGACCACGTCCCGGCCGGTCATGGGCCGCCCGGGACGGGCCTCGGCGAGCAGGTCGAGCATGCGCTCGTCGCCGAGGAAGCGCCCGTCGGGGCAGCGTGCCTCGGGGACTCCGTCGGTGAAGACGAACAGGGTGTCGCCCGGGTCCAGTTGCGCGTATCCGAGGGTGTAGACGCAGTCGGGCAGGACACCGACGGCGGGGCCGGTGACGTCCAGGGCCACCGGCCGGCCGCCGTCGGCGTCGAGCAGCAGCGGCGGGTTGTGGCCGCCGTTGATGTAGACGAGGCTGCCGGTCGCCGGGTCGAGCACCCCGAAGAACAGGGTGGCGAAGTAGCCCTGCCGCAGGTGGTTGCGGGTGAGGTAGCCGTTGGTGGCGGTGACCGCGTTGAGCAGGGGGGTGGCTCCGACCACCGGGATGCGCCGGCTGCTGCCGGCCCGTCCGGCCGCCATCAGGTGCTGCAGCCCGCTCTGTTCGGCGGTGTGCCGCAGCAGCGAGCGGATCAGCGCCATGAACAGGGCCGAGCCGACCCCCTTGTCGCAGACGTCGGCCACGACGACGGCGAGCCGGCGCCGGTGGACGAGTTCGAAGACGTCGTAGAAGTCCCCGGCGACCTGCCGGGCGGGGCGGAAGCGGACGTCGATCTCCCAGCCTTCGGGCACCGGGAGGGCCTCGGGCAGGAAGCCGGCCTGGATCTCCCGGCCGATCTCCAGCTCCTTCTCGTAGCTCATCAGCTCGGCGCGGGCGTCGGCCTCCCGCAGGGTGCGGCCGAGTTCGGCGCGCTCGGAGCAGCTGAGCAGCCGGGCGGCGACCAGGGCCGGCAGGAACGGCGGGACGAGGTAGTCGTGGCCGAGCCGGACGTGCGCCTCCAGTGCGGCGAATCCCGCCACCGTCCACACCACCACGACGGGTGCCGCGCCCCAGCGGCGCAGCCTGCGCACCGCCGCCCGTACCGACTCCCCCGGCACCTCGGCGGGCGCGAGCAGCACGTCGGCGCGGGGCAGCAGCTCGGCCGGGGCGTTCAGCAGCTGCGCCAGGTCGCCCGCGACCAGCTCCGCGTCCATGGTGCGCAGCGCGGCGAGGAGGGTGTCGGGCGGGGCGGGGCGGTCGCCGAGGACGATCACGGTCGTGGAGGGCATGGGTCCGTCCCCTCTGCCTTCACGGTCAGTGTGCTGATGTTGCGGCCGTCGCGCCGTACGTAGCTGAACTCGTCCACGCTGGTCAGGGCGAGGTGGATACCGAGGCCGCCGATGCGCCGGCGCTCCGGCGGCTCGTCGGTGGCGGGCGGCAGCCGGCCGGCCACTGGGTCGAACGGGGGTGCGCTGTCCTCGACGACGATCCTGGCCCACCCGGCGCCGGCGCGGCCCCGGACGGTGATCCGCCCGTCGCCGCCCCGGTAGCCGTGCGTCACGATGTTCGTCGCCAGCTCGTCCACGGCCAGCCGCAGCCGGTACGCGGACCCCTGGTCCAGCCCGGCCCGCCCGGCCACCGCCTGCACGAAGGCGGCGATGGCGGCGAGCGAGCCGAGGCAGGCCGGGACCTGCAGCTCGTCGGCTGCGGGCTCGGCGAGGAAGGCCCCGCGGCGGCGGTTGTCAGCCATCGGTCAGGACGATGCTGCGGTCCAGGCCGGCGGTGCGGATGGTGCGGGCGACCGGCTCGATCGCGCCGACCACCTTGACGGTGACGTGGCCGGCCACCTTCTGCTGGGCGAAGACCAGGGAGCGCAGTCCGGCGCTGGCCATGTAGCCGACGCCCGCCATCCTGATCTCGACGGTGGCGGTGCCGTGCCCGGCGGCCTTCTCGATGGTCTGGTGGAAGTCGGGGGCGGTGCTCGCGTCGAGCTCCCCGGCCAGCTCGATCACCGTGGTGTCGCCCTCGATGCTCAGGGACACGGAAAGCGGCATGTCAGTCTCCTTCGGGTGTACGGCCTTCGGGTGTACGGCCGACCAGGATCACGACCGAGCGCGGGCCGATCAGGTACGTGCCGGCGTGGTCCAGCTCCGGTTCCGCGCCGGGGGTGCGGATGTCGTACGGGGCCTCGGCGCCGGTGTCGGCGAACACGTGCCAGGTCCGGCCCCCCGGCAGGGCGGGCAGTTCCAGGTCGTGCGACTCCCAGTGGGAGTTCATCGCCACGTACACGACGTCGTCGTCGCCGCTGCCGCAGCGCGCCACCGCCAGCAGCCGGGACCCCGGCGACCAGTCGGGCTGCCAGGCCCGCTCGCCGTGCCAGCTGATGTCGGGCAGGCCGAGCTGCTCCCGCATCCGCCCGGTGGGGTGGGCGGTGGAGCGCAGCTCGCGGTGGCGCTTGCGGAAGGCGATCATCTTCCGGGTGAAGTCCAGCAGTTCGGCGTTGTGCTCCACCTGCTGCCAGTCGAACCAGGAGAGTTCGTTGTCCTGGCAGTAGGTGTTGTTGTTGCCCTGCTGGGTGCGGGCCACCTCGTCGCCCGACAGCAGCATCGGGATGCCCTGGCTGGTGAGGAGGATGGCGAGGGCGTTCTTCATCTGGCGCAGCCGCAGCCGGTTGATGTCGGGGTCGTCGGTGGGTCCCTCGGCTCCGCAGTTCCAGCTGTTGTTGTCGTTGGCGCCGTCGTTGTTGTTCTCGCCGTTGGCCTCGTTGTGCTTGTCGTTGTACGAGACGAGGTCGGCGAGGGTGAATCCGTCGTGCGCGGTCAGGAAGTTGACGGAGGCGGCGGTGCCGCGGCCGGCGTACAGGTCGGGCGAGCCGGCGATGCGGGTGGCGAGGTCGCCGGTGACGCCCTCGTCGCCCTTGAGGAAGCGGCGTACGGTGTCACGGTACTTGCCGTTCCACTCGGCCCAGCGGCCGTACGCCGGGAAGTTGCCGACCTCGTAGAGCCCGGCCGCGTCCCAGGCCTCGGCGATGAGCTTGGTGTGCCGCAGGACGGGGTCGAAGGCGAGCAGCTCCAGCAGCGGCGGGTTGGGCAGCGGGGCGCCGTCCAGGGCCCGGCCGAGGATGGCCGCGAGGTCGAAGCGGAAGCCGTCGATGTGGTAGTCGGCGACCCAGTGGCGCAGGCAGTCCAGGACGTAGTTGCGGACCACGGGGTGGTTGCAGTTGACCGTGTTGCCGGTGCCGCTGAAGTTGAAGTAGTACCCCTCGGGGGTGAGCATGTAGTACGTGGCGTTGTCCAGGCCCTTGAAGGAGATCGTCGGGCCCTGCTCGTTGCCCTCGGCGGTGTGGTTGAAGACGACGTCGAGGATGACCTCGATGCCGGCGGCGTGCAGGTCCTTGACCAGGGTGCGGAACTCGTCGCCCTGCATGCCGTAGCGTCCGGTGGCCGCGTAGCCGGCCTTGGGGGCGAAGAAGGAGACGGTGTTGTAGCCCCAGTAGTCGAAGAGCTCCTCGCCGGTCTCGGGGTTGCTGCGCGGGTTGTCGCTCTCGTCGAACTCGAACACGGGCAGCAGCTCGATGCAGTTGACCCCCAGCTCCTTGAGGTACGGGATCTTCTCCCGCAGCCCCGCGAAGGTGCCGGGCGCGGTGACGCCCGAGGAGGGGTGGCGGGTGAAGCCGCGGACGTGGGCCTCGTAGACGACGAGGTCCTCGGCCGGGATGCGCAGCGGGGTGTCGTCGCCCCAGTCGAAGTCCTGCAGGCACACCCGGGAGCGGTACTGGTAGGTGCGGCCGCGGTCGGGTTCGACGCCCCAGACGTCCCGGCCGGAGATCAGCCGGGCGTAGGGGTCGGAGAGGATTTGGCGGGCGTCGAAGCGGTGGCCGGTGAGGGGGTCGTAGGGGCCGTCGGCCCGGTAGCCGTACTCGATGTTCTCGTGGTCGAGGCCGAAGACCGTCATGGCGAAGACGGATCCCGTCCGGAACTCCTCGGGGAATTCCAGCTCGGCCATCGGCTCGGGCGCTCCGCGCCGGTAGAGGACCAGGGTCATGGAGGTGGCCTGGTCGGAGAAGACGGAGAAGCTGACCCCGCCGGGGACCACGTTGGCCCCGAAGGGGTAGGGCTTGCCGGCGCGGACGCGGTACCCGCCCACCTGGTGGGTCGGGTACGCGTCGACGCGCAGCACCTGGTCGGACTGCGTCTCGCTCATCGGGCCGCCTGCGCCGTGGCCGTGGCCGTGGTCTTCGCCTTGGCCTGGGCCTTGGCCTGGGCGGCCTCGGCCTCGCCGGTCTCGAAGAAGTCGAGGAAGCCGGTGGCCGACATCACGAACCGGACCTCTTCGCCGACCCCGTGCAGGGTGACGGCGACGTCGGCGTGCTGGGCCTCGCGGTAGACCACGAGCAGGGTGCGCAGGCCCGCGCTGGAGACGTAGGTGACGGCGGTGAGGTCGATGCGCAGCGGCCGGCCCTCGCGGACCAGCGGCAGCAGGGCCTGCAGCAGCCGGCCCGAGGTCTCGCTGTTGATCTCGCCGGTGGCGACGAGCACGGTGCCCGTCTTGTTCCGGCGTTCCTTGACGGTGAGAGTCATGGTGTCGATCCCCTCGATTCGGGGCGCCCCCGTTGGCGCTACTTGGTCACCGGCCGGAGCCGGACCTTGACCTTGACCCGCCCCTGGACGTCCGGGAGGGTGACGGTCAGCGCGTCCGCGTCGAACTCCTCGTACGGCTTCTCGTCGATCTCCACGGACGCGATCCGCACCGAGCCCGCGGGCAGCAGGTCGGGCGAGACGCGCAGGAGGCGGCCGGGCAGGTCGGACGGCGCGGGCTTGAAGTGGAAGTCCATCTCCCGGCCGGCCACGAGCAGGTTGTTGTAGACGGCGGCGAGGTAGCACAGCTCCGCCGAGTGGTACATGGACATCGAGTGGCTGCCCTTGAGCCGCTCGGTGCCGAGCAGGTACGGCGTGCCGGCCGCGAGCACGTTGAAGTAGACGGCTCCCTCGTCGTGGTCGAGGAAGAAGGTGTTGTAGAAGGACTCGGCCTGGCGGGCTTCCTTGCGGAACTGCTCGCCGCCGAGGGTGCCGTGCAGGATGAGGTAGGCGAGGATCGCCTGCTCCTGCTGCCACCAGGCCTTGCGGTCGTGCCAGGCGAAACGATACGTCTCCTGGTCGCCGTCCTTGAGCCGCTCCACCACGTCGTACCAGCCGCCGCGCTGGAGGTCGCTGCCGACCGCCGGCATGGTCTCGCCGATCCTGCGGGCGAGCTCCTCGTACGCCGGCTTGGGCGTGAGGGAGTTCATCCGCATCAGGTTCCAGGCGATCTTGAGGTTGTGGCCGACGACCGCGCGGTTCTGCTGCCAGCTGTGCGCGGTGTCGTGGGACCAGTCGCGGTGGAAGCGCTCCTGGACGAAGGGGCTGTTGTCGTAGTCCGGGAAGCGCTCCGCGATGGTGTCGAAGGTGTACTCCAGGAAGTCGGCGTACTTCTGCTCGCCGGTCGCCAGGTACAGGTTGATCAGGTACGCGGGCGCGTGGTCGCCGACGGAGTTCCAGTTCTTGCGCTCGGCGTTCTCGCCCAGCGACTCGTGGTCGGCGCTGAACAGGATCGGGTCGATGTGCGAGTAGTAGCCGCCCTGCTCGCGGTCCAGGAAGAACTTGTCGAACAGCCGGATGGTGGCGTCCGCGTCGTCCTTGATCCGGGTGTCGCCGGTGACCCGGAAGGTCTGGATCGGGCCGGCCAGGGCGTAGATCTGCTCGTACATCGGGATCGCGTCGTAGTCGTCGGAGAACTCCGAGGTGAACAGCTTGCGTTCGGTGTCCCCGTCCACGCTGATGCCGTGGTACCAGAAGACCACGTCCTCCTCGCCGTCCACCACCCGCATGTGCCCCCGCAGGTACTCGGTGCCGCGCTCGGCGACCTCCAGGTACTCGTCCTTGCCGGTCAGCAGGTAGGCGGAGGCCATGCCGTAGACCAGCCGGGAGATGGTGTCGGTCTCCTGGACGTGGCTGGCGGTCTTGTCGCCGCCGAGCCGGATCTCGGTGCGGTACGCGGTGAAGTCCACCGGCCCGTCGCCGAACTGGGCCTTGCGGTAGAAGGTGGCCAGCGACTCGATCTGCTTGATCCACCAGCTGGGCTCCTCGAACCGGAAGTCCTCCGAGCCGCGCCCGAGGAACACCAGGCGCTTGGCGTCGAACCGGCCGCCGTGTTCGGGGTAGTGGACGCCGTAGGCGAAGAGGAAGCGGCCGGGCGAGAGCATCTCGTCGATGTGCCCGGAGGCGTCGATGTACGGCTCGTCCAGGTTGCGGACCAGCTCGGCGCTGGGTCCGGAGGCCAGCGAGACCTCGAACTCGCGGCCGTCGGCGGTCCGCAGCGTCAGGCGCCGGGCAGCGGAGTCGAAGCGGCCGACGTAGCCCGCGATGGTGTCGGAGAAGGAGAAGCTCACGGCGTCAGCCATGGGTCATGCACCGTCCTTTGCGTGGTGGTCGGGCGCGGCGGTCGGGCGGTCCTCGTCCTCGAATCCCTGGCTGACCTCGACGATCACCCCGTCGGGGTCGCGCAGCCACACCGAACGCCAGCCGCAGATGAAGTCGTCGAAGTCGAGCGGGCCGAGGGTGATGTCGGCGGCGTCCCCGATGCCGGCGAGGAAGGCGTCGACGCTGTCGGTCCGGAAGGCGAGGTGGCGCATCCGGCCGGGGGCCTGCGGCCCGTCGTCGTTCGCCGGGCGGGCGGGCCGGGCCCCGGCCGGGAAGAGCTCCAGGTACGCGTCCCCGCGGCGCAGGAAGACGATCTGCGAGGAGCCGAGGTCGACCACCCGGGCCCGGGCGAAGCCGAAGTACCGGGTGTAGAACTCCTCGGTGGTCTTCTGGTCGGCGCAGTTCAGGCCCACGTGCGACCAGCGCATCAGCCGGCCCTCCGGGCCTGACCGGCCGTGATCAGGTCGATCAAGGTGCGGGCGAAGAGGTGGTGGTGGGCGCCGGTGCGGCCGGTGACCAGGTCCCCGTCCACGACGACGTCCTCGTCCACGTACTGCGCGCCCATGTTGCGCACGTCACCGATGAGGTTGTTGTGGCACACCACCTTGCGTCCGCGGACCTTGCCCGGGATCGAGGCGGCCAGCCACATGCCGTGGCAGATGATCCCCTTGAGGACGGTCGGCTCCTCGAACGCCCGGCGCAGCAGCTCGGTGGCCGGCGCCGGCATGTCCACGTCCTCGGTGTAGCGCAGCCGGTCGGCGACCATGCCCGAGGGCACGATCAGGGCGGCGTAGCGGCGCAGCTCCTCGTCACCGATGCCCTCCAGGCTCCGGTCGGCGGTGAACGGCGCCCGCCACTCGTGGCCGGTGAAGGTGAGGGAGTCGTTGCCCCACAGCCGGGTCAGGAAGTCGACCTCGGCGCCCTCCTCGGCGAACCGGCGCTGGTAGTAGAAGATCTCCGGCTCGTAGAAGTCGCTCTCGACCAGGACCGCTATCCGGGTCCCGGTGAGCGGGCCCTCGCGCAGGACGGCGTCAGGCACGGGACACTCCCTTCAGGAAGTCCGCCGCGCGTTCGGCGATCATCGCGATGGCGGCGTGGCAGTTGCCGGACGGGACCGCGGGCATGACGCTCGCGTCCACGACGCGCAGGTTGCGCACCCCGTGCACCCGCAGCTGCGGGTCGACGACCGACAGGTCGTCGGTGCCCATCCGGCAGGAGCCGGACTGGTGGTGGTAGCTCTCCGACGTCTGCTTGACGAAGGTGCGCAGCTCGTCGTCGGAGGAGTGGCCGGGGCCGGGCTGGAGCTCCTGCTTGTACCAGGGCGAGAAGGCCGAGGTCGCGAAGATCTCCCGGGCCAGTTCGACGCCCTGCACCATCCGTTCCAGGTCCCAGCGGTCGCCCAGGTAGTTGGGGTTGATCAGCGGCTGGGCCAGCGGGTCGGCGCTCGCGAGCCGGATCCAGCCGCGGGAGACCGGGCGGACCACGCCGGGCAGGATGCTGACGGTGTTCGGGTGGGACCGGCCGACGATCACGTCGAACGGGACGTGCACGAAGGCGATCTGGAGGTCCGGGGCGGGCAGGCCCGGTACGGAGGACAGGAACAGCGCGCTCTCGGAGAGGTTCTGCGTCGGCGCCGGCAGTTCCTGGGTGACCTCGGCCATCAGCCCGGTCAGGACGTGGTTGTGGAAGTTCTCGCCCACGCCGGGCAGCGCCCGGACCACCTCGATGCCGTGCTCGCGCAGCTGCCCGGGCGATCCGATGCCGGAGAGCAGCAGCAGCTTGGGCGACTCGATGGCACCGGCCGCCACGATCACCTCGCGGCGGGCCCGTACGGTGTGCAGACCCGGCTCCCCGGCGGTGCCGTGGCTGTCGCGCACGTCGCGGCCCGGGAAGTCGGCGGGCGGGGCCAGCTGGACGTACTCGGCGCCGGTGCAGGTGTCCCCGTCGAACAGCAGCCGCGTGGTCTGCGCGCCGGTGCGCAGGGTGAGGTTCGGGCGGGTCAGCGCGGGTTCCAGGTAGCAGGCCAGCGCGCCCTGGCGGCGGCCGTCGGCCACATCGATGTGGTGCCAGCCGGTGCCGAACAGGCCGCCCCGGGGGCCGTCGGTGTTGAAGTCGGCGATCTCGGTGTGGCCGAGTTCCACGGCGGCGTCGATGAAGGCCCGCGAGACCGGGCTGGGCCGGTGCATCCCGGCGTTGGTGATGCGCTGCGGGCCGCGGGTGCCGGTGGTGGCCGCGGTGACGTCCTCCTGCGCCTCCGTCAGGGCGAAGTACGGCAGCACGTCCTGGTACGACCAGCCCGCCGCGCCCTGGTAGGCCCAGTTGTCGAAGTCCGATGCGTGGCCCCGGATGTGCATCATGATGTACAGGTTGCTGCTGCCGCCGGGCGCCTTGCCACGCGGCTCGTACACCCGCCGGCCGTCCAGGCCGGGCTGCGCGACGCCGGTGTAGCCCCAGTCCAGGGGCCCGCCGAGCAGCTTGTACCAGGAGGGCGGGTCGTCCACCTCGGGCGGGATCCGGGAGCCGCCGGCCTCCAGGACGAGGACCGAGGTGTCCGGGTCCTCGCTGAGCCGGTTGGCCAGCACGCTGCCGGCGGTGCCGGAGCCGATGACGACGTAGTCGTAGGTGTCTCTCTCGCGCTCGCTCACGGGTCGCCGCCCCCTCAGCCCTGGCTCAGGACCTGGAACGGGGCGGTGTCGTGGTAGTTCGCCATGTACGCGATCTTCCCGTCGACGATCCTGAAGAAGTTCATCACCTCGGCCTCGACCGCCGCGCCCGAGGCGCTGACGGCGCTCAGGTGCGAGACGGCCGCGGCCTTCTCCCCGTCGACCAGGAAGTGCACCGGCTCGTTCCGGAAGACCTGGTACATGGTCCCCATGCCCTTCATCATCGAGCGCAGGGTGTCCAGGCCCTCGATGTGGCCGGCGAGCTGCTCGTCCATGACCTGGTCCTCGGCGAACAGGTCGCACCAGCGGTCCCAGTCGCCCGCGTTGGCGTACTCGTAGTACTTGGTCAGAATGGTCCGCGCGTCCATGTCGGATCCCCTCGTCAGTCCCTGCGGTCGCCGTTCGGGGCGAAGGGCGCCCAGAACTGGCTGAAGGCCACGGCCGTGTCCCCGAACAGGCCGTCCCGGCCCTCGGTGATCCGGCCGTCCCGCCAGCGCATGAAGTGGAAGACCTGGTAGTCCATCCGCTCGTACGGAGACCCGGACGCCTCGTCCGCGCCGGCCCGCAGGGCGGTGTTGCGGCAGACGTCGGCGGAGCAGTCCTCGCCGACCAGGACCGCCTCCAGGTCCATCCGGAAGGTGCCCCCGGTGAGCTTGTGGGTCCGGCCCATCAGCTCCAGGAAGGCGTCCAGGCCCTCGTACCGGCCGGCCAGCGGGTGGTTGCCGGGGACCAGCCAGCGCAGGTCCTGCGCGTAGTACTCCAGGATGCGGTCGCGGTCCCCGGAGCCCAGGGCCCGGTATGCGGCCCGCACCCGCTGCGGTGTCACCTCGGTCATCGTCCCTCCCCCGCCGTCACAGCGAGCCCGAACCGGGCATCGGGGCCAGCTCGTTGACCGTGTACCTCTTGATCCGGGGCCCCTCGGGCCCGGGTACGACCGTCCAGGTCTGGTCGGCGTCGAAGCCGAGCCACACGCTGCGCGCGGCCGGCGGGTCCCAGACCTTGGCCTGCCAGTTGACCAGGACCCGGACCACGGCCCGGTCGCCCTCGATCACCGGCTCCACCTTGGTCACGGTGTGCACCTCGTCGAAGAAGCGGTGGGTGACGGCGTCGTACCAGCGGCTGAAGCCCTCGTGCCCCAGGAAGGTGTCCTCGGGAACGGCGAACTCCAGGTCCTCGGTGACGTGGCCGAGCACCCGCGCCAGGTCGGCGTGCCGGTCCAGCGCGGCGTACCAGCGCTCGGCGAGGCCTCGGATCGCGTCCTCGGTGAACCCCTCGGCAGGCATGTGTCCTCCCTCTTCCGGTCCGCGACCGGTGCTCAGATCTGGATGTCCACGAGAAACGGCCCGGGGTGCCCGAGCATCCGGCCCACGGCGGCCACCGCCTCCTCGGGCTTCTCCACCCGGGTGCCGGCCGCCCCCAGTGCCCGGGCCAGCCCCGCGAAGTCGATCTCGGGGTGCGAGAGGTCGAAGGACCCGGGGAAGGCGTGCTCGGGAAGGGACCGCTCCCGCCAGTACTGGGCGATGTTGTCGTCCAGCAGCCGGTACTTGCGGTTGTTGCAGACGACGAACTTGGCGTCGATGCCGTGCCGGACGGCCGTCCACAGCGCCTGGTAGGTGTACATCGCCCCGCCGTCGCCGGCGAAGCCGACGACCAGCCGGTCCGGGCGGGCCAGCTTCGCCCCGACCGCGCCGGGGAAGCCGACGCCGAGCGAACCGCCGCGGGTGAGGTGGTAGTCGCCGGGCCGCTCGGCCGGCAGGTGGCGGGTGACCAGCGGGGAGGTGGTCAGCGCCTCGTCGAAGACGATCAGGTCGCCCCCGGTGCGCTCGGCGAGCGTGCGCAGGAAGACGGCCATCGGCGTGTCGTCGTCGTGCGCCCGCGCCGCCTGCCGCGCGCCGTCCCGCTCCCGGGTCCGGGCCGCCAGGCGGTCGGCCGCGGCGGCCCGCCGCGGCCCGGTCAGCTCCCGCTCCAGTACGCCGGCCAGGGCGCGCAGCGCCTGCCGGGGGTCGGCGGCGAGCCCGAGGTCGACGGGGTGGTTCTTGGCGATCTCGTAGGCGTTCAGGTCGATGTGCACGATCCTCGCGTCCGCCCGGAAGGGGCTGTCCAGCTCCGGGAAGACCTCGGGGAACACGTAGGTGCCCACGATCAGGACCCCGTCCGCGTCCCGGACCAGCTCCCTGCTGTGCGGGCCGAACATGTGGCCCGTCTGCCCGCGCCGCAGCGGGTGCGAGGCCGCGATGTTGACCTCGCTGGAGTCCACCTCGTACACGTCGGCGCCCAGCAGCTCGGCGACGGCGGCGAGCTCGGCCTGCGCCCCGGAGAGCGCGACCCCGTCGCCGACGAGGACGACGGGCCGCTCGGCGCCGGCCAGCAGCTGCGCGGCCCGTCCGACGGAGGCCGGCGAGGGGGCGACGTCGGTCAGCGGGACCACGGCCGGCCGCACCGGCTCGGAGTTGGGCTCGTCCAGGACGTCCATCGGCAGGGCCACGAACACCGGCCCGCGCGGCGGGGTCAGGGCTATCTTCACGGCCCGACGGACCGTGCGCAGCACGGAGTTCGGGTCGGTCACCCGGGTGGCGTACTTGGTGACCGGGCGGGCCATGGCCACCAGGTCGGCGGCCATCTGGGCGTCCATGGCGTCGTAGCGGACCCCGGCGTCACCGGCGACGACGACCAGCGGGGTGTGGCCGCGCAGCGACTGGTAGAGCATGCCGATGCCGTTGCCCAGGCCCACGCCGGAGTGCAGCTGGAGCAGGGCGGCGCCGCCGGTGGCCCGTGCGTAGCCGTCGGCGATGCCGGCGGCGACGGTCTCCTGGAGGGCGAGGACGTACGCGAAATCCTCCGCCGCGTCCGCGGCGTCGAGGAATCCCTGTTCCACCGTCCCCGGATTTCCGAACATCACCGTGAGGCCGTCGGCCTTGAACTGATCGATCAGCCTTTCCCGGCCGGGAGTGGCATTCATGAATTCCCCCTCGGCCTACCACCCGTAACGGGTGAGACCGTGCTCCAGTACTTCCACGATCTTCTGCCCCGTGAGATACGAGTCGGGGGTCGAACGGCCGGTGACGAAGGGGTGGTCGACGATCACCGAGACCGGTTTCCCGAAATTCCCGTGATAGGCCCCGTGCGGCCCGGTCGCGTCGCGCAGGATGTACTCCAGCGGGTACGGCGGCGGGCCCATGTTGAAGTCGGTGCCGAGGAATCCGGTGCCGTCCTTGTAGTCGTACTCCTTGCAGTGCCCGGTGACGTGCTTGCCCCAGATGATGCTCCTGCGGTCGTCCCAGTCGCGGGCGAAGGCCAGGCAGGCGACGCCGTAGCACTCGGCGGCCACGACCTTGCCGGCCTTGCGGAAGGCCAGGATCAGGGCGTGCACCCGCTCGTTGTTGGCGAGGTCGGCGATCGGTCCGCTGCCGCCGACGATGAGGATCGCGTCGTAGCCTGCGATGTCCGCGTCCAGCCGGTCCAGGTCGCGGTGGTACTGCTCCAGCTTGCGCAGGTAGCCCTCGTCGCTGGTGTACGGGCGCTCCGGGACCCAGGCCTCGATGTCGAGCGGCGAGTCCAGCCGGCTGGAGCGCTCGAACTCCCGGCCCAGCCGGGCGTTCTCCTCGGTGGTGACCGAGCGGCCCAGTGGAGGATCGATGTAGTCCGCGTCGAGGCTCGGCGGCAGCGCGTGCGCCCGCTTTCCGGTGGGAGTGGCGAATACGACCTCGTAGCCCTGCGCGTCGAACGTCGAAACCGGGCCTATCAGTTCCTCGGCCCAGTAACCGTGTTCGGAGACAATGACCAGAATCTTTCTGCTCACGGATTCCTCCAGGCGCCGCCCGTTGTCGTTGGCGTCGTCCACACTGGTGGCGCCGGGAGCCCGCGTCAAAGCGCCCGTGTGCGACTTCGTGAGGTAGCGGCCAAGGTCGTCCCGGCACTTCAGGTAGTCGCCCGCGGAGTTCAGGAAGTAGCCCTCGGACTTCCTGATGTCGGCCGAATCACCGAACCGCCGCGGCGTCGCCGCCCTATGGTCTCCAGGAATCTCGGGACAAACGGGAAGGACGGGGCCGGTGGACAGGATCTGCACACACCTCGATGAGGTGCGCCCGGTGGTACCGGGCAGCGAGGGCTGCGAGGAGTGCCTCGCCCTCGGCGACCAGTGGGTGCACCTGCGGATGTGCCTGAGCTGCGGGCACGTCGGGTGCTGCGACTCCTCGAAGAACCGTCACGCCACCCGGCACTTCCGCCGCACCGAGCACCCCGTGGCGGCCTCCCACGAGCCGGGCGAGACCTGGGCCTGGTGCTACGCCGACCGGCTCATGCTGGACGCGGCGTGAGCGCGGCACCGGAGGGCGCCCGGGCGCAGGGCGGCGTCCCCGCGGCGCCCCGCGCCGGGAGGGCCGCGCATGCCGGGAGGGCCGGACACGCCGGGAAGGCCGCACACGGCGGGACGGCCGCACACGACGGGAGGGCTCCGCACGCCGAGAGTGCCGCGACCACCGACAGGCCCCCGCACGCCGAGAGGCCCTCGCACGCCGACAGGCCCCCGCACGCCGAGAGCCGCAAGCCGGTCATCCTCGCCGTCGACGACGACCCGCAGGTGCTCCGCGCCGTCCGCCGCGACCTGCGCACCGCCTACGGCGACCGCTACCGGGTGCTCGGCGCCTCCTCGGCCGCCGACGCCCTGAAGATCCTGGACTCCCTGGACGAGCGCGGCCACGACCCGGCGCTGTTCCTGGTGGACCAGCGGATGCCGGACGTGACCGGGGTGGAGTTCCTGCTGGAGGCGGTCAGCCGGTTCCCGGACGCCCGCCGGGTGCTGCTGACCGCGTACGCCGAGACGGACGCGGCGATCACCGCCATCAACCGGGTGCGGCTGGACTACTACCTGCTCAAGCCCTGGGACCCGCCGCACGAGCGGCTCTTCCCGGTCCTGGACGACCTGCTGTCGGACTGGCTCGCCACCTACCGGCCCGCGTACGACGGGATCATCGTCGCCGGCCATCTGGTCTCGCCCGGCACCCACGCCGTACGGGACTTCTTCACGCGCAACGGCCAGCCCTTCCGCTTCCTCAACGTCGAGCGCGACCCGGAGGCCCTGACGCTGCTCGCCGACCGCCCCGACGCGGCCCTCCCGCTGGTCCGCTTCCCCGACGGACGGCTGCTGGCCGCGCCGGCCGACGCCGATCTGGCCGAGGCACTGGGCCTGGCCACCACGGCCTCCCGGCCGCACTACGAGTGCGTGATCGTCGGCGCCGGCCCGGCCGGCCTCGCGGCGGGCGTCTACGCGGCCTCCGAGGGCCTGTCCACGCTGATGCTGGACGCCCGGGCGCCGGGCGGCCAGGCGGGGACGTCCAGCCTGATCGAGAACTACCTGGGCTTCCCCTCCGGCCTGTCCGGCGGCGACCTGACCCGCCGGGCCACCATCCAGGCGGCCCGGTTCGGCGCGGAGATCCTGCACCCGGTGGAGGTGGTCTCGCTGACCCGCGACGACCCGGCGAAGGTCCTCACGCTGGCGGACGGCACGGAGATCTCGGCCGAGACGGTCCTGCTGGCGACCGGGGTCGCGTACAACCGCCTGGAGGCGCCGGGCGCGGAGCGGTTCGAGGGCGCCGGCCTGTACTACGGCGCTGCCACCACGGAGAGCTCGGCCTGCATCTCCCAGCACGTCTTCATCATCGGCGGCGCCAACTCCGCGGGCCAGGCCGCCGTCCACTTCGCCAAGTACGCGGCGCGCGTGACGATCCTGGTCCGGGCCGCGTCCCTGGACGCGAGCATGTCCCGCTACCTGGTCGACGAGATCGGGCGCACCCCGAACATCGAGGTCAGGGTCCGCACGACCGTGGTCCGCCTGGACGGCGGGGAGCACCTGGAGCGCATCACCCTGCACGACGCGGCGACCGGGCAGGACAGCGAGGTCCCGGCCCGCTTCATGTTCACCTTCATCGGCGCCCGCCCGCACACGGCCTGGCTGGCGGGCGTGGTGGAGCGCGACGACCACGGCTTCGTGCTGACCGGCTCCGACCTGATCTCCAACGGCGGCGAGCTGCCGGCGGAGTGGAGCCTGGAGCGGGCCCCGTACCCGCTGGAGACCAGCGTCCCCGGCGTCTTCGCAGCCGGCGACGTCCGGGCGCACTCGATCAAGCGGGTCGCGTCGGGGGTGGGCGAGGGAGCGATGGCTGTCTCGCTGATCCACCGCTACCGGTCGCTGGGGTGAGCCGGCGCTGCCGGCCGGGAGAGCCGCCGCTGCCGGCCGACGGGGCGGGCCGCCCGACGACCTTCCCCCCGGCCCTTGCGATCAAGGAGGGGTCGGATGCAACGTTGATTACATGATTACAGCCGAACAGCGTGAGCAACTCCGCGGCTGGTTCGCCGAGCGCCTGCCGGTGGACGTCTACGAGAGCCTCGTAGACGTCGTGATCGACCGCGAGGAGATCACCGTCGTCGGCCGCATCCCCGCGGCCGAGTCGGTGAAGGAGTTCCGGGAACGCACCCGGGAACAGCGCATCGAAGTGGCCCGCGAGGCGGAGGCCCTCTACCGGCGCAAGGTCGCCTGGGGCGTCGAGGGCGCCGGCGGTGAGCGCGTCCTGTTCACCCACCTCGCCGTCCCGGTGATGACCCGGCTGCGCCAGTCCGAGCGCCAGGTGCTCGACACCCTGGTCGCCGGCGGCGTGGCCCGCAGCCGCGCCGACGCCCTCGCCTGGTGCGTACGCCTGGTGGGCCGCAACACGGACGCCTGGCTGGCCGACCTGCGCGCGTCCCTCGAACACGTCCAGGAGGTCCGGGCGAAGGGTCCGGACCTCGCGAAGGACGCCGGTTCCTCCCCCGACTCCACGGAGTCCGACTCCACGGAGTCCGGGGAGGAATGAGGCATTCGCCTGACGTCCGCTCCGCCGCGCCGTCAAGGTGGACCTGCGCACCCGACCGAGGGAGAGACAGTCCATGACCACGACCGTCGAGTACATCCGCTACCGCATCGCGTTGGACGACCAGCAGGCCTTCGAGGACGCCTACCGCCGTGCCGCGGAGTCCCTGGCGGCCTCGCCCGAGTGCATCGACTACGAGCTGGCCCGCTGCCAGGAGGAGCGTGAGCGCTACATCCTGCGGATCCGCTGGACCTCGATCGACGACCACCTCCAGGGCTTCCGCAAGGGGGAGCACTTCCCCGCGTTCTTCAACGCGATCCGGCCGTACGTGACGGCCATCGAGGAGATGCAGCACTACCTGACGACCGACGTCCTCGGCACCGGAAAGGCCGCCGCACAGCGATGAGCACCACACCCACGATCTACGAGTGGATGGGCGGCGCGGAGGCGCTGCAGCGCCTCACCGACGCCTTCTACGGCCACGCCCTGCGGGACCCCGTGCTGGAGCCCGTCTTCCGGGGCATGGACCCCGGGCACCCCCGGCACGTGGCCGCCTGGCTCGGCGAGGTGTTCGGCGGACCGGCCGAGTACACGGCCCACCACGGCGGCCACCAGCACATGGCCACCAAGCACCTGGGCCGCGGCATCACCGAGAAGCAGCGCCGCCGCTGGGTGGACCTGCTGCTCGACACGGCCGACGAGGTCGGCCTGCCGACGGACCCGGAGTTCCGCGCGGTGTTCGTCTACTACATCGAGTGGGGCACCCGGATGGCCCTGATCTACTCGGGCGAGAACCCGCCCCCGGTCGACGCCGCCAAGGTCCCCGTATGGTCCTGGGGCCAGACCCCGCCCTGGATCCCCAAGGGCTGAAGCCCGTCCCCCGCCGTGCGGCCGCGGCGCCCGCCGCGGCCGCCCGGCGGCCCCCGGGGTGCCCGGCCCCACCGGGGGGGGCGGGGACGGGACGACCGGCCCTACCGCTCCCCGCCCGCCGGGCGGGCCTCCCCCAGGGCCTCCCGCCGGGCCCCCCCCCACGCCCGCCCGAACCCCTCCGCCCCCCCCCCGGTGTCCCCGCACGCGTCC